>SYOX01000065.1 GCA_005804885.1 Pseudomonadota bacterium
CAGTTCGACCTCAGGGCTAAAGGCGTTGGGGGAGGTGCGACCTTTTCTGCGTTTGTCAGTCATCTCGATCTCCATGGGAAGGGGCTCGACGCCCTATTTTACCCCAGGGCTATCTTACACACCTCATCATACAGTCCCCGTGGAGATCGTGCGCACCCGCATCCAAGCCACAGTCGGCTTCTTGTGGGGCCAGGGCCGCCACAATGTGCGCATCGAGCAAGGCCACTTCATCAACAGCCGATTCGCCCTCTTCGACCTGACCCCTCCTACCTACAACGTCAGGCCCTTCCGCCTGGCGCTCGACGATGTTGAGATGGTGGCCGATGACGCCTGCTGGTCCTGGTGGACAAGCCCCAGCGCGACCGCTCAACGCCCCCTGCTCTTTTCAGGCCACAGGGTCTTGACCGCCTCCCTGGACCCCTCGCCCTGCGTCTACGAGCGCAACATCCAACGAGAAATGCAATGCATCCTCCGGGATGGCGTGGCCGCTGATCGGCGCTCGGGCGTGCGCCTGGGCATGCCCGGCGATCAACTCAGGATCGTCGATCCCCAACCCGGACAACCCCTCATCTGGCACAACGCTCAACCTGGAGCACCCTGGAGCCCCACCCACAACCCCGACTGGCGTCTGCTGTGGAGGGTCAAGTGAGCCCCCCTTCCCATCCATGATCCCCTCCCCTCCGCGAGCGTTGTCCCCCCGAGCAAACCCCTGTACAGTGCCCCACCCACCCACCAGGAGGAGGGAGCAATGGACCTCAGGATGACCCCCCGCATCAACCTTCTGACCGCCCTCGCGCTGGCCCTGATCGCCCTGGCGGCGCTGGGCGCGTGCGACAAGGGCGCCGACGCCTGCCCCGACGTCGTCGTCTCCGAGAGCTGCACGCTGCGCTGCGCCCGAAAGACCCAGGAGGCCGCCGCCACGCAGATCTGCGGCAAGTCCCTGATGGTCAAGAGCGGCGGCACGAACGAGATCCTCCAGCGCGACACCAAGCGGATCGAGTTCCGCCAGCTCGACGCCGAGACCTGCTTCGAGGTCGACGCGACCGGCGCCCTGACCCGCGCCGAGGACAAGAAGACCCTCCAGGAGCGCTGCGAGGCCCCCTGAAGGCCGCCGGTTCGACCGCGCGGCGCCCTGGAGCCGCTCTCCCCGATCACCCTTGATCGCCGCCGCTTGAGGGGGCCGCCGCCCGGTTGTTCCACATGAAACACGCCGACTCGCCCCCCAAGGCCCTCCTGGCAAGCGTCCTGACCGCCGGGGTCTGCGCCATCAGCGCCGCCGCGATCCTGATCCGCATGGCCGAGGCCCCAGGCATCACCACGGCTTTTTTGCGCGCGACGATCTCGGCGGCGCTGATGGCGCTGATCGCCCGGATCCAGCTCGGCGCGGGGTGGTGGCGCCTGGAGCGGCGCGAGGCGCTCACCTGCGCCTGGGCCGGCGTCTTCCTCGGCCTGCACTTCTGGGCCTGGATGACCAGCCTGGAGTACACGACGGTGGCCTCCTCGGTCCTCTTCGTGACCATGAACCCCATCTTCGTCGGCCTGCTCTCGCCCCTGGTCACCGGCGACCGCATCTCCGGGCGGCTGTGGGTCGGGATCGCGCTGGCCGTGGCCGGCTCCCTCATCGTCGGCTTCGACGACCTCCGGGTCGGGCCGAGCCGATCGCTGCTCGGCAATGGGCTCGCGCTCGTCGGCGCCCTGTGCGGCTCGGCCTACCTCCTGGCCGGCCGCCGCGCACGCCGCACCGTCCACCTGTCGGCCTACGCCACCCTGACCAACGCCTCGGCCGCCCTGCTCCTGCTGCCCCTGGCCCTGCTGCTCGGCGCCCCCCTCGACGCGCTGCCCGCCCACTCCTGGCTCATGTTCCTGCTGCTGGCCGTCTTCCCCCAGCTCGTCGGCCACAACAGCCTCGTCTGGGCCCTGCGACACCTCAGCCCCGCCATGGTCGCCATCGCCATCCTCGCCGAGCCCATCGGCTCGGGCCTGCTGGCCTGGGCGATCTTCGACGAGGCCATCACCCCCACGAAGCTCCTCGGCGCCGCCGTCCTGCTCTCCGGCATCTTCACCGCCTCGGTCGGCCCGACCTCGCCGCAAGCCCCGGACGCCCCCCAACCCTGAACGCTGACTTGCGCGGCCCGCTCTGCTATGGTGGTCCGCGCTGGCACAGGCAGGTCCCTTCGACGAGAGCCGCAGAACCGCCATGACGACCCGACATCGATTTTCTTCCATGAAATCAACGCGATCCGCATCGATCATGATCGCCGCGCTGGCCTCCTTCGCCGCTGGCTGCTCCGAAGGCACCAACGAGGTTGCCGGACCTGAGGGGGGAGCGGCTTGCGTGGCGGACGTGCGGACCTGCCTGGACGCGGCCAACTTCCGCGTCTGCCGACCGGACGGATCGGGCTTCGACTTCGGCACCTGCCCCCAGGACCAGCCTTGCGCCAACGGCCTGTGCAGCAATGGCGACCCGAACCCGGACCCCAACCCTGGCCCCAACCCCGACCCCAACCCTGAACCCAATCCCGATCCCAACCCCGAACCCAACCCGGACCCCAACCCTGGCCCCAACCCCGATCCGGGCAACAACGGCGACCCCACGATGGGCCCTTGCGAGCCCTTCGAGCGCGAGTGCGTCCGCGACAACCTCGTGCGGATCTGCCGGGGCGACGGATCGAGCTACGACCTGGGCATCTGCCCGGAGCAGGCGCCCTGCCGGGGCGGCTACTGCAGCGACGACGTGGGCACCCCGGGGACGTGCACGGCCAACGTGCGCGAGTGCTTCGACGGCCGCACGGTGCGGATCTGCCGACCGGACGGCTCGGCCTTCGACTTCTACACCTGCCCGCGCCAGCAGGTCTGCGACGCGGCCGCGTGCCGGGATCTGGGCGACTGCGTCGACGAGGACGGCGACGGCTACGGCCAGGGCGACGGGTGCCTCGCGGCCGACTGCGACGACATGAGCTTCGCGATCAGCCCCGAGGGCTCCGAGCAGTGCGGCGACGGCGTCGACGAGGACTGCGACGGCATCGACGCCCCCTGCACCTGCGACCCGGTGCGCCAGGACTGCCCCGGGCTGCGGCTGATGTGCTCGCTCGGGCGCAACGACAGCTTCGAGTGCCGATCCGAGGGCGTCCTGGGCGAAGGCGAGCTCTGCGGGGGGATCCCGAGCAACTGCCAGCGGGGCCTGGAGTGCATCATCACGGGGGAGGACGACCGCTCGCGCTGCACGCGGATCTGCAACCCCCAGAGCGGCCAGGGCTGCATCGGGGAGGCGATCTGCGGCGCGACGCTGACGGGCTTCGACAACGTCGGGCTGTGCGTCGGCGCGACCCGCTGCGACCCGGTCGACTCGCCGGCGTCCTGCCCCCAGGGGACGACCTGCCAGCCGATCTCCAACCGGGACGCGCTCTGTTTCGAAGGCGGCGGCACGCTGACGGAGAACACGCCCTGCAACCCCAACGACGACCAGTGCGCCTCCGGGACGCTCTGCATCAGCATCCAGGGCGGCAACAACCCCGGAAACCGTTGTAAGGCCCTGTGCAAGACCAACCGGGGCAACGCCGACTGCACCCGGCGCCAGGGCGACGCCTGCACCCCCATCGAGCTGTCCTTCACCCTCAACGGGCGCACCGAGGCGATCAACGGCTTCGGGATCTGCGACTGAGCCCACCCCTCCGCCGACGCGGACGCCTGGCCGCCGCGACCCGGCGCGCTTGAGAGAGGCACCATGACGACTCTGACCCTGGCCGAGCTTGAAGCCGGCCTGAGCGCGATCCTTGAGGCGCCCCGCGACGCAGGGGTGCTGGAGATGATCGTCCGGCGCCCCGAGGTCGACGCGCGCGAGGTGCTCGAAGAGGGCACCCTCGACCTCGACGAGGGGCTCGTCGGGGACAACTGGAAGGCCAAGGGCAGCAGGAAGCCGCCCGGAAGCGCCGCCAACCCGGACATGCAGCTCAACCTGATGGGCGCCCGCACGATCGCGCTGGTCGCGGGCGAGCGGGCGCGCTGGGCGCTGGCCGGCGATCAGCTCTACATCGACCTCGACATGAGCGAGGAGAACCTGCCGCCGGGCACCCGGCTGGCCATCGGCGAGGCCATCATCGAGATCACCGCCGAGCCGCACACGGGCTGCAAGAAGTTCGCGGCCCGCTTCGGCCTCGACGCCATGCGCTTCATCAACGCCCCCGAGCGCCGCCACCTGCACCTGCGCGGCCTCAACGCCCGGATCGTCCAGCCCGGCATCATCCGGCGCGGCGACGTCGCCACGAAGATCCCAAAAACAGCCTGAAATTCAAGCACTTGTGCTTGAGTCTGGGGCCGCCTCAGTCCGCGAACCACACCCCGGTTGACTTCACGGGGAGGATCGTGTGCCGCCGCGCCGCGCTGACCTGAAGGACCGCCTCGATCCGCCGCTTTGTTTGAAGGGCGAGGGCGTCGTCGGGGCGGAGGCGGGCGAGGTCGTCGCCTGAGGGCGCGCTCAGGTCGAAGATCCCGGTCGAGGACGAGGCCAGATCGTGCTGCACCACCCGCTTGCCGTCGATCAGCGCGATCTGCATCCCGGGGCTCAGGCGATCGCGGGCCAGCCATGAGAAGGTGGGGCGCTCGGACAGGACGGCCCCCTCCGAGGCGCGCATCAGCGGCCCGAGATCGGCCTGGATCCGCGCGCTTGCGGCCGCGCGCATCGCCGCGTCGCCCGAGCCCAGCAGCCAGGGCATGAGGTAGGACGACGAGGTCGGCGCGTCCATCGCTCGCCCCTGGACCCCCGGGACCCGGATCACCATCGGCACATGCAGCGTCTTGATGTCCAGCGTCCCGTGCGCGGGCGTCTGGCCCCGGAACTCCTCGCCGTGATCCGACACCCAGACGATGACCGTCTCGTCGTAGAGCCCGCGCGCCTTGAGGTTGTCGATCAGCCGCCCGAGCTGGGCGTCCATCGCCTGGATCTCACGATGGTAGCGCTCGCGCAGATCGACAGGTTGAGGATCGGGCGGCCAGTCGAGGTAGGGCCAGTGCGGCCCCTCCAGGAAGATCCAGCCGAAGAAGCGCCCCTCCTTGACGTCATCGATCCGCTCAAGGGCGGCGTCGACGGCCTTTCGATCGGCCTCGCGATCGTCCAGGAGGCCGAGGCTGAAGTGATCGAAGCCCTGCTCGAAGCCGCCGAAGCGCCCAAACCAGTTGTGCAGGACGGCGAAGGTCTCGTACCCGCCCGCCTTGAACACCTCCGCCGCCGTCTCCACATCCGGCATCAGCTCCCCTCGCCAGGGCACCACGTCGAACTTGAAGGACACCGCCGAGAAGAAGCTCATCCCCATCACGCAGGCCGACACCAGCGCGGTCGACGGCGCGCAGGTCGTGGCGCCGCTGAACCGGAAGGCGCCGTCGGCCACGAGGCGGTCGAGGCTCGGCGTGGTCCGCAGCCCGGGGGTGGCCAGCGAGGTGGCGTCGTAGCGCGTGGTCTCGGCCATGATGACGAGGACGTTGTGCGCGCTCAGGTCGAAGTCGGCCCCCAGATCCGGCAACCCGGAGAGCCGATCAAAGCGCGCCTGCGCCTCGGGATCGGGCTCCAGCGGCCCCTTGACCTCGAAGAGGCCGGTGGCGCTGGCCGCGGCGCTGACCTGCCCCACGGCGGTGTAGCGGCGGAACAGGGCCGGATCGACCTCCTGGCTCCCGACCCACCCCAGCGAGGCCGCGCAGGCCGCCAGCGGCGCCGCGACGAGCCCCCACCGCAGGCGCCGCCGAGGCCACGCCCAAGCCAGGGCGCAGGTGGCGCCGAGGTGGGCCAGGACGAGGGCCGCGTCGACCGTTCC
Organism: Pseudomonadota bacterium; assembly: GCA_005804885.1. Classification (GTDB taxonomy): domain Bacteria; phylum Myxococcota_A; class Bradymonadia; order Bradymonadales; genus SYOX01. Next base: position 5,805 of record SYOX01000065.1, read on the forward strand.
CTGTCGGATCGAGAAGTACTGGCTCGGCACCTCCTCCACGGCGACGCCCAGCGCGACGCCAGCGGCCAGCAGCGCCAGACCCGCCGCCAGCGCCCAGCGGCCCGCCCTGGTCACCCACCCGTAGACGAGGCACATCCCCACCCAGAGCGCCCCGACGCCGATCAGCGCCGCCGGGTGCCCCGCCAACAACCCCGAGGCGCTCAAGGTCTCGTAGACGAAGGCTGACGCCGCCGCCGCGATCAACCCGATCGCTGGCCACCGAAGCCGCCTCGACGCCGGCCAGCGAGCCACCAACGCGCCGGATGGCCCGAAGATCCACTCGACCAGCCCGACCGCGACCCAAGCGCCGATCAGCCCCGAGAACAACCCTGGCGCGAAGCGGATCGTCAGGGCCGCGCTCACGAAGGGCTGCTCGGGGAAGGCGCTCCGGATGTCCAAGGGCAGCGACAGCCCCTCGGCGACCGCCAGCGCCAGCAGCGCGATGGGGATCGCGGCCAGCGGCGGCGCCCAGGTCGACGCGGCGGCGTCTGGAGGGGGGCCTTGTGGATGGACCTCTTTGGGATCAGGGGGCAGGGCGGGTTGCTTCATCCAGCGTCAGAACCTCAAGAGGAGCCCACCGCGGCCGGTGGGCACGGGCTCTTCGTCGACAAAGAGGACGATCCCCGTGGTCAGGGCGCCAGCGGTGACCACGCCCATGCCCGCCCAGAACCACCACGCGTCCAGAAGCCCGCCCCCGGGCTCGACCCCTGGGCCGGAGGGGCCCGCGGGCTCGCCGACGTTGGATGTCACCACCGGCAGCGCGAGCAAGCTCTGAAGGAGGCCCCCGACGGCGCTGTTGCGCGCCTCACCGCTCCGATCCTCGATCCTGGCCGTCGCGCTCAACAAGAGCTGCGAGGAGCGCATGTCGTACAGGAAGCCCTCCAGCTTCAGACCATCGCCTTTCGCGGTGACGCGCACGACGATCGCCTGATCGACGACCAGCAGCGCCCGAAGGTCAACGAGCCCGGCGCCAGCCGCCGAGGCGCCAAGATCGACGGCGACCTTATCTCGCAACCCATCGTAGATCTTGATGTTTTTCGTAGGACTCAGGACAACATCCAGGGTGACCAGGCTCGACGGGACGCTCTCGACGATATGAACGACGGGCTCGTAGCCGGTCTTGCGGACCCGGATGAGGTGCTCGCCGGCGGGCAGGTTGCCCAGCAGCAGCGGGGTGACGCCGACGAAGCGCCCGTTGAGGAAGACCTCGCTGTGGGCCACGGGGCACTGGACCTCCAGGCGGCCGGGCCGCTGGGTGTCGAGGCGGCGCTGGGCGCGCTCGATGATGGCGCGCACGGGCTCCTCCTCCACCGCGGAGGGCCATGTGACGCGCATCGAGGGGGTGAAGTTGAGCAGCCGCAGCGCCAGCGCCGTGGCCTGGTCCTGGGTGGCGCCGGAGGTCACCTCGGCGCGCAGGTTCCAGAGCAGGGCGTCGGCCAGGATGCTCCGGTCGAGGATCCAGGGCTCCAGCATCAGCGCCGCCTCAAGGCCGCGACGGAGCTGGCGCAGCGACCGGCTGCCGCGACCCGCCTTGAAGATCTCGGCGCCCTCATCGATCAACTCGCGGGCGCCCTTGACGGCGTCGCTGGGATCGAAGTCGGCGCCAGCGACCATCACGCGGTCGACCTCGACGGCCTTGAGCGTGGGCGCCTCGCGCAGCTGCTGGTCGAGGATCCCGCACACCTCGGCGGCGGCGCGCTCCTGACCTGTCTCGCCGAAGCAGAGGCCGGTGACGGCTGGCAGCGGCGCCTGGGACGCCGCCGTCGCGGCCCACAGCGACGCGGCCGACGCGGCGCAGAGGGCCGCGAGGCGGCGCGCGGCGACCCGATCCTCTTCGACATTGCGGGCGGCGGATCTGCGGGGGGCCTCGCGGCGCGCGGCGGCCCTCACGACAACCTCGCGAGCGCGTGCGCGATGAGCGCCTCGACCTCGACGACGAAGAAGGGATCGTCCATCAGCACCGCGCGCATCGACGCGGCCATGTCTCGCTGGAGGCCCGCCCCGAAGCCCTCGGTGCGCAGCGCGACGGCCTCGTCGATGACCCGCTCGATGGCCTCGACGGGGTCGCGCAGCTCGCCGGCCTGGAGGCGCTCGGCGACCTCGTTGATCACCGCGTTGAGGTCTTCAAGATCGACCGTCTCGGCGCCCAAGTCGTCGAAGCCGGCCAGCTCCACGCCCGCCGGCTCGCCCGCGGCGCCCTCGACCCCCACGCCCTCCGAGGCGCTCGTCGCCTCGGCCCAGTCGGGGCCGCCCGGCCCCGCGCCTCCATCAATCGGGTTGCTCATCAGTCCGCTCCCTGTTGCCCTGACCCGAACGGGTGGGGTGCGCGCCCTTGGGCACATCGGGCTCCAGGCTCATTCTGGGCCAGAGCCAGCCCACGCGCAACTGCGACCCGTCGCTGGAGCCGTTTTCGGGCCGCAGGGCCGCGATGTTGCGCGCCGCGCCGACTTTTCTTCGACCCTCCGTTCAAGGCGCCTCGAAGGCCGCCACGATGGCCTCGAGCGACTCCGGGTTGCGCAGCGCATGCCGGTTGCGCACCGGACGGCCGTCGAGCACGTCCTGCGCCGCGCGCTCGGAGCGCTTGCCCGAGTGCGTGGTCGGCAAGGAGGGCACGGCGATCACGCGCTCCGGCACGTGGTTCACCGAGCAGCGCTCCTTGAGCGTGCGCTTGATCCTCAAGGTCAGCTGACGATCGAGCGCCGCGCCCTGGCCGAGCACCACCAGCAGGATCAGCCGCCGCCCCCCGAAGGCCGCCGGGTCCTCGGCCGAGAGCGCCATCGAGTCGGCCAGCCCCTCGACGTCGCCCAGGGCCCCGTAGATCTCGGCCGGCCCGATTCGCACGCCCTTGATGTTCAAGACGCCGTCCGATCGGCCGATGATCCGCGCCGTCCCGCGCCCGGTCAGCTCCACGAAGTCGCCGTGCGTCCACACGCCAGGGTTCTCCGCGAAGTAGGCCGCGCGCAGGCGCTCGCCCCCCTCGTCGCCGAAGAAGGACACCGGCCTGGACGGGAAGGGCGCGCAGCACACCAGCTCCCCGACGCCCTCGGCCGAGGTCGCGCCGCCGTGGATGACGCGCACGTCCAGCCCCAGCGCCTTGCAGGGGCTCTCCCCCCGGTAGACGGGCAGGTTCGGGTTGCCCAGCACGACGCAGCCGATGATGTCCGTGCCGCCCGAGATCGAGTGGACCGGCACGGCCTTGACGTGCGCGCGCACGAAGTCGAAGTGCCTCGGGTAGAGCACCGCGCCGGTCGACATCACCAGCCGCAGCGCGCTCAGGTCCGCGATCTCGGCCGGGCGGACGCCGGAGAGCTCCAGATACTGGAGGTAGACCGGGCTGGTGCCAAAGACCGTCACGCGCTCGCGCTCCAGGAGCCGGACCAGGGCGTCGGGGCCGGGGTAGGCGATCGAGCCGTCGTAGACGACGACGTGGACGCCGCTGGCCAGCGCCGACACGAGCCAGTTCCACATCATCCAGCCCGCCGTGGTGTGGAAGTAGAGCGTGTCGCCCGGCCCCAGGTCGCCGTGCAGCCGGTGCTCCTTGACGTGCTGGAGCAGCGTCCCGCCGACGCCGTGCACGATGCACTTCGGCGCCCCCGTCGTCCCGGATGAGAAGAGGGTGAAGAGCGGGTGATCAAAGGGCACCCTCGGCCACCGGATCGACGCGCCCTGACCCGCCGCGTCCAGCGCCGCGCGCGCGTGGACCGGCGCCCCGAGCGGCGGCAGCGGCTCGGGGTCCAGCGCGATCACCCCGGCCAGCGTCGGCAGGGCCTCGACCAGCCCCTTGACCAGCGGCCCGAGGTCGACCCGCTGGCCCCCGGAGCGCTGCGCGGCGTGGGTGACCAGCCAGCGCGGCCCGAGCTGCCCGAAGCGGCCCACGATCGCCTCAAGGCCCATGTCCGGCGCCGTCGACGACCACGTCGCCCCCAGGCCCGTGACCGCCAGGCAGGCCACGATGGCGTCGGCGGCATTGCGCACGACGGCCACGACGCGATCCCCGCGCTCGACGCCGATCTCGCTCAGGCCCGCCGCCAGCCGCTCGACCTGCCCGGCCAGCCCCGCCCAGGTGATCACCTCGACCCGCCCCGACTCATCGCACGACGTAATCGCCGGCGCCGAGAGATCACCCCGCAGCCTCGCCCCTGCCAGCAGGTTCTCGACGTACGAGAGCTCGACCCCAGGGAAGAAGCGCGCCCCCTCGACGCCCTCGCCGACCAGCGTCGGCGAGGGATCGCCGCCGTGGATGATCCCGGACCAGCCGAGCAGCGCCGCCCAGAAGGCGTCCGCTTGCTGGATCGACCAGCCGTGCAGCGCCTCATAGGTCGGGAAGGCCCGCCCCGCGATCCGCGCGCAATGGGCCGTAAAGTCGGTCATGGCCGAGGCCGCGATCATGGCCTCGTCGGGCTGGAAGAAGATGTCGGGGGTGTCGCTCATGTCAGCCGAGCCTCGCGCCGGCGACCTCGAGGCGGTCGAGGATCTTGTTCATCCCGTCGAAGTTCTCCCGCGTGAGGGTGTCGCGGGGCAGCTCGACCCCGCAGGTGTCCTCCAGGAACAGGATCAGCTCGACGAAGGCCAGGCTCTTGAGGATGCCGTGATCGATCCACGAGATGTCGTCGTTGACGATCAGGCGCTCGGCGTCGCCGAAGTGGTGGTTGTCGTCCAACCAGTCGACGATGTGCTGACGGATGGCGGCTCGATCCATGCCCGACCCCTCCAGAGCTAGAAGTTCGCGTAGACGAAGGTGCCGGCCGAGAGCGGCACGAAGATGAACAGGTAGACGAGCGCGAGGCCGTAGGCGACGCCGCGCAAGGGCGCCGGGGCGGCCTCGAAGCGCCGCCACGCCGCCTGCCCCAAGCGGGTCGTGGACAGGTGCCAGGCCACCAGAAAGGCGAGGATCACGGCGAAGTTCTGAAGCTCACGCAGGCTCTCAAGGCCCGGCGGCGTGGTCGTCCCCGAGGAGACGAAGAGCCCCCTGGCGAAGTCGCTCATGTCGCCCAGGTCGTGGATGCGAAAGGGGATCAGCGTGAGCACGAACCAGAGCTGGGTCAGCCCCCAGGCCAGCAGCGCGTAGGCGCGGGTCTGGCGCCGCTTGACCCACGCCCGATCCTTGCGACACAGCCCCTTGTAGAACTCGCCCCAGCGGCGCTCGACGACCAGCGCGACGCCGTGCATCACACCCCAGACGACGAAGCCCCAGGCCGCCCCGTGCCACAGCCCGCTGATCGCAAAGACCACCAGAAAGCCCAGATCCAGCCGCCCTCTCCACCACCCCCGGCTCAAGGTCAGGGGGCCGTAGAGGTAATCAAAGAGCCACGTGTTGAGCGTGATGTGCCAGCGACGCCAGAAGTCCATCAAGCTCTGGCTCAGGAAGGGGAAGTTGAAGTTCTCCGGCAGCTCCAGCCCGAAGAGGCGGCCCAGGCCGATGGCCATGAGGCTGTAGCCGGCGAAGTCGCCGAAGATCTGCAGGGCGTAGCCGACGACGCCGAGCCAGTGCATCGCCGCGCTGTAATCGGCCTCGGCGCTCATGATCGGGTCGACGATGTTGGGGCCGAGCCAGTCGGCCACGTAGGCCTTGAGCGCGAAGCCCAGCAGGAAGGCCCGCGCCCCGGCGCCGATCACCGCCGCGCTCGGCCTGCGGCCCTCGGCCAGCTGCGGCAGGAGCTGGCTCGGCCGCACGATCGGCCCCGCCGCCAGCTGCGGGAAGAAGGAGACCCAGGCGGCGAAGTCCAGCAAGGACGTGCAGACCGGGGTGCGCCGATAGTAGACCTCGATCACGTAGGCCATCTTGCTGAAGGTGAAGTAGGAGATCCCCAGCGGCAGCGCGATCTTGAGCACCGGCGCAGAGGCGTTCAGGCCCGCCGCCGACATCAGCTCGTTGAAGGAGGTGGCGAAGAAGCCGACGTACTTGAAATAGCCGAGCTGGCCCAGGTTGTAGACCAGGCTCAAGGCCAGCGCCGCCTTGCGCTGCCCCTCGGGCCTCCCCTCGGCGCCCATGAAGCGGCCCAGCCCGTAATCGACCCCGATGGCCAGCGCCAGCACCCAGACCAGCGACGGATTCCAGGCCCAGTAGAAGGCGAAGCCGCCGAGCACCAGCGCGGCGTTCTGCCACACGCGGCGGCCCACCCCCAGCCAGTACAAGGCCAGCAAGGCCGGCAAGAAGAACCACAACTCCACCTGATGAATGCTCATCGGCGGCCCTCGCCTGTGACAGGCTCCAGAAGGAAGGGCAGGTGAGCGTCCAGCGCCCACCGCGCGAAGTTCGGGTTGGCCTCCGCCGTCAGGTGATCGAAGTCGTCCTGAAAGTCCTTGGCCTCAAGCGGCGCGCCGTAGGTCATGTCCACCACTCGAATCCCGCGCCGCCGCCCGAGCTCGGCCGCATACTCCGCGTAGCGGGCCAGCACCGTGGCCCTGGACTTGTCGCTGACGATGTCGGGCAGCAGCGGGAAGAGGACGATCGTCGGCTCGATCTGGCGGCTGATGAAGAAGTCGAGCAGGTCGTCGAGCGCCTCGCGCTCCAGCGCGGGCCAGCAAGTCTCGTTCTGGCGCTCCATGTTCCCGATCGCCCAGACGACCTTCTCGGCGCGGATCTCGCGCCGCCGCTCCTCGTCGATGGGGCGGGCCAGCTCGCGCAGCGCGTCGGCGACGCGCTCGTGGCCTCGGTTCTGGATCAGGACCGATCCAGGGAAGACGGATTTCCAGTGTGTTTGCAGGTAGTTGCGATTGAACTCAGTCAGCCCCTTCGCGCGCAGGTCGGCGGTGAAGTGCGAGAGCTCCCAGGCGCGGGCGGGGAGGTTCACATTGCCGATGTGCTGGACGTCGCACATGTCGTAGAAGGTCGTGATCAGCAGGACGCGCTTGAGCGAGGGGCGCACCAGGGCGCCGTCGCGGCGCTCGTCGATGAGGGTCGCGATCCGGTTCTGCGTCACCCAGAGGTAGGACGAGAAGATGCCCCACTCGATCGGCACGAGGGCCATGGTGTTGGCGCCGCCGGTGCGGTCGAGCAGGAGCTGGCGCATGGGGACGAAGGAGCGGGTGTGGCTGGAGCCGAGCACGAGGGTCTGAGGGTCGGCCTCGCGGAGCATCTGGACGCCGTCGTCGACCTCCATGATCGCGGGCGGCACCGGCGAGATGGTGGACAGGGCCAGATCGGCGGCGACGAGGGTGATCAGGGCGCTGGCCCCGACGAGCGCGAGGGTGGTCCATCCGGATTTTTCTTGGGCGGGTTCAGCCATAAATCGCGCTCTGGGTCCGGGTCGGGGCGCCGAAGCCGCCAGTGGCGGCAGGCCGCCGATGGCGGTCTGTCGCCGGTGGTGGCCTGTCGCCGGTGGTGGCCTGTCGCCAGTGGTGGTCTGCCGCCATGGTTGGCCTGCCGCCATGGTTGGCCTGCCGCCATGAGTAGCCTGCCGCCGATGGCGGCCTGCTGTCGGCGGCGGGCGACATGAGGGGGAAGTCCCACTCTGGTCTGCCACACTATCGGCAACGGGATCAAGCGGGGTCGATCTTGGGGGAAGCGGCTTGATCCTGGCGAGGTCGGCGCTTTGGGCTAAACAAGGCCGCGGTCGATCTGATAGATTGTCGGTCGGTCTTCTTGAGGGGCAAATGTCGCAGGTCAACGAGATACGCAGGCTCAAGGCGCTCGATCGCCAGATCGTCGAGATCGCGACGTGGCTGTCGCCGGCGAAGCTGCTCAACCCGACGATGCCCTCGCGGCGGCGGGCCTGGGAGGCGTTCAGGTTGGCCTTCCGGCGAGGGAGGGTGATCGATCCATTCTTCGAGTACCTGCCCTTGCCGAGGGAGGATATGGCGAGGACGGCGCGCGCGGTCCGCGCGCTGGACCTGGGCGACACCGAGGTCGACGCGATCTTTCGGGGCCAGATCCGAGAGATCGAGCTTCAGCTTGAGATGCTGGAGGCGCGCGGGACGGCGCGCTTCGGGGAGGTGACGGCCGAGCTCTACGGCTTGCCGGACGCCGAGATCCAGGCGCTGGCCCGGGGGATCCTGTGCGGGACGGTCGAGCTGGAGAGCGCGCCCGACATCGACGACGACAAGGGGGAGCGCCTGAACGCCTGGGCGATGGCCGACGCGATGCGGGACGCGCTGGGTCGGATGGAGATCGAGGGCTGGAAGGTGGTCGTGCTGGGGGAGATGTCGGCGCGGATGTCGGTCTCGGCGAGGCACAAGGAGGTGCGGATCAAGTCCGACAGCGCCTTCTCGCTGCCGGATCGCGACCGGCTGATCGTCCACGAGCTCGGCACCCACGTCCAGCGGGCGTGCAATGGCTTCGCCACCGGGCTGCTCAACCTCGGCCTGGGCCTGCCGGGCTACATGGCCACCGAGGAGGGGCTGGCGTCGTGGATGGAGCAGAAGCACGGCCTCCTGCGGCGCTCGATGACCATCATCTACGCCTACCGGGCGCTTGGCGCCCACCTGGCCCACCACCACAGCTTCGCCGACACCTTTCAGGGCCTGCTGGACGTCGGCGCCTCGCCGGAGATCGCCTGGGACGTGACCCTGCGGGTCAAGCGCGGCCTGACGGACACCTCCAGGCTCGGCGGCAACCCCAAGGACTTCGTCTACCTGCAGGGACACCTGCTCGTGACCCGCTTTCTGAAGGAGGGCGGCAGCGAGGAGGATCTCTTCATGGGCAAGGTCGCCATCGACCAGATCCCCATGGTAAAGAGCATCCTGTCCCGATGGGACTTCAAGGCCAACGACTGACCGAGGCTGGCCCAAGGCGGCCAGCGCCCCCACCTGCCCGGAGCGCTTCGACTTGAACGACACACAGGCCGACCCGAGGAAGCCGCCCGCCGCGCTGATCAAGGCGCTGATCGACAACATCGAGTCCGTCTTCAAGGGCAAGGCCGAGGTCGTCTCCATGGCCGTCACGGCCCTGCTCGCCCGCGGCCACATCCTCTTCGAGGACGTCCCCGGCGTCGGCAAGACCACCCTGGCTCACGCCATGGCCCGCAGCGTCGGCGCCGACTTCCAGCGGGTCCAGTTCACCAGCGACCTGCTGCCGACCGACATCATGGGCGTCAACATCTTCAAGACACAGACCTCCACCTTCGAATTCAAGACCGGCCCGATCTTCACCAACGTCCTGCTCGCCGAAGAGATCAACCGCACCACCCCACGCACCCAGAGCGCCCTGCTCGAAGCCATGGCCGAGCAGCGCGTCTCCATCGACGACCAGACCCACGACCTGCCCGAGCCCTTCATCGTCATGGCCACCCAGAACCCCCTGGAGTACCACGGCACCTACCCCCTGCCCGAGAGCCAGCTCGACCGCTTCCTCATCCGCCTCTCCATCGGCTACCCCGCCCGCGAGGTCGAGCGCGACCTCCTGCTCCACCGCCGCACCGAGGCCCCCGTCGACTCCCTCAAGAACGTCCTGACCCTCGAGGACCTGCGCCGCCTCCAGGCCCACGTCAACGAGATCCGCATCGACCCCTCCCTGATCGACTACATCCTGTCCGTCATCGAGGTCACCCGCCGCTCACCCGCCCTGCGCACCGGCGTCTCCACCCGCGGCGCCCTCGCCCTCGTGCGCGCCTGCCGCGCGCTGGCCTTCGTCAAGGGCCGCCCCTACTGCACCCCCGACGACGTCACCTCCCTGCTCATCCCCACCCTGGCCCACCGCATCAGCCTCGCCGGCGCCTCCGGCACCCTCGGCGGCAACAGGACCGAGGCCGAGGCCATCATCGAAGAGATCGCCTCAAGCATCGAGGTCCCCATCTGATCCCGCCCCCTCGACTCCCCGGCTCATGGGCTCGCCCTGCGCTGGAGAGGCGCCCGATCTGAAGGCCCGGAACACCAGCCAGACAGGGACCCCAAGGGCGAGGGCCGACTGAAACACGCTCTGGACAAGCTGCGCGGTGACACCCAAGGGCGCCACCACCACGATCAACAACCAGAGGACCCCGAGGGCCACCGCGCCTCGAAAGCTGCGGACCTCGACGCTCAACAAGGTCAACGCCCATTGGAGACCGATGAGCGTATAACCAGGCGCGAAGGGGCTCTGGAGGGCCGACAAGACCACCAGGGACATCCAGGTCATCGCCTGGGCGCGCCGATCGCCTCGCCGGCGCAGGGCTACGATCGCAAGAATCACCAGCAAAACCGTATATATACGACTGATGATGCGCCCCAGGACCCAGGGATCGCCCACCTCCAGGCCCAGGAGCCGCAGCTTGAAGGGCAGCCCGAAGGGCGACATGTTCGTGATGACGTTGAGCGCCGTGTCATCCATGAACGAGAAGACCTCCCCCGAGCTGAGGCGAGAGAGCGTGTAGGTCAGGAAGGACACCATGGGGTCCAGGCCGTCGACCAGGACCGACAGCGCCACCAGGAGCGCCCCGAAGCCCGCCGTCCAGGCCGCGCTCCTCCACCGGCGCTGCGACAGGAGGACCACGCCAAAGAGCCCAGGCGAGATCTTCGACAGGATCGCGAAGGCCAGCACCCCACCGCCGAGCGCCGAGCGCTCCCGATCAAAGGCCACCATCGCCAGGACGGACATCACCACCACCGCGATCTGGAAGTTGCCGATCTGGAGGGTGACCAGCACCGGCAAGCTCCCAAAGAACAAGGGGGCCATCAACAACACCCGGTGCGCGCCCGGCCCGCCGACCCAGCGCGCCACGATCCAGAGGCCCGCCGCCAGGAACAACCCGTTGAGCCCGAACCACAGCGACCGCTGCGCCGGAAAGCTCCCCTCAAACGGGGACAGCGGCGCCGTGACGAGCAGGAAGGGGGGCGGGTAGGCGTAATAATCGAGCAGAAAAGGTCGGTAGGGATCCTCGGACCCAGGCGGCGCGGGCGGGAAGCCATGCGCGCCGCTCCACCAGCGCGCTTCGTAGAGGTTCTCGACGCCCTGGTCGGCCAGGGCGTCGGCCCACATGTACGCGGTCAGGCAGCTGTGGGTCTCCAGGAACTCCTCGCTGGGGAGCACCTGGTGCTCCACCCGCGCGCTGTCGCCCATGAAGACGCTCAGCCGCGCCGTCGAGACGATCGACATCAGCGCCAGCGCCACATAGAGCGCGGTCAACCCCCTGTGGCGCCCCGCGAGGCCGTCGAGCGCCGCCGGGAGCCGCGCGCTCAACCACCCCGTCAGCGGCGCGATGGCCCCGGCGACGCACAGCAGCGTCAGAGCGCCGCCGAGCCCAAGCGAGGCGCCGACCGAGGCGCCGACGGCGACCACACACCCCACGGCCAGGGCGATCAGCCCGGCGCGACGATCATGCCGACGGCGTCTCGCCCGGACGATGGCGATCACCGCGCCCGTCGCGAGCGACCAGAGCGTAATCGCGGACGCATCTCCAGCCGACCCGAGCACATGCAAGAGCGGGCGCCAAAGGCCGTGCGCGATGATCGGCGCCAGCAAGAGCGCCACGAGGCCCACGAACGCCGAGCGCTCGTGGCGGTGGGGCGGTTGAGTTGTTTCGGCGCTCATCACCCCCCCCTCGGACCCTCCACTCTGCGCTCAGACACAAGGCGTGAAACTAGACAGAGATCGCACCGCAGATCAACAACTCGACGAGCGCCCCACGCTCCTCGCACCGCCCCGTTGGGGCGGGCTCGTCGGGTGGGGCTTGGAAGCGCGGGGCGGGCTGCGCCCTGTCGGTCGCAGGCCAGCGGGCGGCCCAGGTCGACACCTGGGGAGTGAAAATCCCAATCCACAGGCCTACTTCGACGCGGTGATCTGGCCCGGCGATTCTCTGGCGCCCGTGCGCTGGCCTGCGACCGACAGGGCGCAGCCCACCTGAGTTTCTAGCCCCACCCGACGAGCCCGCCCCAACGGGGCGGTGCGAGGAGCGTGGGGCGCTCGTCGAGCGTGGGACGATCGTCGAGCGTGGGGCGGTGCGAAGAGCGTGGGGCGTCCGGCGAGTCGGCCTCAACTGGCCGGCGCCAGCGTCACCGACC
>SYOX01000066.1 GCA_005804885.1 Pseudomonadota bacterium
CGAGCCTGGGGTGGCGGGCGTTGGGGGTTTCGCGTTCGTGGCGGGCGTCGGGGGCCTCGCGTTCTTGGCGGGCGTCGTGGCCTCGCGTTCTTGGCGGGCGTTGGGGTCTGGGGTTCGTGGCGGGCGTTGGGGGTTTCGCGTATGCGGCGGCGCTCTGGGCTCGCGCGTGGGGCGGAGCGGGCGCGGGGTCAGCCTCTCAGAAGGCCATGTCGAGGTTGGCGTTGAGCAGGAAGATGCTCTGGTTGTAGATGCCGGCCGAGGAGGGCTGGGTGCTGGGGTTCTCAAGGCCCTCGGAGGTGGCGACGCCGGTGGTGTCGCGCTCTTCGTAGAAGACGTTGGTGGCCGCGACGGTCATGCCGAGCGAGTCGGTGAAGTCGTAGCGCAGGCCGAGGGTGGCGAAGGTCTTGTTCATGTCGAAGAGGGCGGGCTCAAGGAACTGGTCGGGGATGGCGCTGGAGTCGAAGCCGCCGCCGACCTGGATCTCAAGGGCCTCCATGGGCCAGTAGCTCAGGCCGAGGCGGGCGCCGAAGGTGTCCTCCCATTCGCGCTTGAGGACCTGAACGGCGTTGTTGGGGCGATCGGCGTTGGTGTAGGCGCCGTTGGCCTCGGTGGCGCAGATGGTCTCGGCGTCGGGGCCGTCGCCCTCGTTGAGGATGCACTGGTTCTCGAAGGTGCTCCAGCGGGTGAAGTCGGCAAAGAGGCGGGCCTCAAGCTCGGGGGAGATGCGGTAGCGGGCGCCGAGGCGGACGATGTCGGGGAGGCTCTGGGTGAGCTCGACGGGGGTGTCGGAGGGCTCGGCGGTGGCCAGCAGGTTCTTGAGGTTGCCCTTGAGGGTCATGGTGCCGAAGCCGGGCTGGCTCTGGTAGCTGAGGCCGACCCAGAGCGAGTCCTTGATGGGCTCCCAGAGGAGGCCGAGGCCGAGGCCGAGGTCGGTGGATTCGACGCTGATGAAGGAGCGGCCCTCGATGGGGTCGATGGTGTCGGAGCCGTCGGAGTTTCTGGCGCGGATGGTCTCGACCTTGGAGAGGTAGAGGTTGGTGGCCAGGCCGATGGAGAGGTTGGCGGGCTCGATGAGGTAGGCGCCGCCGAGGGAGAAGGCCAGCGACTGGATGGTGCCGTCGATGGTGTACCAGCGCTGGACGCCGTCGACGGCGCCGGCTGCGCCCTCGACGGGGTCAGCGGTGTCCCAGACGGCGGAGCCGCCGAAGGGGACGAAGAAGCCGAGGCCGAGGGTGACGGGGCTGCCGCCGAGATCGCTGGACACCGCGAGGGCCGGAGCGATGAGGAAGTTGCTCAGGGTGCCCTCGCCGAAGTTGGCCTGCCCTTCGGCGCTGTTGGCGTCGACGCCAGCGGCCAGGGGTCGCTCGTAGGAGGCGTCGCGGAAGACGAAGTTGCCGTCGAGGGTCAGCCTCGTGCCCTCGGTCATGCCGAGGCCGCCGGGGTTGTAGTAGAGGGCGAAGGGGTTCGCCTCCGTGGGGTTGCCGCGCTCACCGCCGAAGCGCGCCGAGGCGAAGCCGCCGGCCTGCGCCGAGGCCGAGGCGGTCAGGAGACCGGCGGCGGTGAGGAGGGCGAGGTTGCGCGCGGAGGGTCGCGAGGTCATGGCGAGAACTCCCTTGTGTCCTGAGAGAGCGCTTAGGGCCCTCGAAGTGGAGCCAGAGACGCGCCAATCCTTGACCGTTTTGACGGGATGAGTCAAGTAGGTTTGGTTGACGCGCCCTGGTGTCGTATAATCGCGCCGCTCACGATTCTGTCCGACCGACTGTCCATATCTGGAGAGAGCATCATGTCCAAGGCGACGAGGTCCCTGCTGATTCTGGCACTTGCGTTGGGCGCGCTCAGCGCCGGGTGCTCCACCCCTGACCCTGAGGGGCGCTTTGATCAGTTCGAGAGCAACACCGAGGATCGGCGCGCCGAGAGCGACGCGGGCCCGGTGGAGGGCCAACGTGTTGATTTCTCGGGGGATTACCTCGTGGCGGTGGCCACCTCGCTCAACCCGCTCAAGCCGCTCTTGATCCAGGCGACGGTGACGGTGGACACGGAGGCCAACACGATCGACTTCCTCTTCCAGCCGCTCAAGACCGACACGCTGCCGCCGGCCGGGGTGGAGCCGAGGGAGGACGCGCGCACGGCGGCGGGCGACTCGATCACGGTCGAGGACGTGGTCTTCGAGGAGGACGGGACCTTCGTCGTGGATCTGGGCGAGGTGCAGGTCAGCGGCGAGGCCAACCCGCTGACGGGCAGCGACATTACGACGACCTTGACGCTCACGGGCACGGTGTTGTCGGCGACCTCCTTCTGCGGTGACGCGACGGGCAGGGTCACGGTGCCGATCGACGCGATGCTGGACGGCTCGACCTTCGGCGCCATCGCGACCGAGGACGTGAAGACGGCGGAGATCGTCGGGGTGTGCCCGGAGCAGGAGAACAACGACATGCCCGACGCCGGGGAGCCGGAGCCGGAGCCTGAGCCCGAGCCGGAGCCCGAGGGGCCGACGGGTCGGTGCCTCGCGGACATCTTCGCCGGGGAGTTCGACCTGCAGTTCATCACGGACACGCAAAGGGCGCAGATGGCGCCGCCGACGTCGTTGACGATGACCTTGACGGCCAGCGACGACGAGGCGGTCTGCTACACGGGCGAGCTGACGAGCAACACGGACGGGTCAACGATCGGGACCATCGACTATGTTCTTGAGATCGAGGGCAAGATGGTGGTGCACGTCAGCGAGTTCAACATCCCGCCGGGGGCCAACCCGCTGCTGCCCGACGGCGGCAAGGCGTCCATCGATCTGGTGTCGGAGAGCTGGCAGCCCAACGGCTTCTGCGGCACGGGGACGATGTCCTTCAAGCTCTTCGAGCCCTTCCCGCTGACGAGCGCGGGGGACTTCTCGATCTTGCGCAAGGGGGACGCGGAGCTGGTGCAGGAGGGCCCGGGTTGCGCGGGCTTGACGCGGGCGGAGCCTTGCGGCTTCGAGGCGCTGGCCGGCGAGTGGGATCTGCGCTTTGCGACCGTCAGCGGGGGCTCGAACCTCTTGATCAGCATCGAGGCCAACACGCTGTCGTGCCTGTCGGGGACGCTCAATTCGAAGCTTGAGGAGGGGGTGAAGCTGGCGGACTTGATCTTCGCGGTGGACGCGGAGGCGCCGGATCAGGTGCAGATCAACTTCCGCAACTTCGTCATTCCGCCGGGAGCCAACCCGATCCTGCCCAACGGCGGCACGGCGGACATCGTGATGGAGTCGGAGCAGATCGGGGAGGGGACTTTCTGCGGGGCGATTACGGTCAACCTCTTCACGCCCTTCGTGACGGCCTCGGCCGGGACCTTCAACGCGGGCACGATCGGCGGGAACGAGCCCGAGACCGAGGAGTGCCCCTGAGGCTGGAGGGGCGCCGGGGTTGCACCTGGCGCCTTGACCTCGTCCCCTTCCACGCCATTTAGATGAAGGAGCGCGCCATGATGCGGCCCTGCCCTGCCCTGCTGGTCGTCTGCTCGCTCCTGCTGCCGGGCCTGTCCGCGTCGGGGGCTGAGGGGCGCGACAACGAGCCGCCCAACGCGCCGGCCCCCGAGGAGGGCGCAGGCGAGGTTGGGATCGGCGAGGAGGCCGAGGTCAAGGACGAGCCCGCCTTCAAGCGGCACGTCTTCTTCTTCACGCTGGCCTCGGCCGCCTCGGTGAACCCCGAGGGCTTCGCGGTGATCAACACGATCGGCTACCGGCTCAACCTCTTTGACAGCGACAGCCCCTTGCTGGGCGACACCTACGCCTCGGTGGCGCTGGCGCCCTACGCCACGCCGGCCTTTGCGCGGGGCGGGATCGAGGTCAAGGTCAAGCCGCTGGCGGTGCTGGAGTTGATGGCGCGGGTCGATCAGGTGGGCTATTTCGGCAACTTCGGCAACGTGCAGTCCTTCAAGACGCCGACGGCGGAGGCTGGCGACGACGACCGGGACGCGGGCGAGGCGCGGGGTGATAACGCGTCGAGGTCGGGGACGATGTTCACGCTCCAGGCGCTGGCGCAGGCCAAGGTGGGGCCGATCGCGGTGCGGCACTTCTTCAAGGTGATCTCGACCGATCTGGATCTGCCGGCGGGCGACACGGCCTATTACGATCCCTCGCTGGACATGCTGGTGCCGGACGGCGGGCTCGTCATCAACACGGACAGCGACCTGCTCTTTGTCAGCGAGCAGGGCCTGACGCTGGGCCTGCGGCACACCTTCATCAGCCCGCAGTTTGACAAGGCGGACTTCCTGCCGGGCGAGTCGACCCAGGATCCCAACGGGCCGGTGCATCGGCTGGGGCCGCTGATCGCGTACAAGTTCAACACGGACAAGGGGACGCGCTTTGACGAGCCGACGGCCTTCGCGCTGGTGCACTGGTATCTCGCGCACCGGTACAGGGCCGGTCAGGACTCCTCGGCGCTGATCCCCTACGTGGCCTTGGGCTTTGCCTTCTCCGGCCACCTCTTCTGAAGGGCGGGCTTCGGTCAAGGCAGAGCTTGCCAAGGCGAGAGCGCATCGATATACATACGGCCTTCGAATTGGATGGCGCGCGGTAGCGCACTCAACGCCATCTTTCCGACAGGGATCTCCGTCGCCCCTTGATGGTTGGACGATGGAGAGCGCCCGCGCCTCTGTCGCTTCGTGTTGTCAATCTCGGGCGGGTCGAACTTCCTTTTTAGAATGTGAGGGGACGTCAAATGCTTCAGCAGATGCGTCAGGGCAGCCAAAGCATCTTCATCTATCTGGCTTTCGGCATCCTGATCGTGGTGTTCACCTTCTACTTCGGTCCTGGCACGGACGGCTGCGAGCCGAGCCAGCGCCAGGCGGCGGCGACGGTCAACGGCCAGACGGTCTACAACACGGACATCAAGATCCTGCTCAACCGGGTCAACCGGAACCGGCGCAACACGAACGACGCCGAGTTCACCACGCTCCAGAGCCAGACCCTCGAGAAGCTCACCTTGATGATCCTCCTGGCGGACAAGGCCGCCGAGCAGGGCTTCGAGGTCGCCCCGAAGGAGCTGGCCGACTACATCCTGGACGGAGACCGGAACATCGACTTCCAGATCTACTCCAAGGATGGGGTCTTCGACATGGAGATCTACGAGCGCTACATCTCCAACTACCTGGAGGTCACGGTCGAGGAGTACGAGGCCTTCAAGTCGCGCGAGCTGCTCGTGGTCAAGTACCTGAGCGCGCTTGAGAACACCGTCGCGGTGCTGCCCGCCGAGGTGGACGAGCTGAACAAGCTGCGCAACACCAAGGTCGACCTGGAGTTCGTCAAGTTCGAGGCCTCCAAGCTCGAAGAGGTCCTGAGCTTCACCGACGAGGAGGTCCAGGCCCACGCCGACCAGAGTGCCGAGGCGGTCAAGAAGTACTTCGACGACAACCAGAAGGAGTTCGGCAAGCCCAAGCGGGTGCGCGTGCGCCGCCTGACCGTCAACATCCCCGGCGAGGCGGCCTCGGAGGGCGACAAGAAGGCCGCCGAGGACAAGTGGGCTCTGGTCAAGGATCGGGTCATGGTCAAGAACGAGGACTTCGAGACCGTCGTCAAGGAGCTCTCGGACGACATCGCTTATAAGGATAAGGGCGGCGACATGGGCTGGTCCCTGCTCGAAGACATGAACCAGGACATGGCCAAGGTCGTCGACGCGATGAAGAAGGGCGAGGTCAAGGACTACAGCTCCAACTTCGCCCACTTCCTGCTCAAGATCGACGACGTCGAGGAGGCCGAGGTCAAGACCTTCGAGCAGGTCAAGCTCGACATCGCCCGCAAGCTCCTGCTCGGCAGCGCCGGCGACAAGCGCGTCAAGGCGCTGGCCGATGAGCTCCTGGCCAAGGCCAAGGCCGACCCGACGAAGAGCCTGGAGGAGGTCCTGGCCTCTCTCAAGCCCGCCCCCGAGCCGCCCAAGGAGGAGCCCGTCCCGACGCCCCCCGCCGACGGCGCGGTGCCCCCTGTTGACGGCGCTGTGCCCCCTGTTGACGGCGCGGTGCCCCCCGTTGACGGCGCCCCCGCCGACGGCGCTCCCGCCGACGGCGCGCCCGCCGACGGCGCCCCCGCTGACGGCGCGGTGCCCCCCGCCGACGGCGAGGCCCCTCCGGTTGACGGAGAGCAGGAGAAGGTCGAGGAGAAGATCGAGGTCAAGAAGAGCCCCTGGGAGCTGGTCAGCGTCGCCAACACCGGCGCCTTCGCCCGCGCCCCGCGCCAGAGCTTCAAGTTCGATCAGGTCCTCAAGCAGATCGTCCCCACACAGCTCCCCTGGACCGATGTCCCTCGCCTTGGCGACAACAAGGACCTCGCCATCAAGGCCTTTGAGCTCAAGGCCGACGCCCCCCTGCTCACCGAGGTCCTCAAGATCAACGACGCCTACGTCGTCGTCCGCCTCAAGGAGCGCACCGATCCCACCAAGGAGGAGCTCGACAAGAGCCGCGAAGGCGTCGAGAGCGAGCTTCGCCAGCAGCGGGTCAACGCCTTCCTCGGCCCGTGGCAGACCCTCTTCTACCGCCCCGACGCCGAGGTCAAGGCGACGAGCCCCTGGATCCACTCGGTCTACGAAGAGGCCAAGAAGGCCGGCAAGGTCGAAATCATCCCCGGCATCTTCGTCGCCCCCGCTCCCGAAGAGCCGGTCGTCGATCCCGCCGCCGCGACCGGCGCCCCCCCCGGCGCGAACGGCGCGACCGGCACCCCTCCCGTCACGACGCCGCCGGCCAACTGAGAGGCCCTTCGCCTCGGCCCGACCCGCCCTCGCCAGATCCCCCATCCACCCGATGGCTCCGGTGGCGATACGAGGGCAAGACGCCGTCGGCCAGCTTCTCTCCCGAACTCCCCCCTCCCCCTCTCCCAGACCCACACCGCCGACCAACGCCACGCAAGGCCGCTCCCCCCCCCTACCCTCTCCAGGATCGCTCGTCAGTCGCCCGTGCTCAACGCTGGATGTGTTTGAAGACACACACGATTCGCCGATCTCGCCGACCCCTTCGACCCTCAGCGCGAACGCTGAAGCTCGGCGCAAGCTCTGAAGCTCGGCGCAAGCTCTGAAGCCCAGAGCAAGCTCTGAAGCCCGGCGCAAGCGCCGAAGCTCGGCGCGGGCGGTGGAGCCCAGCGCGCTCTGAAGCTCAGCGCAGATCGAGGGGCATGGTCAGGAGAGTCTGCGGGCAGGGGCGCTCAGGGATCGACGTCGATCTCGGCGACGGTGCCTTTGTAGGCGTCTCCCTCGTCGCCGCTGGCCGAGGCGATGAGCCAGACGAATCGCCCGCCCTCGGGCTTCGAGAGCGCCTTGATGGAGACCTCCTGGGCGCGCAGGGTGAAGGCGCGCTTCTGCCCCGGCTCCCAGAGGGCCTTCGCGGAGAGGGCGGGCTCGAGGGGGTCGCTCTCCAAAGGGAGGGTCTGCTCGTCGATGGCGAGGGTGGCCTTGAGGTCACAGGCCGAGAGCGGGCCCTTGCCCTCCTTGAGGGTCAGGGTGCCGCTCAATTCGAAGGCGGCGGCGTCGCCGCCCTTCTGGAGGGGCTTGAGGCGAATGCGGGTGTCGCTCAGCGCGAAGGGGCTGCCGGGGTCAACGGGGTCAAAGCCATAGCGCAGCGCCCTGGCGTCGGCCTCGGGGGCCTCGGAGACCTCTTCGCCTTCGTCAGGGGCCTTGTCCTTGTTCTGGAAGAAGAGGAGGAGGCCGCCGAGGATGGCGAAGAAGACGACGACGAAGACGAGGCCGACGACGGCGATCCCGGCGCCAGCGCGGCGGTAGCTTGAGGAGGATGAGGGCATCTCCCCCGCGAAGCTGTCCGAGGGGCCCGGGCCGGTCTTCGCGGTCATCGGCGGCTCTGAGGCCAGCGAAGGGCCAAGGCCAGAGGGGCCGCTGCGATCACGGAGCGCGGAGCTGCGGCCCGCAGGCTTCGGACCCTCAGCGGGCTCGGCGGCGGCCAGCGGCGATCGGGTGAACATGGAGGGCGAGAGCTGGGGCTCGTTGTCGTCGGCCTGGGCAGACCTGGCCGCGTCGGCCCAGCCGCCCTGCTCTCCCACGGGGGCCTCGGCGAAGGACAAGGCGGAGACCGACTCGGGGGAGCGCTCAAGGTCGGCCAGCGAGGGCAGGCCGCTGGGGGTCTGGATCTCAAGAGCCTCCGGGCTGGCGGGCTGTGCGGCGTGGCGCAAGCTCAGCGGCGGCGCCGGGTCGACGGGCTGTGCGACGGGGCGCAAGCTCAGCGGTGGCGTCGCATCGACGGGCTGGGCGGCGTGGCGCAGGAAAGGGGCCAGGGGCGCGGCGGGGGGCGGGGTGACGATCTGGGGTGGGTCGAGCGTGGGGGGCTCGGACTCGTAGAGATCGCGGGCGTAGGCGGTGATCTCCCGGTTCGAGAGCCCCTCGACGGAGCGGGTGGGGATCTTGTCCTCGTCCGCCAGGCGGACGTCTGGAGGCATCGCGGCCGGAGGTATCACCGGGCGATCCATGACGGCGGTTGATGAGGCGGCCAGCGGAGCCGAGATGGGCCTGGACGGCACGTTGAAAGGGAGGCCCCGCTGCTCGATGGTGGAGTCACCCTGGGGGTCGTCGGGGGGGCCGTAGGCGGCCTCGTAGGCGGCGTTGAGGAGCCCGACAGGGCTCTGCATGGGGGTGGTCGGGTCGATGGCGTCCTTGAGGGAGCGGCCGCGGGCGAACTCCTTGATCTGGGCATCGCTCAGGCCCGAGACAGGGATGGTGGGCGCGGCGTCCTCGGCGTCCATCTGGAGCAGGACGGCGGGGGTCTGGAGCGGGACGGTGGGCGAAGGGCCTTCGTCGTGCGTGACGCCGATGATGCCGCGCAGGTCGACGCCCTTGAGGCGCGGGCGTTGACCGACGTTGGTGTCGACCTCTTCGAAGATGCCAGCGCCGGAGGGGGCGTTGACGATCTCGGCGTTGGCCTCGGGGCCAGAGGGCGCGTAGAGGGCCTCGCCGGTGCACAGGAAGCACTTGATCCGGAGCTGTCCGAAGCCAGGCGACTGCGGGGTCAGGTGCAGAGTCTTCTGGCACTTTGAGCAATGGTAGTAGACGCCCATGCTTCTCCATCGAGGCCACCCACGCCGCCGACAGGCAGGCCGGCAGATCGTAGAGCCGCCGAGTGGGAGAGTCAACCGGACAGGCGACAGGGGGCAGGAGGGCAAGAAACAAAAAAGCCTGCTCGGCAGCAGGCTTTTCTTGAGATGACGAAGCGGGAAACGAGACTCGAACTCGCGA
>SYOX01000067.1 GCA_005804885.1 Pseudomonadota bacterium
CGAGCCTGGGGGGCTCGTCGGAGGGACCATGATCCCACCCACCGGAGTCGACCCGTCGTGATCGACGTGCCCCCTCGCCCGATCCCCCTCGTCGGAGGGACCATGATCCCACCCACCGGAGTCGACCCGCCGTGATCGACGTGTCCTCTCGTGCTACCCCCTCGCCGGAAGGACCGCGATCTCGGTCCGCTAAAACCCCCGATAGCTTGGATCGCACAACCCCCACCGCCCCTTCCATGCGCTGATGTCGAGGCTGCGCGCCGTGACGATCCCATCCGAGAAGCCGAAGGTGAACTGCAGGTGCTCCTTGCCTCGCTTTGTGAAGGTTGAGGCAAGGCCGTGCTCGTCGTGAGCCAGCCGAAGCGCCGTCTGGTTGATGATCAGGAAGTCGCTCCATGCTCCCGCTCGCCTGACCGCGAACACGAACACCAGCTCTGGGACTTGACGCTCCACAAGCTGGGCGAGGCCCGTTGAACCTGGCGCTCTAACCATCTTTGCGCTTGTAGAGCGCCGCTTCGGCTGTCTTGACCTGGACGCGCGAAAAATGCTCCATCCGGTCGCGCACGACGAATATGTCGTCGCCCATGTCCACTTCAGGCAGCGCCACGTTCCATCCTCGCCACAGGAGCTCCGCCATGACGGCCAGCTGACCGCTCCTGCCGCGATAGACCCGCTCATAGCCCGACATAGACGATCAGGCCGCCGCCGAGAAGAGGGTTTCGTGCTTGACGGGGTTGACGAAGGTCACCTGCTCAAACCCTTCGGCGAGCTGCTCTGGCGACAGACCTGTGAGCATGAAGGCGACCTGCTTCCACCACCCCGACGAGACCTCGAAGAGCCTGGCGTAGGCCGCCTCCGAGTCAAAGCCCAGATAGATCTGCGAGGGGGACTGCTCCAGGGTCGGGAAGCGCTCGCGCAGCATCAAGGCCGTCCTGGGGCTCAGTCCAAAGGTGCATCCTCCGCGCTGAAAGCCCACCTCGATGGTGATTGTGCTCATGACTGTCCTCCACTCAGGCGATGACAGGACACTCCCAGTACTGTAACGCGGTTCAGTCCCCTGATCAACCAGCAGGTTCGCGGCAGGTCAACGGTCGTTGACGGACACGAGACCCCGCCTGGAACAATCTGGAGCCCCGGAGGGGCGAAACAGAGGTGCCACGCGGTGCAGCCGCGACAGCTGCAAACCCGTCGATCTTCACGGGCGGCTGGCGCTCAGAGGGAAATCGCGGACGTTCTCCATGGCCGGGACGGTGGGATGCTGGGCGCCGTCGGTCAGCTCAGGGACCCGGCGCGAGACGAAGGTGCTCAACTCCAGGACGGAGTTGAAGCCGTCTCGATCGCCCGTCGCCTGGTCGGCCGCGCCGCGCAGGCCCTCAAGCAGCGCCGCCGTGAAGGCGCCGTGGCCCCCGCCCCAGCGCGCGCTCTCCAGCGAGGACTCCCGGCCCGTCGAAGAGGCCATGATGCTCAGGCCCGTGCCTTCGCTCAGGAGCTTGATGGCGTCCTCTGCCGTCACCTGACCCCGACGCTGGACGTCGGAGGCGGGCAGCGAGCCCGCGTGGCAGATGTCCATCCAGAAGACCGCCTTCTGCCTCAAGGGCCGGTTCTGGAGGAAGCGGCGAAACTCCGCCACCTCGAAGCCCGTGTAGGGCTTGTCGATGGCAGAGTCGTGGGCCATGAAGTAGAGGATCTGATCGTTGTCCTGGACGCCATGGCCCGCGATGAAGATCAGGATCACGTCCTCCTCTGCGGCCTGCTTGAGGAACTCGTGCATGGCCAGCTTGATGTCCCGGGCCGTGGCCTGGGCGTTGACCAGCACCCGCGCGCGGACCTCCGCGAAGAGGCTTCCCTGCTGGGCCTTGAGCGCCTGCTCCAGCGCCTCCACGTCCCGTGCGGCGAACTGGAGGTCCTGGCCCTCGGCGAGGTACTGGCTGACCCCGACGCCGAAAAACCACAGCCGCGCCGTGGGGGCGCGGCCCCGCTGCTGCGCGGCGTCTCGGTGGGTGACGAGCGTCTCGGTCTGCACGTCGATGCCTCGAAAGCGCAGGCTGACCTGGATGACGTTGAGCCCTTCGGCCAGATCAAAGCGGCGCTCCTCGGCCTGGCGGACCTCCGCGGCCTCGCTCGTCGGACGCCCGCCGCGCTCGGCCCGCCCGTTGAACATGAAGCGCACCTCGTAGGGCGCGTCGACGTCGTAGAGGCGCTCGATGGAGTAGCGCAATGCGAAGGAGTCCTGGCGGATGCGCTCTGGAGGGGTGCTGTGGAGCACGAGGCGGTAGGGGGGCCTGAAGACGTCCCCTTCGAGGATCGGGGCCTGGACCTGGGCGGAGGTGGGGTTCGGCTGGGGGTCGAAGGCCCCCCCCAGGGCCTGGAGGACCTTCCGATCGTCCTCATAGCGCTTGCGCAGCGCCTCGAAAGGCAAGAAGTCCTCCCCCATGGCCCAGTAGACCCGCTCGGCCCCCCGCATCGACGCCGCAAAGTAGCCCTCCGGCGTGAACACCAGCCACTCGCCCTCGGCGCTGGCGATCACCGACACCCGCTCCTTGAAGTCCTTCAGGCCAAGGAAGGCCATGCGCCCGGACAGATCGATGAGGACCAGCAGGTCTCGCGCCTCGAAGACCTGGTGGGCCTGGATCAAGCGCCCGGTCTGGGCCGTCCGGAGGATCTGCCCCTGAGCGTCCTGGCGCTCGACCCGCATGGCGCTGAAGTGGAGGCTTTCCCCCCCGGCCAGCGCCACGCTGACGGGATCGGAGCGCTTCCAGGCGCCCGTCTCGGGCACATAGCGCAGCCAATAATCGCCCGAGCGCGCCGACACCAGGCCCTCGGCGTCAAAGGCCAACCCCTTGACCGCCTCGGTGGTGATGGTGCGCCCGGCCTTGCCGGAGGACAGCTCCAGCAGCCCGATCTCCTTGCCGTCGTCGATGGCGTGGCCAAAGCCATCCTGCCACCAGGTGCTGGTGGCCACCTGACCCCTGTCCTCGTCCAGGGCCACCCGCACGCCGGCGCGAAAGATCCGCCCGAAGCGCAAGCTCGCCCGGACGATCTTGATCGTCGTGGAGAAGAGCTTCTTGCCCGTGTCCAGCTCGAAGGCCGCCACGATCCCCTCGTCGGGGACCTCGTTCTGCCCATCGAGCTCGTCCTTGGCGACGCCCCCCAGGACGATCCGCGTCTTGCCCACGGCCACGTCCTGGACGTCGAAGCCGGGGGCGATGGGCAAGACCTGACGCCCGAAGCGCTCGGTGTCGATCTCCACCAGCCGCCCCGCGTCCCACACCACGAAGCGCCCCGGCCCTCGCCCCTCGAACATCCGCGACCTGGGTCCGAAGGGCCACGAGTGCACCCGCCGCGCCGTGGCCACGTCCCAGGCGTGGACCCCGGCCTTGTCGTGCACCAGCAACAGGCCCCGCGCGTCGTCCTTGAACGACGCGCTCGGCGCCAGCCCCACGCCTCGGATGGTTCTGGCCACCCGGTAGCTCGGCACCTCGACGATCTCCACCCTGTCCTCGTAGGCCAGAAAGAGCTTCGACCCGTCCGGGTTGAAGACCGCGTCCCGGATGCCCTCGTCGCGCAGCTCCGCGCCCTCAAACAGGTGCAGGAGCCGCATCGCCGCCACGTCGTAGAGCCGGACCTCGCCCTTGAAGCGGCCCTGCACGGCGATGATGGGCTTGCTGGGGTGCGCCGCGATGCGCCGCGAGGCGATGCCGGGCTCGTCGACCGTGCGCCGCTCCCAGGTCCGCGTGTCCCACACCGAGATCTGGTGGCGGTTGTCGGTGGCCACGAGGTAGCGCCCGTCGTGGGTCTGGCCCAGCCCGTGAACCCAGTCCACGCCGTCGAGCGCGCGCTCGAAGGCCAGCGTCCTGGCGTCCCAGACCAGGACCTGCCGGGCCTGCGCCTGCGCCGTGTAGAACCAGCGGCCATCGGCGCTCCACAGCGACTCTCCGGAGATCTTCTGCCTGCCCATGCGCCCGGCGCGGCGCGCGCCGCTGCTCACGTCCACCACCGTGAAGGTGCCGATGTTGTCCTGCACCGCGACCTGCTTGCTGAAAGGGTCCCACCGAGGCCCGTCGAGATCGAACTGAAAGGGCATCTGATGGACGACCTGCCCCGTGCGGGTGTCGAAGATGAACAGGTTGTGGAAGGCCGTCCCGCCGACCTCCGTGAAGTTGGACACCGAGGCCAGGTAGCGCCCATCGGGGCTGAAGCGCCGCCACGACCCTCGGCCCAGATCCATCACCTTGACCCCGCGCTCTACATCCCAGAGCTCCATGGGCGCCGAGCCCAGGGCCATGGTGCGGCCATCGGGCGACAGATCGAAGTACGACGCGTCCAGCAGCGCCGTGTAGGCCAGGCGAGGCTCCTTCAAGGAGGCGACGGGAATGACCTCGACGCGCCGGTTCTGCCCTTGGCCCTGGGCGGTGGCGTTGGAGGCCAGCGGATAGCGCGGCCCATACCCCACGGCCCGCAGCTGGCTGGGCGCCACCCCGAAGCGGCCGCTCAAGACCCGAAGCGTGCTCTCGGCGCGCTTGAGCGACAGGGCCTCGTTGCGCGCCGGGTTGCCCACGTTGTCCGTGTGACCCTCGATGGCGAAGATGATGTCCTGGGCTTCGGGCCGCTTGAGGATCTGGGCCACCCGCTCCAGGTCCGCCATGCTGGACTCGGGCACCTCGGCGTCGCCCGACTTGAAGGGGATCGACAGCTTGATGCTCTCGCCCATCTCCTGGCGCCAGTGACCCAGGAAGGGGTTGCGGGCCTGGTGCTCGCGCCCTCGAACCTCCGCGTCCAGCAGCGCCCCCAAGGTCGCCCGGCGCTCCTTGAACCACGACAGGTTGAAGTCCTTGAGGGTCTTCCGGTAGGCCTCCAGCGCCTCCAGCGCCGCCTCGAAGCGCCGCCCGTACATGGCCCGCGACACCTCCACGTGACCCGGCAAGCCGCGCCCCGCAAAGGCCGGATGGGCGCTGAGGCGCTGGGCCACCGCCTCGTCCTGATCCAGCGGCGCGGCGTAGCTCCACAGGTAGAAGTTGGCCACCCCCTCGCACTCCTCCTGTGTGCGGCAATCCGCCAGCGCACGATCGAAGGCCGCCTGGGCGCGCTGCGGATCCCAAGCCGTCTGCATGAAGTACACCCCGAGCTCTCTGGAGATCGCCGCCCGACCGGGCAGGCGCTGCGCGGCCTCCTCCAGGAGCCTCAACAGCGCGCCGTCGAGATCCCCGTACCCCACCAGGAGGCCGACGGCCTCCAGGACCGCCTCCTCGCTTGGGTAGCGCTGAAACGAGGCCACGAAGACCGAGCTGATCTCCCGGGGGGCCTCGATCCGCCCCTTGAGCTGGCTCGCCGCCGTGTGGATCACCTGCGCCGCCTTCAGGGGGTCGAGCTGCTGGCGCGCCATGTGCTCCAGGGCCTTGCCCACCGGGATCCCGATGCGCTGCTCCACCGACAGCGACCGATCCGTGCCGTGCTCGAAGGTCTCCTCGATGTAGCGCTTGTACAGCTCCGCCTCGGCGCCCTGCTTCTCAAAGAGCGCCCTGTCCATCAACACCAGCGCCGACGCGTGATCCCCGGCGACCTGGGCCTCGATCCCTCGGATGAAGTCGAACAGATACCATTGCGGGTGCAGCGCCTCCTGGGCCTCCAGCAGCGACTTGGCGGCGGCGCGATCGGTGAGGTGGAAGTAGGCGGTGCGCAGCGCGTTGGGCTCCTTGACGGCCACGTCCTGGACGGCCTCCGAGGCCCGCTTCCACAGCGCCATGATCGCCGCGTCGTCCCCCTTGGCCAGATTCAGGAGGTTGCTGGCGCAGATGGTCAGCTCCGGCGCCTGATCGAGGCACCGCGCGTAGCACGCGCGGGCGCTCTCCGTCTCCCCGCCCTTGTCGTACAACCACCCGCGCGCGAACCAGCCCTGGGGCGTCTCCGGGTGGAATCGAGCCAGGTAGGTGCGCACATAGCTGCGCTCGGACAGGAAGTAATTGCCCCCGGCCAGGTGCGTCGCCAGGATCTCGGCCGGATCGCGCCCCTTGAGGTCGGCGTACTCCGGCCCTCCCTCCGGCAACATCTGGATCGGCGGCGCCTGGGGCACCTCGGGACCCTTGGCGGCCTCGATCGGCAGCTTGTCCGGCACCACGGCTGGCGTCTCGCACGCCCCCCACAACAGCGCCACCCCACAAACCCACAGCCCTGCGCCGATCCTCATGGCCCAACCCCCGCGCCTCGATCCTCAACCCCTCGGCCCATTTCGCCCACAACCACGCCCACAACATGCCCTCCGACGACGCCACCCCGCCGATCTCGACGTGTCCTTCAACGAAGGCCCGGTCGACCCCTCATCCCAGCACACCCTCGCCCGCCCCGATCTGCGCTGCACCCCGACGACCCTCGACATCTGGGAAAATCGCGCGATCCCTTCGTTGGCGCAGCGCCTTTTGAGATGATCGACACCCCTTCCTCTGCTCTCGAGGGGACCCCTTCGGATGTCTTCGCGCTCGAATCGCTCTTGCCAACCCACCCTCTCTTTCCTCTGAAGGGACCTTGCCCCTTTTTCATGCAGTCGAACCATGGAACGGTAGATCAGTCGAACCTGGCACAGCGGAAGCCCGTGAAGCTGTCGGCGCTGGAGGGCGCGTCGTAGCCGCGATTGGCGGCGCGCGGGGTGGACGGATCGTTACCCCAGCTGCCGCCGCGTAGGATGCGCTCGAAGCCGCTTTCTAGATTCACAGGGTTCTTGCTTGGAGCACTAGCATAGTAGTCCGTGTCATACCAGTCCTGCACCCACTCCCACACGTTACCTGCCATGTCCTCCACACCGTACGGGCTCGCTCCACCCTTCTTCGACCCCACCTCCATCGTTCCACCCGTCCCGCAACCATTCCCTCCTTCATCCATCACCGCACGCTCGCACGATGCCTCCTCCTCACCCCAGGGATACGTCCTTCCATCCGTCCCTCGCGCCGCCTTCTCCCATTGCGCCTCGCTCGGCAACCTCTTGCCCGCCCACTCGCAATACGCCACCGCCTGAGCCCAATCCACACCGTTTATCGGATGCTTCCCTCTGCCCGACGCCTCCCAGTTGTACGCCCCATCCTCTTTCGTGCTCTTCGGCGCGCTGCACTTGCCCTCACGCACGCACTGACCGTACCCCTCCACCGTCACCTCGACCTTGTCGATCCAGTACGCATCCAGATTCACTTGACGCCTCGGCTGCTCATCCGACTCAACGTCATCCGACCCCATCCAGAACTCCCCCGCCGGGATCTTCACCATCCCTTCAAAGGCCTTCTCCCCCGGAGGATCCTTCTGGCCCAATCCCTCCTGATCCATGCTGCGATTACGCGCCGCGATCCCTTCTTCCTTCTCCACCGCCTTGTCCGACGCCCTCGCATCCTGCCCGGCCTTGGCGACGCACCCTCGCCCCTCCTTGAACTCCATCCCCGTCGGACAGCCCTTCGAGGCGATGATCGGGACGCACCCTTGCCCCGCCTTGAACTCCATCCCTGACGGGCAGGCCTCGCCTCCGACCTTGGCGACACAACCCTGTCCAGCCTTGAACTCCATCCCTGACGGGCAGACCACCTTGACGATGATCGGGACGCACCCTTGCCCCGCCTTGAACTCCATCCCTGACGGGCACGACCCGTCGACGCGCTCCTCCTGACGCCTCGTCGCGGGCCTCGTCTCCGGGAGCCTCACCATCCCTTCAAACGCCTTCTCCCCCGGAGGATCCTTCTGGCTCGCCCCCCCCTGATCCGAGCCCCGATCACGCGCCGCGATCCCTTCTTCCTTCTCCGCCGCCCTGTCCGACGCCTTGTCCGACGCCCTCGCATCCTGCCCGGCCTTGGCGACGCACCCTCGCCCCTCCTTGAACTCCATCCCTGTCGGGCAGCCCTTCGAGGCGATGATCGGGATGCAACCCTGTCCCGCCTTGAACTCCATCCCTGACGGACAGACCTCGCCTCCGACCTTGGCGACACAACCTTGTCCCGCCTTGAACTCCATCCCTGACGGACAGACCGCCTTGCCGATGATCGGGACGCACCCTTGCCCTGCCTTGAACTCCATCCCTGACGGGCAGGACTCCACGGCTGCCGCCTTCTGGCGGTGCTTCGGCGCCAGGAAGACGAACTCGCCCTCGCCGGCCCGCCCCATGTGCGGGTTCTGCGGACGCTTGAACTCCCCCAGCGCCGTCTGCGCCACCGCCGGCTTGATGAAGGCCGCAAGCTCGTCGCTCGTAATCAACCCGTCGCCGTTCAGATCCCCGTCCCCTTCGAGCGCCTTGATGAAGAACCACGTGAAGAGCCCGTGCCCCTGGTAGTTGTCCAGCACCTCCTCGTCGCTACCACCGGCCACCAGCGTCAGCCGCACCTTCTGCGACGTCACCTTGCGCAGGTAATCCGGCACCCCCCGCGACGACGACGATCGCGTCGTCGCCGGCGGCACCGCCAGCCCCGAGTAGCACGCGTCGGCCACGAAGAAGGTGTGCTTGCTCGGGTAGGTTCCCAGCCACGCCTGAAGCTCGCTCATCGAGATACCCGTGCTCGTCGGCGAGCTCGGATCACCGTCGATCGGCATCAGGTAGCCCAGCGCGCTGGGACCTTCTCCGACCGTCGTCCCGTGGCCCGCGAAGTAGATCATCACCCGATCCTGCGCGCCGATCTTCGCCTTCAACTTCGTCCCGAGCAGATCCGCGATCGCCCGCCGCGTCGCCGCACCATCCAGCAGCAGCGTCACCTCCATTCCGTGCGACTTGAGCACCTCGGACACCGCACGGGCGTCCTTGACCGCCCCCTTGAGCTTGCCCATGTGCTCGTATCGATCGATCCCGATCACCACCGCGTGCGACCGCGCATACAGCTCCACCTCCCCGACGAGCCCCTGGTTGCCCTCCGGCGGCGCCTCGTACACCACCCGACCGCCTCGATCCTGGCTCGCCACCTCCACCACGCACCACAGCGCCGCACCGATCGCCGCCAGAGCGACCATCCACCCGCGCCTCGATCCCCAAGCGCGCCCCGACCCCCGACCGCTCATCGATCCCCAACCGCTCATCGATCCCCGACCGCTCATCGCGTCACCTCTCTACTTCACGTGTCGGATCACGAACTCCACCGTCACCACGTCGAAGTCCTCGGCCACGATACGATCCGGGCGAGTTCCCTCCTGGCCCTTGTTGTCGATCGCCTCCGAGGCCCCCTTGTAGCGACCGCCGCGCGTCGCCGAGGGCTCCATCTTGGCCGATCCGGTCTCCCCGCCCTCGACCTGGCCGCCGCCGCCGCGCGTCGCCGAGGGCTCCATCTTGCCGCGCGTCCGGCTGGCCTTGCGATCAAAGCGACCGCCGGGCTGCGGCGGGATGTCCAGGCCCCGCTCATCCTCCAGCTCGCGGATCGGGTGGACCGAGGCTACCACCTGCAGCTGCTCCAGCACCCCCGCCATCTCGTCCAGCTCGATCCAGTCCCCCTCCACGGGGGCCTGACCGAGCACCCCGGCCTCGAAGCGGTTGTCGTCCTGAGGGCGAGGGAAGAACATCTGATATTGACCCGTGCTGTTGGACAGGTTGAAGTAGATGTACACCGGGCGGTTGGCCTTGAAGCGCACCTTGAAGCGGTCGTACTCCTTCAGGTTGGCCCCGTTGCAGCCCACGACATCCTCGAAGCGATCTGGCCCCACCTTGCGCTTGCACACAAGCTCCACCTCGACCTTCAGTTCCTGGCAGAAGCCGCCGCCTTCCTGCGGCTCCAGCGTCAGCGTCCCCCCGTTGTAGAAGCCCCGCGAGGAGGTCCGGCACCCCGCAGGCTGGGGCGTGGGCGCGCCCGCGACCTGACGGCCGCCGCGCGTGGCGTCCTCCAGCCCGTCGAAGACCTCGGGCCTGGCCTCGGCGTTCTCCAGACACACCGTCGTCTGCTCCAGCCAGTCGATCCGGGACTCCAGCAGCCAGACAAAGTGCTGCGGATCTTGCGCCGAGCTGGCGCCGGCCAGCAAGCGATCCAGCACCCGCATCGCCGTCAACTGCTGATCCAGGCAGTAGCGCCGACGACCGTAGGCCACCGCGTCGATGGCGCCCCGCTCCAGATCCCCGCACAGCGCCTCGGTCTTGAGCTGGTAATCGCGCTGGATGCCGTCGAAATGACCCCGCACCTCCTTGAGGCGCTCGACCTCCACCGCGCCGCCCATCTCCACCATCGCCGTCTCGAAGCGCCCGCCCACCGCCGTGCGGGTTTGCTCGATCTCGTCCCGCATCCCTCGGCACGACGACGCGCCCTCTTCATCACCCGACGGGATCACCACCCCCGGCCCCGTACACCCCCACGATCCCAGCACCAGCACCGCGCACCCCAGGCACGCCACGATCCGCCCGATCCCCTTCATCGCTCCCCCTCCCTTCGATGTGCGATCCGCGCTCCAACCCCACCCCTGCCACGATCGCGACGCCACCCGCGCTCGCGACCACCCACGATCGCCAGCACCCCACCGCCACACCGCGACGCCGCGATCACCAGCGCCGCACCGCGGCGCCGCGCTCACCGCGCCGACAACCCCTTGAGCGGCCCCGGCCAGGATGTGACCGAAAAAAGATCAACAAACACACCACATTGAACCGGATCCGCGACCACGACCCCGGCGCCGCCACGCGCCTGCGCGACCCCACCCCACCCCGCGCCCTCGACGACCGGCACCGTCGACGTCAACACATCACCACGCCGCCATCAAGGCCCCGATGGCCTGCCCGATCACCACAGGCGCGCCAACCAGACTCGACTGGATCATCCGCCGACCCAGCCCCGGCAGATCGTCGTCCGCCTCGAAGTGCGCGCCGTCCACCTGCGCCAGCAACCCCAGCGCGCCGACCCAGTCCCCGGCCTGCGCCGCCAGGACCGCCAGCCCCAGCCGCGCCAGCGCCACGTCCCCCGACCGACCGCCGCCCTCTCCCCCCATCGCCGCCGACGCCTCGAAGTGCCCCCGCGACCGATCCCGACGACCCCGACCCAGCTCGACCCAGCCCAGGTTGCACAGCGCCAGCCCCTCGGCCTCCCTCCAGTGCGCCCGGTGCGCCTGGACGTAGAAGCGCGCGTAGGCCATATGCGCCGCGTCAAAGCGCCCCAGCCGACGCTCCAGATCCCCCAGCGCGTTGAGCGCCAGGGACGCACCTCTCGTGTCTCCGACCGCCCGCATCGACCCCTCGCAGGCCACGTACAACGACCGCGCCCTGTCCCACTGACGACATTGCGCCGCCAGCTCGGCCCGCTCCCACTGCGCCAGCGCCACCCCGCGCGGATCCTCCAGCCGCTCCGACAGCACCTCCAGCCTCGACAGCAGCCCCTCGACCCGCGCGACCGCCTCCGGCGCGAGCGCCTCCGGTGCCACCGCCTCCGGTGCCACCGCCTCCGGCGCGAGCGCCTCCGGTGCCACCGCCTCCGGCGACAGCGACCGCCGCGCCTTGCGCGCGCTCAAGAGCAAGCTCCGATGCTGACCCTGCAGATCCCCCAGGGCCTCGAAGCACGCCATCGCCCGATCCAGCCACGCCTGCGCCTCGGGCAGCTCGCACAGGTCGCCCAGCCCCCGCGCCGCGTCGCCCCACAGGTGCCGCGCCAGATCGTGCGCGTAGGTCCCCACCGCAAACACCTCCAGCGCCCGCTCGAAGCCCGCCAGCGCCGCCTCAAGATCCGCCCTCAACCCCGGCGCGCCCAGCGCCCGCCTGTCCAGCGCCTCCTCCGCGATCTGCAGCCGCGCCATCGCCTCGAAGAGCGGGCTGCCCGCCACCGACGCCACCGCCCCGAGCGCCTCGCGCGCCGCCCGCGCCGCCTCCCCCTCGGCCCCGATCAGCCCCGCGCACGCCGACCACAGCCCATACGCGATCGCCGCGTCACCCCCCCGATGCGCGTCGCGCCCCAGCCGCTCCACCAGCGCCTCCAGCGCCTCGCGCTGCCTGCGCCTCCACGCCACCCGCGCCTGCGCGTCCAGCGCCAGCAGCCGCCACCACGCCCGCGCCTTATCCCCCAGCGACGGCATCGCCGACACCGTCACCTCCGCCAGCCGCGCCTCCTCCCGCGCCTGCTCCCACGACACCCCCATCGCCTCCAGGCTCCCCAGAAGCCGCACGTCCACGCACCGCAGCGCCGCCGCCTCCAGCCGCCCCGCGTCCGCATTGAGCCGACCCAGCAACACCTCCCGCAACGAGAGATCGACCAGCGACAGCCGCATCACCGGACCCTGCTCGCTCGACCCCAGCAACCCCCGCGACACCAGCGACGCGGCCCCCTCACCCGCCGACACCAGGCACGCGTCGGCCTGATAGGCCGTAAAGCTCGACCCCAGCAGCGCCAGCGTCTCCAGCGCCCCCGACGCCCCCTCCCTATCCCCCGACGACTCCAGAAACACCTCCAGCCTGTACCCCGCCAGATCCCCCAGCCCCACCGGCATCCTCGCCGACGACGACACCCGGCACAGACCCCCCTCCGACACCTCCAGCGCCCCCGCATCCTCGTGCCACGCCTCCAGAATCTGGAACATGAAGAAGGCATTGCCCTCCGATCGCCGCGCCAGAAGCCGCCGACTCCGATCCTCCAGATCCGGCGCCAGGCGCCGCGCCAGCGCCTCGCCGGCCGCCTCCCCCAGCGGCCCCACCTCCACCACCCGCGCCCCCGACGCCCCCTTGAGCGCCCCGATCGCCGCCTCCGCCCCCGGCGCCAGCCCGTCGGCCACCGACCACACCACCAGCAAGGCCTGACCCGACCGCCGCGCCCACCCCAGCACCTCCCCGATCCACCCCGCCACCTCCCCGATCCGCCCCGCCGGCTCGCCGTCCACCCACACGACCACCGGCCTGCCCCCGCTGCCCCCGATCAACCCCGCGATCGCCGACGACCAGATCCCCTCGTCCAGCTCCCCCTCCCCAAGCAGCCACCGCGACACCGCCTCCAGCGCCTCGCCCCCCAACAAGGGCATCACCTCCGCGGCCCGCTCGCGCACCTCCTTAAGCCGCTCGTCCTTCGGATGGCGCAGCGCCCTGAAGAGCCCCTCTCTGAGCGCCGCACCAAGATCCTCGCGCGACGCCAGCCGCACGATCAGCGCCCGCATCATCGCCTCTTCGTGGATCCGCTCGACCAGCCACCGCGCCAGCCGACGCTTGCCCACACCCCGCGCCCCCCTCAAGATCACCCCCGCCGCGCCCGGGCCACGCGCCACCGCCTGCGCCACCCCCCACAG
Organism: Pseudomonadota bacterium; assembly: GCA_005804885.1. Taxonomy (GTDB): domain Bacteria; phylum Myxococcota_A; class Bradymonadia; order Bradymonadales; genus SYOX01. The sequence continues at coordinate 13,189 of SYOX01000067.1, forward strand.
CGCCTCCTGCTCCCCCTCGCGCCCGATCAAGGGCAGCTCATTGAGCCGCCGCACCCGCCAGGGCCGACGATCCAGCCCCACATCTCCCGCCTCTCCCACCCCCTCGCTCGCCTCCCTTGCGCCTCCCCCCCGCGCCTCCCCACCAGCCCAACCCCCACCCGCCCTCCGCGACCCCGACGCCGCCCGATGCCACCTGGCCCGAGCCACATCCCAGGGCACGTCGCGCCACGCGAGCGGCTCCAGCCGGACCTCGAAGGCCTCCCCAAGCCGCGCCGACGACTCCTCGGCCTCAAAGCGCTGCGCCAGCACCTCAAGCCCCACGGACTCCCCGACGGGCTCACTCGCCTGCGTCTCCGCCAGCACGTCCGCTCCCGACCACCCCGCATCCGACGACACCACGCCCGCCCCACCCGCAGACGCCACGCCCGCCCCACCCGCAGGCGTCACGCCCGCCGGTCCACCCCCCGACCACCGAGCATCCGCCGACGCCACGACCGCCGCACCCGCCGCACCCGTCACGCCCGCCGGCCCACCCCCCGAAGCCTCCGCACCCGCTGACACCGCGTCCGCAGCCGCCTCGGCCGCAGACGCCTCGGCCTCCGTCGCCTCCTCGACCGGGGCGCCACCCTCACCCCCCAGGCCCGGCGCCCACCACACCACCGCCCGCATCGAGGCCCGCAGCTCCCCCAATCGACGACACACCTCCCCCGCGTACCCCGGACGCGCCCCATAAGGCTTCGACAGCAGCGCCATCACCAGCCGCTCCAACTCCTCGAAGCCCGCACCCAGAGCCAGGGGCGGCGGCACCATCTGGGTGTGGGCCACCACCATCGTCCAGAACCCCCCCTCAAAGGGCCGACGACCCGACAGCGCCTCGTAGAGCATCACCCCCACCGCGTACAGATCCGAGGCCGGACCCGTCGCCCGCCGCTCCGGCGCAAACTGCTCCGGGCTCATGTAGGGCCACGATCCCACGATCCCATCCACCTCCCCCGAGGCCTCCTCCCCCCCCCACCTCCGCCTCAAAGGCTGCGATCGCCGCGCGATCCCCAGATCCAGCACCCGCAAAACCCCATCCCGCCTCGCCTCGGCCATCCAGAAGACGTTGTCCGGCTTCAGATCCAGGTGCACGATCCCCCGCGCGTGCAGGTGCGCCAGCACCCCGCACAGCACCTCGAAGAACCCCAGCACCTCATCCAGGCTCCGCCCCCCCATCACCGCACGACCGCCCTCCAGGAGCTCCATCACCTGAAAAGGCACACCGCGACCCGAATCGACCCCCCGATCCTCCAGCCGCACCACCCCAGGGTGGGAAAGCTCCGCCAGCGCTCGACCCTCGCGCCGAAACGCCTCCATGGCCGAGGCCACACCCAGGTGCTTGCGCAACAGCAGCTTGACCGCCACCGGCGCCCCGCACGCCTCATCCCACCCTCGCCAGACCTCCCCGAACCCCCCCTGCGACAACACCGCGTCGAGCCTGTACCGCTCCCCCACCACGCCCCCGCCCTTCACCTCCTGCAACGACCCCAGCGGGATCTCCGGCGCCTCGGCCAGCTCGCGCAACACCGCCTCCGCCGCCTCCACGTCCACCGGCCCGCGCTCGTCGCCCATGACCCCCCCACCGCCAGTAATGCGCCCTCTTCCCTGTTGATCGAGTATCACCCACGCAAGACGCCAAAGTCCACGAGCCGCCAACAGGTTGGCCAGAACCGGATCGCCGACGAGCCGCCGACAGTTTGCGGGATCCCCGACGACGACGAGAGCCGCCGACAGTTTGCGGGATCCCCGACGACGAGAGCCACCGACGAGTTTGCCGAACCCCCAACGACGAGGGCCGCCGACAGTTTGCCGGCCCCGCCGACGACGAGAGCCACCGACGAGTTGCCAGACCCCCGACGACGAGCCGACGGGTTTGCCAGACCCGAGCCGACAACGAGAGCCGCCGACGGGTTTGCCGGACCCTGATCGGGTCCGGCTGCACCACGCGGCACCTCTGTTTCGCCCCTGCCGGGGCTCTCAAATGCTGTCACTTCTTGGTGAAATCGGAAGGCCAGGACAGTTTGAAGCCCCGAGGCGCCCGGACAACAACCCACCAATCAATCTTGTCGGTGCGTTGTCCCATCCGCCCCGCCCCATCGGGGCGGCTCGGTAATTGGAGCCCCGCAGGGGCGAGACGCCGTCGGCATGATCGTAGCCGCGCGGTGCAGCCGCGACAGCGGCAAACCCGTCGATCCCCGAAAGGACCGTGTGTCCACCCATCGAAGCCAACCCGTTGCGATCGTCTTGTCCCACGATCGTCGGTCCCCGGAAGGACCGTGCTTCCACACAACAACGCCGAACCGCCATGATCGACGTGCCCCTCGCCCGACCCCCTCGGCCGAGGGATCGCGCTCCCACCCATTGCGGTCGAACAATGGAACCGTTGATCAGTCAAACCTGGCACAGCGGAAGCCGAGGTAGAGGCCAGCGTAGGAGGGCGCGACGCTGCCGCGGTAGGCGGCGCGCAGGCTGGACGGGTCGACGAAGCCCCAGCTGCCGCCGCGAAAGACGCGCTTGGGGCCGCTTGCTTGATTCACCGGGTTCTTGCTTGGGGCCTTGCCATAGTAGTTCACGTCGTACCAGTCCTGGACCCACTCCCACACGTTACCTGCCATGTCGTGCGCGCCATACGGGCTCACACCCCTTTCAAAGATCCCTACTGGCGCCGTCATCGCATATCCGTCGTTGTACCCTTCTATGATCATGTTTTCTGAGTATTTTTTCTTCATCTCCTCGTCCGGGAAGTTACCCAGCACACCCCGCCCTGAACCATCTCCCTTTCCCGGCACGCCCTCCCCCCACGGGAAGGTCAGACCTTCCGTCCCTCGCGCCGCCTTCTCCCACTCGGCCTCGCTCGGCAGCCTCTTGCCCGCCCACTTGCAGAACGCCACCGCCTGATCCCAGTCCACGCCGTTTATCGGGTGCGTACGCGTTCACGAGGGGAACGGTTGGTCAGGTTTCCAAAGGGACCTGATGGGCGCATGATGGGGGCATGAACGAGCAAGAACCAGCCGTGGCCTGCAAGGGGTGTCTTGAGCTTCAAGCCCAGGTGGCGCTGCTCCGAG
>SYOX01000068.1 GCA_005804885.1 Pseudomonadota bacterium
ATCGACGAGATCCACCGGCTCAACCCGGCCATCGAGGAGAACCTGTATCCGGCGATGGAGGACTTCGAGTTTGACATCGTGATCGGGGAGGGGCCGCACGCGCGCAGCCTGAAGTTGCAGCTGCCGCCCTTCACGCTGGTCGGGGCGACGACGCGGGCGGGGCTGTTGACGGCGCCTCTGCAGGCGCGCTTCGGCTACGTGGCGCGGATGCGCTATTACGACGCCGAGGATCTGTCCAAGGTGATCACGCGCTCGGCGAAGATCCTGGACGTGCTGGTGGATCCGACGGGGGCCTTCGAGATCGCGCGCCGGAGCCGCGGGACGCCGCGCATCGCGAACCGGCTCCTGAGGCGGGTCAGGGACTTCGTGCAGGTCGAGGGCGCCGATGTGATCGACCGGGAGGTCGCGGACGCGGCGCTGACGATGCTGGAGATCGACAAGGAGGGCTTCGATTACATGGATCGGCTCTACCTGAGCACGCTGATCGAGAAGTTCGACGGCGGGCCGTCGGGGATCTCGACCTTGTCGGCGGCCATCGGTGAGGACAAGGACACGCTCGAGGAGGTCTACGAGCCCTATCTGCTCCAGGAGGGTTACATCCAGCGCACGCCGAGGGGTCGTGTCGCCACGCGGCGGGCCTATGAGCACCTGGGGCTGGTGTGGGCGGAGGGTCGGGCCCGCGGCGACGACGATCAGACAGATCTCTTCTGAGTCCGGGCCACCTGGTTTATGGTGATCGCGGGGCCGCGTGTGGCTCCTCCGCGCGGGCGGGACGCTTGGAGCAAGCCATGACCGATCACGACGACCGGGGGAGCGCCGATCCTCAGGCGGCGCAGCGGGCCTTCGAAGACCTGATGGGGCACCTCGGGCTGGACGCGGGGCATGATCCGCAGCTTGAGGGGACCGCGCAGCGGGTCACGGCGCTCTGGGCCGATCTCTTCTCGGGGCTCAGGGCGCCGGAGCCCGCGATGAGCGTGTTCGAGGCTGAGGACGGCGGCGGCGGCGGCGAGCCGGTGGTCATCCGCGACATCCCCTTCTACTCCATGTGCGCCCACCACCTGCTGCCCTTCTTCGGCACCTTCAACGTGGCCTACGTGCCGGACCTGAAGGTCGGCGGGGTGGGCTCCTTCGCGCGGGTGATCCGGCACTATGCGATGCGGCCCCAGGTTCAGGAGCGGCTCGTCGAGCAGGTGGCCGATCACTTGAGCAGGGCGCTGTCGCCCAAGGGCCTGTACGTCATGTCCCAGGCCCGGCACCTGTGCATGGAGATGCGCGGAGAGAAGATCAAAGGGGGGCTGGTGTGCGCCGCGTCGACGGGGGTGCTCAAGGAGGGCCCCATGCGGGCGGAGGTGCTGGGGCTCTTGCGGGGGTCGGGCCGATGAGGGGCGCGCTCGTGGAGTCGCCGAGGACCGCTGCGTAACCCACTGCCGTTGTTGAGATACCTTCCTTCATTGCGGCTTCAGGGCTCGAAGGTCTGCTGGTTGAGCTTGCGCTCGGCGTCGTTGGTGCCGGCGGTCAGGATCAGGGTGACGGGCTGCTCCTGGAGCGGCACGGAGACGTTGAACTCTGCGGTGGCGCCGGGCTCCAGGGTGGCCGCGGTGGCCTCGCCGCGATCGATCAGGGCGGGCTTCTTGCCTTTGGAGAAGACGCTCAGATCGATGGCGACGGGGCCTCGCAGGGCGCCGGCGTTGTTCAGGAGGGTGCCTTTGCAACGCAGGGCGTCCTGGTCCTTGTCGCAGGTCGCGCGAAGCAGGACGAGGGAGGGCTGGGCGAAGCGCTGGAGGATCTGGCTGACCTTGGCGCGCAGGCGATCCCGCGTCGGGTCGCCGTGGCGTGGGGCGGCGAGCTCCAGGAAGCGCTCCAAGGCGCCCTGGGCGAGCCGGATGCGGCCTGCGTCGAGGAAGGCCTCGGCGGCGTCGAGCTGTGCGTCGAGGTCGTCGGGGTTGCAGGCGACGGCGGCGGCCAGGTGGGTGAGGGCGTCGTTGAGCTTGCGGGCGCGTCGCAGGGCGAGTCCGCGGACGCGGTAGACGCCGCATTGCTGGGGCTGTTCGCCGAGGAGGTCGCCGGCGCGTTCGATGAGGAGGTCGAGATCGGCGGGCGACTCGGTGCGCAGGGCGCCGATGAGCAGGGCGAGGCGGCGGGCGTCGTCGCCTTTCTTGTCGAGGCGGCCGAGGTGTCGCAGGGCCATGTCGAGGTCGTCGACCCGGATGGCCTCTTCGATGAGCAGGACGGCGAGGTTGGCTCGGGCCAGGGCCTCGGGGCTGTCGGGGGCGTCGTCCTGGGGGGCCTGATCGAGGAGGGGGTCGAGGAAGGCGAGGCCAGCCTTGAGGTCGGCGTCGAGGATCTGCATGCCGAGGTCGAGGCGGTCGGAGAAGGAGGCGGAGGGGTCGTCGGAGGCCGAGAGGATCTTGAGGGCCTTGTCGAGGTCGCCGGCGCCGAGGTGGTAGAGGGCGAAGTCGCGGGCGTGCATGTTGAGCCGGCGGTCCATGGCTTCGGCTTTCTTGAGCATCTGCGCGGCGTTGCGCGCGTCGCCTCGGCGTCGGGCGAGGTCGGCCAGTCCGAGGACGGCGCCGGTGTTGGCCTTGTCGAGGTCGAGGGCGGAGGTGTAGTAGGCCCTGGCGTTGTCGGGCTGGTCGAGGCGGCGGTTGATGTCGCCGAGGCGGGTCATGAGGATGGTCTTGTCGAGGGGGTCGCTGGTCTGGGCCATGAGGTTCATGAGGGCCTCGGCGTCGTCGAGGAGCTTCTGCCGGTGGGAGCGGATCGGGGGGGAGGGCAAGGGGATGTGGGTCCATGAGGCGGCGTTGGCGGCCGGATCGTAGGTGTGCAGGAGCTGGAACTCGTGGCCGGTGGAGGGGATGGACTCGGTGTGGAGGGCGGCGAAGCGGCGGACCCTGGGGTGCCAGTGGATGGCTGCGGCGAGCAGGGGGCAGTCGTCGGAGCCCTGGTCGGGGGCGTAGGGGCCGCCGGTGCGGCGCTGCTGTCGCAGCTTGTAGGCGGCCTGCGCGTCCTTGTCGATGACGTGGAGTTCGAAGGTGGTGGTGCAGACGCTGCAGCCGGGGCAGCGGGCGTCCATGGTGTCGGAGGGCTGGGGGAAGCGGTTGGTGTGGCTCAGGACGACGAGGGCGCCGTCGGGGCTGACGGCGCTGGTCAGCGAGGGTGTCAGGCGCATGGCGGCGAGGCGGGCCTTGAGGCTCTCGCGGGGGAGGGCGTCGGTCCAGGCGGCCTGGGGGGGGCCGGTGGGCTCGGAGTCCTTGAAGCGATCCAGGACGCGGCCGCTGGCGGCGCTGATGATCTCGACGACGGCGTAGCGCCAGTTGACGGGGTTGCCCGAGGCGTCCAGCCCGCTGGCGCCGACGGTGACGCGGGTGACGATCTCCTCGCCCGAGTCGCTCCAGCCCATCACGTCGATCTTCTGCGAGATGCTCTGTGCGCTGGCCGAGGCGGAGAGCCCAAGGAGGAGCCATGAGGTGATCAGCAGGGGGGCCAGTTTTCTGTGCATGATCTTCTGCGCCCGTGGGGGGTGGTGGCGCGCGGATGGCGGCGCGCCCTCCTGTCAAGGCCAGGGACGCTATCACCTGGCATGGGGCGACGCAATCGCCTCGACGGCGATGGGGCAGGCGAGGCTTGCCAAGCGGGTCAGGATATCCTAAACCAGTGCATCGTTCCGAGCCTGCGGCCTCCGATCAAGGATGCACGGGTTCCATGGATGTATCTTCTTCAGGAGCCTCCTCCTCACCACCGACAGCGCCACCTCATCGACCTGGGAGTCTGCGCGGTTGTTTGTCCGCGTCGCCCCATCAGGACCGTGAAGGGCGCAGGCCCTCTCTGGCCGGAAGTGTCAATCCAGGGGGCTCCACACCACCGTGAAGTCATGACTGAGAAGCACCCCGAGACGCCCGAGCAGATCCCCCAGACCGATCTCCCCAACGTCGTGCGCCGCCGCCCTGCCCCGGAGCAGGCGCCTGAGCAGGCCTCGGCGGCCGCCGAGCCGCAGGCCCAGGCGACGGAGGCAGCGCCGGCGATCACCCCGGAGGAGGCGCAGGCCCACCAGCGCCGCCAGACGATCGACGTGAGCGCCCCGCCGAAGCCCGCGCCAAAGACGGCCCCGGCGCCGTCTTCGGCGCGGGCTTCGGGACCGGACAACCTCGACGACGAGTTCAGCGCCATGATGAGCGCGGCCTTCAGCGGGCCGAGCAAGCCGAGGTCCTCGGAGCTTGTCGAGGGTCAGCAGATCGTCGGCAAGGTGGTGCACATCGGCGAGGACAACGTCTTTGTCGACGTCGGCTCCAAGAACGAGGGTTTTCTGGCGCGGCGCGAGGTTGAGCTGGACGGCGTGCTGCAGGTGGCCGTCGGTCAGCAGATCGAGGTCTTCGTGGTGGGCTTCGGGGCCAGCGGGGTGGAGCTGACCAGGGCGCTGTCGCGCTCCTCGGACGCCGAGGCCTCGCTCAGGCTGGCCTGCGAGGGCGGGATCCCGGTCGAGGGCAAGGTCGCCAGCCGCAACAAGGGCGGCTTCGAGGTCACCGTCATGGGCGAGCGGGCCTTCTGCCCGATCAGCCAGATCGAGATGGACTTCACCGAGGACGGCGACGTCCACCTGGGCAAGACCTACCTCTTCTTGATCACGAAGGTCGAGGCCAAGGGCAAGCACCTCGACGTGGTGATCTCCCGGGCCGAGCTGGAGCGGCGAGAGCGGCGGGCGAAGCAGGACGTGACCTTCGCGACGCTCGAAGTCGGGCAGATCCGCCAGGGCGTGGTGCGCAAGATCATGCCCTTCGGCGTCTTCGTCGATCTGGGCGGGGTGGACGGCCTCGCGCACATCTCGGAGCTGTCGTGGGACCGGGTCGAGGACGCCGGCGCGGTGTACAAGCCCGGGGACGCGATCAAGGTCAAGGTCATCGGGCTCAAGGATATGGAGCTGGGGCCGGACAAGGCCCGCGTGAGCCTGTCGGTCAAGGAGACCCAGGGCGATCCCTGGGGCGACTTCACGAAGGACCACGAGGTCGGCGGCACCTATGAGGCCGAGGTCGTGCGGCTGGAGAGCTTCGGCGCCTTCGTGCAGATCGCGCCCGGGGTCGACGGCCTCATCCACATCTCCGAGCTGTCGCTGTCGCGCGTCCGGCACCCGAGCGACGTCGTCAAGGTCGGCCAGCAGATCCGGGTGCAGATCCTCGGGCTGGACTCGGGCCGCAAGCGCGTCTCGCTGTCGATGAAGTCGCTGCACGGCGATCCCTGGGAGAGCGCCCACGAGCGCTACGTCGAGGGCGTCGAGGTCGAGGGGACGGTCGAGAAGGTCGAGCCCTTCGGGGTCTTCGTGTCGCTTGAGCCCGGCATCACGGCCCTCATCCCCCAGTCGGAGCTCAACACCGAGCGCGGCCGCGACCCCAACATGGACTTCCGCCAGGGCCAGCAGGTCAAGGCCTGGGTGTTGACCCTCGATCAGGTCCGCCAGCGCCTGAGCCTGACCCGCCGCGATCCCTCCGAGGCCCGCCGCGAGCCCGACGAGGAGCGCGCGCCGCGCCAGGAGACCCGCCGTGACGAGGGCGGCGGCCGTCGGGACAACAAGCCCCGTCGCGCCCCCGAGCCCGTCCAGTGGCGCGATGAGCCCGCGCGCGGCACTGGCCTGGGCACCTTCGCGGACCTCTTCCCCAAGAAGATGATCCGCAAGGACAAGGACTGAGCCGCGCCATGGACCTGAGGCACATCCTGACCGGGACCGACTTCTCCGACTCCTCCAAGGGGGGGGTCCGGGAGTCGCTCCGTCTGGCTCAGGCCAGCGCCGCTCGCCGCGTGACCCTCTTGCACGTCACCGCCGAGATCAAGGACGCCGTGGCCCTGCGCCAGCGGATGCGGGAGTGGCTCCAGGGCATCCCCGAGTATACGGCCCTTGATGATCCCGAGGGTCGCGTGGCCGTGGATCTGGAGCAGGGCAGGATCACCTCGGGGCTGGAGCGCTGCGCGGCCCGGATCGGCGCCACCCAGATCATCGTCGGACCCCTGCCTCGCAACTTCACCGAGCGATACCTGACCGGCGCGATCGCCGAGCAGCTCTTCCACTCGACCCGCGTGCCGGTGCTGGCCACCCGCGCGCCCGCCACCGGGGGTTATCGGCATGTCCTCGTGCCGATGGACTTTTCGGACAACAGCCGCCGAGCGCTGGCGGCGGCCGCCTCGCTGATCCGGGATTGCCCCGGCGCCGCCGCCCCCGACGCGCGCATCGAGCTGCTGCACGTCGCCAGCATCCCAGGCGGCGCCCGGACCACCCAGGCCGGGCGCAGCCTCTTCGCCTCCATGGCGCAGGAGTTCGAAGAGAAGATGACCGAGATGGCCCGCCAGGAGGGCGTCGAGGACCTCGTCGACGGCGTCCGCGCCCTTCAAGGGGTCGTGCAGGAGGCCATCCCGGTCGAGGCCAGGAAGTGCGGGGCCGACCTCGTCTGCATGTCCTCAAGCTCCAGCCGGGGCTTCTTCGGGAGCACCGTCGACGCGGTCTTGCGCAACATCGACATCCCCATGCTGGTCGCGCCAGCCGCCCCGCTCGCCGCCGGCTGATCGCCCGCTTCGCACCGCGCGCGCCGACGTCGCTGGCTGCCCCCGCTTCGCTCCCCTCACGCTTGCTCCGCTGGCTGATCGCCCGCTTCGCTCGACGCACGCCGACGCTTCTTGCGCTCGCGGATCCAGCCGTCCGCGAGGCGGGAGATTTTCATGGCGATCCCGACACGATCCGATGTGCAGGTTGATGCCAACGTATCGGGAGGGGTCGATGTCCCAGGATAGAGATCAGCGTCGGGTGGATGAGCTCAAGAAGACCGTCACGGGGCTTCAGCGCCGCCTTGAGCGCGAGGAGGCCGGTCGCAGGGCGCTGGAGCAGCGGCTCTTCGAGCTTCAGCTCTTCGTCGAGGCGGTCAAGGAGGTCCAGCAGGGCCTCGGCCAGTCCAAAGACGTCGGGGAGCTGCTCGGGGTGTTGCTGGGGCGCTCCATCGAGGCGATGGGTTCGGAGAAGGGCAGCTTGATGTTGTGGGACGAGGCCGAGGGCGCGCTTCAGGTGGCCGTAGTCCGGGGGCTGTCGGACCCCGCGCTGGAGCGGGCGATCAACAGCGGCCAGCGGCGATGCCGGCGGCTGCGCCGCGGCGAGGGGATCGCGGGTCGGGTCTTCGAGCGCGGGGAGGCCGAGGTGGTCGAGGGCGTGGGGCTCGACGGTCGCTTCGTGGGGTCGCGGCGGCATGTGCGATCGCTCCTGTGCGTGCCGCTGATGATCGGGGGGACCCCCATCGGGGTGATCAACATTACGAACAAGCGCGAGGGCTTCTTCACGCTGGGCGATCTGGAGCTGATGACGGCGCTTGGCTGCCAGGCGGCCGCGGCCATCGAGCGGACGCGGCTGGTGGAGCTGGCGACGATCGACGGCCTGACGGGGGTGCTGGTGCGGCGGCGGTTGATGGAGCGGCTCTCGGACGAGGTCAGCCGGACCAGGCGCTTTGGGCGGCCGATGTCCTTGATCTTGCTGGACATTGATCACTTCAAGCTGATCAACGATACGCACGGCCACCTCATCGGCGACGCGGTGTTGAGCCAGGTCGCGGCGGTCCTGAAGGACAACCTCCGGGTGGACATCGACGTCGTCGGGCGTTACGGCGGCGACGAGTTCGGGCTCGTGCTGCCCGAGACGGACGCGGCCGGGGCGCTGGTGGTGGCTCACAGGATCTTGTCGCTCGTGTCGGAGATCGAGGTGCCGGGGCGGCCGGTGACCCTGAGCATGGGGGTGGCGACGTGCCCGAGCGCCGGGGATACGGTGGAGGCGTTGATGGCCAGGGCCGACGAGGCGCTCTACCAGGTCAAGGCGCGGGGGCGAGATGGGGTGAAGGTCTGGGAGCTTGACCAGCGGCCGGGGAGGCCGGTGAGCTGCGAGATCCGCGGGGAGCCGCGCGGGGGCCAGGCGCTCGACGCCTGAGGCGGGGGGCTTCGGGGATCGAGGGGCTACTTGAGCTTGTCGTACATGCGCTGGGCGGGGGCGTTGTTGGGGTCGATTTCGAGGACTTTCTTGTACTGTTCCCGGGCCTTGGCGGTGTTCGAGGTGCGCAGGTAGGCATTGCCGAGGTGGACGCGGTAGGTGGAGTTGCCGCCGCTGAGCTGGACGGCGCGCTCGAGGAAGGGGAGGGCGGCGCCGAAGTTGCCCTGGGCGCTGAAGCTCTGGCCGAGCTGGAAGTGGGCGCGGTGGTTGCCGGGATCCAGGGCCAGGACGCGGCGCCAGAGGGCGACGGCGTTGGCGCCGCTGGCCTTGCTGGCTTCGGCGGCGATGCGCTGGGCCTCCTCTCTGCGTTTGGCGCGCTCTTCCTGCGTGTTGTTGGGCTTCTCGGCGATCGGGTTGACGGGCGGAGCGTCGGGGACCTTGTTGGCGGCCTGATCGCCCACAGGGGGATCTGCGGGGGGATCGACGGGGGCCTCGACGGCGGCGGCGACGGCGTCGGACTCGCCGCCCTCGACCACGTCGGGAGCGACGGCGGCGACGGCGTCGGCGACGGCGGCGTCGGCTTGATCCAGCGCGTCGGCTTCGGCGCCGGCGTCGGTCACCTCGCGAAGCTCCTCGATGCTGATGGCGTTGGCGCGGGCGTGTTCAGGCGCAAGGCGGATGAGGTACTGGGCCAGATCCTTGGCCTCGAGCTGCCGGCCTTCGGCATGGAAGGCCTCCATCTGGGTCTCAAGGGCCTTGATGGTGCGGGCCTCGGCGTCTTTGTACTCGGGGGTGTTGGCGGCGTTGGCGCGCGTCTTGAGCTCCCGCAGGCAGGTCAAGGCGTCGTCGTTGGAGGGGGGGACGAGCCGCCCCTCCGAGAGCGCGCTCTCAAAGCGCTTGAGCAGCTCGGTGCGGCGCGCGGCCTCCTCCTCCTCCTGCTTCTGAAGAGCGTCGGGCGCGATCGCCGAGGCATCGGGGGTGGTGGTGCTCTGACTCCAGACGTAGATGGCGCCGACGCCCAGCACGAGAAAGACGACGATCGCGATGGCGAAGAGGATGTTGTTTCGGCGCGCGAAGGGCTCTTCGGGGGCGACCTCCTCGATCTCAGCCATGTCCGTGGAGAACCACGCCTCGTCTTCCTCGCCGGGGCCCTTGGAGGACTTCGTCGTCTTCGTGGCGCTGGGCCTGGCTTGAGCGTTGCCCTTCCGGTTGCCCGGGCTGCTCGCGGCGGGATCGCCGGTGACGGCCTCAAACTCAAGGGAGTCCGAGGACTTGCGGCCGGCGCTGTCCTTGCCCTCGTCCACCTTGCGGGTGTCCGTTGGCCTGGCGGGGGAGTCGGGGGCGACGAGGGGCTCAGGCTGCCGGGCGCCCTTGAGCTCGGTGGCCTGCTTGCCGTCGAGCAGGACGGCGCCCTTTTGAGCGGGCTTGACGGGCTCGGCCTTCCGAGGCGGCTCGGGGGCCTTCCCTTTCTTGTTGCGCCTGTTGCGGCGACTCTTGCTCCCGGCCTGCCCGGCCGAGGAGAGGTCCGCGCCGTCGGAGGACAGGGCCTCCTCATCGGATCCCGCCCCTGCGTCCATCGAGGGCTCGGGCTCTGGAGCAGGCTCCGCCGCAGGCTCGGGCTCGGGCGCAGGGTCTTGAGCAAGCTCAGTTTCCGGCTCGGGCGTGGCTTCGGGCTCTGGCTCAGCCGTGGACTTTGTTTCCTTCGTGGGCTCCGGTGCGGGCTCGGGCTCTGGAGCAAGCTCTGCCGCAGGCTCGGGCTCCGGTGCGGTCTCGGGTTCCGGTGTGGGCTCAGGCTCAGGCGTGGGCTGTGTTTCCAGCGTGGGCTCAGGCTCGGGTGTGGGCTCTGGAGCAAGCTCCGCCGCAGGCTCAGGCTGCGGCTCGGGCGCGGGCTCCGGAGCAAGCTCCGCCACAGGCTCGGGCTCCGGCGTGGCCTTTGTTTCCAGCGCGGGCTCAGGCTCGGGTGTGGGCTCCGGAGCAAGCTCGGGCTCGGGCGTGGGTTCGGGGCTGGTCGCCCTGGTTGAGGCGTCGACGGCCTTGGACAGGGCGATCAAGCTCGCGGCCGGGAGGAGCTGGGTGGCTCTGAAGTCGGGCTTGAGCGAGGTCGTCTCGGGCTTGGGCTTGGGCGCGGGCTCGGGGGCCAGGACGGGTTCGGGGTCTGGCGCGGGTGCAGCGGCCGGCTCGCTCTCCGAGATATCGAGCACGACGACGCGCGCGGGCGGCGTGCCGACGAAGCCTTCGTCTTCGAGGGCCTTGATGAGGGACAGGGCGTTCTCGAAGCGCTCCTCGGGCTTCTTGGCCAGGGCGCGGACGATGATGTCCTCGGCGCCTTTGGACATCTTCAGGCCGGGGCGAGCGATGCGCGGGAGCAGGGGTTTTTCGTAGATCTGGCGTTTGAGCGTGGTGGTCAGGCTCCCCGAGGTGAAGGGGGGCTTTCCGGTCAGCAGCTCATAGAGGAGGATGCCGAGGGCGTAGATGTCGCTGCGTTCGTCAACGGGCCGGCCCTGGGCCTGCTCGGGGGAGAAGTACTCGGGGTGGCCGAGGAAGGACTTGGGGTTCTTCTGGTGTGCGCTGATGGGGTCCTTGGTCGTGACCAGGTGCGCCTGGGCCCAGCGGGTGATCTTGAGGGGGATGTGAAGGACGCGATCGGGGTCGGCGCGGAGCTCCTGGTGGTTCAGGCCGGAGACGAGGATGGCGTCGGGGTGGAGGTTGCGGTGGAAGACCCGTTTTTCGTGGAGGGCCACGAGGCCGCGCGCGATGCGCCCGGTCAGCAGGAAGGCGCTGCGTGCCGGGAGAGGCCCGCCTTCGCGGACGATGGCGCCGAGGGTCTGCGCGTCCTTGAGGTGTTCCCAGGCCACCCAGCGCGGATCGCCGTCGAAGTCAAAGCCGAGGCAGCGGGCGACGTCGGGGTGCCTCAGGGGCTCACCGGCCTCCAGGTCCGCCTCGAAGTTGCCGGTCTGGGCGCGGTGGCCGCCGACGTCGGCCTGGACGATCTGGAGTGAGGCGAGGGTGTCGCCCTCGCGCGTCAGGTAGAGCTCGCCGTAGGAGGTGTCGGTCAACAGGGCTTCGAGCGCGAAGCGCTTGGCGATCGTCTGGCCCGTGTGGGCTCCGGCGGCGTCCTCGCTGTACTCCACGAGTTTGTCGCCGTCGATGGGGCAGAAGCGCTCGTTGCCTTCGAATCGGGATTTACACTGAGGGCAGATCTTCACGATCCCTGCTCCAGGTTGGCGAGTGTATCAAGTCAAAGGTGTGGCGTTCGTGAGGACTGGGGGGCTCGGAGTCGCGGTAAGGCGGCTCAGATGTCGTGAGTAGATGGCCAGTATCCACACCTTGAGCGATGGAGAGAGGCGTGACCTGCAAGCGTCCAGGTCGGCGCTCCGGAGGGGCAAAGCCTCTCCTTGCCCACGCCGACTGGGACGGGGATATGGTAGCACAGCGCTCCGTCGAATGGCAACGCGCGAGGCGGCCAAGAAGGGGTTGAGGTTCAAGGTCGCGGGCGGCGGGGGGATCGTCTTCCTATTGATAAGGGGCGGTGGGGCTTGAAAGGGCGAAGGACTTTCTCTACTAAGGGTGCCGCTCTCCACATCGAAGGTGGGGCGGTGTCATGCGATCGGGGAGAGGTGGTCGAGCTTCTGGAGGTTGAGGTGGAGACAGTCGAGAATGAAGAGGAGGGGCAGGGCAGCGTGGTCATCAGCTGCTCTCCGGCGCTCAGCGGCGCTCAGCGGCGCTACCTGCGCAGCCTGGCCCACCACCTCAAGCCGGTGGTGTTGATCGGTGACAAGGGCATCCACGAGGGGGTGATCAAGCAGATCGATCAGGCGCTGCTTGATCACGAGCTGATCAAGGTGCGGGCCAGGGGCGCGGATCAGGAGGATCGCATCGAGGCGGCCCGCCGGCTTCATGGGGAGACGGGCGCGCAGGTGGCGCAGATCACGGGTCGCATCCTGGTGTTGTACCGGGCGCACCCGGAGGCGCCGCAGATCGTGCTGCCGAAGGCGAGGCGATGATCATCGAGGTCAACGGCGAGCACCCGCAGCCGCGCCGGATCCAGGAGGCGCTGCGGAGCCTGGGCCGGGGAGGCGGGTTGATCGCGTACCCGACGGACACGGTCTACGCGGTGGGTTGTCGGCTGGACGACCGCGAGGCGGTCGAGGCCATCGATCGGCTCAAGACCGAGCGAGGCGGGTCGCAGGGGCCCTTGAGCGTGATCGTGCCGGATCTGTCGGCGATCGCCTCGCTGGCGGTGGTCGAGGACGTGGCCTACCGGATCTTGCGGCGTGCGCTGCCGGGGCCCTTCACCTTCGTGCTCAAGGCCACGCGTCAGGTGCCGAAGTTCATGCTCAGGCGTCAGAAGACGATCGGGATCCGGATGCCGGACGCGCCGGTGGCCCAGGCGCTCTGCGAGGCGCTCGGCGGCGTGTTGATCACGACCAGCGCGAAGAGCCGCGATGGCGAGCTGCTCGACGATCCGAGGGAGATCGAGGCGGAGTATCGGGGATCGGTCCGGGTGGTGCTTGACGCCGGGCCGATCCTGTCGAGCCCTTCGACGGTGATCGATCTGACCTCGGAACCGCACGAGGTGCTGCGCCGGGGCAAGGGTGATCCAAGCGCGCTCGGGCTCAGTTGACACCGAAGCGCCCAGCCGATAGTTTGCCTCGACTCGCCGCCCATCGAGAGCGTTAGAAAGGTAACATGGCATCATGGAATAGTTCTTGCTCTCTCCGGAGCGCGCTCAAGGCCCCGTGAAGATCCGCTCCCGCTGGGGGTTGAAGGTGTCGGCGCGGTGTCTTGGGGTGAAGATTTTTAAAAGGGGATGAGGGACTCGGTCGATCGTCGAGGCGATTCGAAGAGATATCAGGGAGAAGAGCGATGAGCAGGTTGACGGTGTTGGGGATCGTGTTGTGTGCGTTGATGGCCGGCGGTCCGGCTTTCGCGCAGCAAGCGCCGGCGGCCGTGGAGGTCGTCGGGGTGTCGGGGGCGGGCGGAGCGCCTCTGGTGCAGGTGCAGGGTGATCAGGTCGCCGAGGGCGAGGAAGAGGGCGAGGGCGACGCGGAGGCCGTGGTCGAGGAGGAGGAGGAGGCTCCCTTCCCGGTCAGCGGCTCGGTGTCGGTCGGCGGCAGCTTCGGGGCGGCCTCGGTGCTGTCCAACTCGGAGTTCACGCAGACGGACTTCTTCTCGAGCCGGGTGGGCCTGGGGCTCAACTACACGGTGACGGAGGACATCTCGCTGTCGGCGGGGATCGGTTATTCGAAGTTCTTGACGGAGGACGGCTCGGTCTTCCAGCGCGAGGGTCGGCTCTCGGACACGGATCTGGGGGTGGGGCTGCCGGGCTGGACGGACGAGGAGTACACGGGGATCTCGATCGCCCCTGGTCTTGGTTTCTCGTTCCCGACCAGCGATTTGAGCATCGCCGAGGGCAAGATCATGGCCGTGAGCGCGGACTTGAGCTTCAGCCGCTCGTTCGGCGGGTTGAGCCTGTCGTACTCCTTCGGGGCTTCGAAGAACTGGCACAAGTTCACCTCGGTGGTGCTGGACGCCGACGAGCTGGACGTGATCGCGCGGGCTGGCGGGGTCGAGAACGTCGGCTCGGGGCTGGTGGCGATCGACGGGGTGCTGCCGAGCTTCGGCTTCTCGCACTCCTTCGGCGCGAACTTCGGCTTCCTGGATGACTTCAGCGCGGGGCTGTCGCTGAGCTACTTCGACGACTTCTCCTACGACAACGGGACGATCTTGAAGGACGACGAGTTCACCCCGACGATCCTTGAGGAGCAGGGCCTGGACATCACGCGGCGCTCGCAGGGTGTCTCGGGCGGGCTGCGGCTGGGCTACAAGATCAACGACTGGTTGAGCGCGTCGGCCTCTTCGTCGACGAGCGGCTCGATCTTCGCCAGCGACGGCAAGTCGATCCGCTTCCCCTTCTGGGATTTCGAGAACGGGATCTCGTCCAGGACCCGCTTGTCGCTGGGCCTCTCGGCGAGGTACTGAGCGCGGGGTCAGGTGCGGGCTGGCGCCGAGCGGCTTGATTCGCTAGGATGGCGTTGGCTCCGCGCTTTGAGTGAAGCGCGATCGTCAAGAATGAGGGAGAGGGCGCTGGCAGGGCGAGATGTCGCCGCCGGTGTTTGAGAAGATACGAGAGAGAGAAAACTGTTTCACAGAGCTTCATCAGGAGGAAGGCGTGAAAATCCTTAAGCAAACACTGACAGCGTCCATGCTGGCAGGATCGATTCTCGCGTTGTCGGGTTGCGCGCAGCAGGTCGGCGACATTGATCGGACGAGCCCCAACAAGGTGAGCAAGTCCATCTTCGACGACGGCGGCGAGTGGTACGTGCGCTCGACGGTCGTGGAGGTGCCCGGTACCGCCGTTTCGAGCTTCGCGGGGCTCCAGGGCGAGATGAACCGGGTCCGGTGGGAGATCACCGAGGATCACCTGATCGCCTTCAGGACGAACGAAGACGTCCTGGGCATCGACACGAACCTCTACAACCCGGAGACGGACGGGCCCTTCCAGGGTGCGCCGGTGGCGGCCTTCCCGATCCAGAGCCACTTCGACGTGCAGCGGGCCTACAACTCGGCCACGGGCGAGCAGACGAACGTCATCACGGAGAACGGCTCGGATCGCAACTGGTATGAGCGCGAGTTCATGCGGGTGTCGTGGGATCGCAATTCGGCCCCCATCGATCAGAACTTCGATCCGGCCGTCGAGATGCAGCGCTTCGCGGGTCTGCAGATCGCGCCCCAGGACGCGGGCCTGACGCCCGACAAGATCACCTGGCGCATCGAGCAGAACGACAAGGGCGAGGTGAATTACATCGACGTCCTGAACACCTACGTCTTCGAGCCCTCGTGGATCGACTGCGTGCTGACCTTCGGCTTCCCGCTCTACGGCGGCGACTGCGGCGCCGAGGTTGTCAAGGTGCGCACGAGCTTCCTGAAGATCGACCCGAGCCAGGACGGCCAGCACGAGCCCCGCGTCTACGACGACCTGGAGCTGGACAAGTTCGGCTTCTTCCGCACCGAGCGCTGCATCTACGACCGGACCTACGGCTGCCGCGACTCGACGACGATCAAGCTGGCCAACATCTGGCGGATCTGGAAGGACGCGCGCAACGCCGACGGCTCCTTCAAGCCTTACGAGCAGCGCACCCCTCGCCCCTTCGCCTACTACGTGTCGGCGAACTTCCCGGCGGATCTCGCCGAGGCGAACCAGCAGATCGCCGACCAGTGGAACAATGCCTACGTCGACACGGTCAAGCACTACCACCCGAACTTCACGGGTCGCATCTTCTACCTCTGCTCCAACCCTGGCCTGCCGACCGATCCGGGCTACGCCGAGGGCGTCTGTGAGCGCCCCGGTGAGGTCAAGGAGCTCGGCGACCTGCGCTACAGCTTCCTGTCCTGGATTGATCAGGAGCAGCAGCAGGGCCCGCTGGGCTACGGCCCCTCCTCGGCGGATCCTCTGACGGGTGAGATCGTCAACGGCAACGCGAACATCTACGGCGCCGCCATCGACCGCTACGCGCAATACATCCTCGACATCCTGATGCTGACCACCGGCGATCTGGACCCGAACGAGTTCGCCTACGGCCTCAACGTCAAGGAGTATGTCGAGGAGCTCAAGTCCGAGGGCATCTTCCTGGGCTACAACAAGACGAGCAAGACCCGCGAGGCGTCCATCCAGAACGTCAAGGAGCGGATCCTGAACAAGGACGGCAAGATCTTCGAGCTGGTCGACAGCATCAAGGGCCTGCCGATGGAGCGCCGCATCGACCTGATCCGCCCCGAGGCCAACAGGCAGACCGCGGTGTGGCCGAAGCTGCGCGGCACCGAGCTTGAGCGCCTGATGGTCAACGACGACATCAAGGTCGGCTTCGGCCGCGGTCTCGTGAACCCGGGCGACTCGGTCGATCTGGCCGACGAGGAGATGGCCGACCTGTTGAGCCCGGCCAAGATCGGGACGATGAAGCGCGTCCAGGGCGAGTACGACCGCCGCCTGAACAAGTTCTCCAGCCGCAACATGATGATGGTCGAGTTCTTCGACGGCGCCTACCTCGGCCTCGCGCTGGAGATGAAGGCGGAGATGGAGGGCTTCCCGGGCGACAAGTTCGAGAAGCTGGCCCACGCCCGCAAGATCATCCGCGAGCGCCTCTACAAGGGCGTCATGGAGCACGAGGTCGGCCACACGCTGGGTCTGCGCCACAACTTCGAGGGCTCCTTCGACTCGATCAACTTCGATCCGAAGTACTGGGAGATGCGCTTCATCGACTACGACCTGGACGGCCAGGTCGATCCGATCAACGCCGCCGTCGAGCAGAACCCCACCGCCTTTGCCAACACGAAGGCCACCGAGGAGGGTCTGACCGGCGCCGCTCGCGACGCTCGGATCGCCGAGCTGGTCGGCAACATCCAGGCTGCGCAGCGCCGCCAGCTTGAGAACAAGCTGTCGGAGTTCCAGCTCTCCTCCATCATGGACTACGGCGCCAAGCTCAACAGCGACTTCCACGGCATCGGCCTCTACGACCACGCCGCGATCAAGTACGGCTACGGCGAGCTGATCGAGGTCTTCGACGTGGCCCCCACGAAGGTCGCGGTGGACTACGGCAACGACGCCTACGACTCGATGCAGCCGACGGACGACCCGATCGTGACCTTCGACGACATCGACAACGTCACCGGCGCCCTGGCGCCCGATGATCGCACCGAGTACGTCGACGGCGACTTCGACGAGCACCTCGACAACGACCTGGACTTCTACCACTACGGCGTGCTGCCCATCCTCTTCAGCGGCATGAGCGGCGACATGAGCAACATGTACAAGCGCTCGACCATGACCGTGCGCGAGGCCCAGCAGTCGGGCAAGGTCCAGGTCCCCTACCGCTTCTGCTCGGATGAGTACCGCGGCGGGACGCCGACCTGCGACGTGTGGGACGCCGGGGCCTCCTTCGAAGAGGTCATGGACACCCACATCCAGGGCTACAACCAGTACTACATCTTCAACAACTTCCGCCGCGACCGCGCCGCCTGGGGCCTCTACCTGTGGCCCATCTTCCAGCGCTTCGTCGGCCGCTACTTCGGCCCCATGGCCAACATCTACCAGCACTGGGTGCTGCGCCTCTTCTTCAACGACTCCGAGTGGTACCTGTCGGAGTGGGGCGGTCAGCTGGGCTGGGCCGGCATCGAGCGCGGCCTCGGCACCATGATGCAGACCCTCGTCAGCCCCAACCCGGGCACCTACGGGTTCAACCCCGCGACGAACGAGTACGAGAACATCTCCTCCGAGATCGACTACCGCTTCCGTCAGGGTGAGAACACCACCGGCTACACCGACTTCTTCAACATCAACATCGGCGAGGGCAAGTACGACACGTCGCGCTACGACTACGACAGCGGCTACTACTACTTCCTGCGCTACGAGATCCTCACCTCCTTCTTCGAGCGCTGGGCGGCCATGATGGCGCTGACCAACGCCGAGACGAACTTCATCGGCGTCGACGGCGCCTCGGACATCACGGCCTTCGCCATCCCGGTCACGCTCCTGTACAGCGAGGAGCTCTACCGCTGGTTCGGGGCCTTGATCAACGGCGACATGAAGGAGATCGCCCCCCTCTTCGACCGTGACGAGACGGACAAGATGGGCATCACCCTGCAGAACCCGCTGGCGAGCTCCTTCCTGCGCAGCACCTACCGCAACAGGATCAAGGTCAACCCCTTCAGCGGCTCGCGGGACTTCAACATGGAGATCTTCTCGGCGGCCTACAGCCTGGGCATGTTCCAGGATCGCTACGACCGCTCCTTCAACGCGCTGGCCAACGTCCAGATCATCGGCCGCGGCGAGTCCTACGAGATCGCCGATGGCTTCGAGACCATCGACTGGACCGATCCCACCACCGGGATCACGTACCTGGCCGCCCGCGGCGACTTCACCAGCCAGCGGGGCCTCTACCCGACGGGCTGGAACATGGTCAAGAAGGCCAAGGAGCTTGAGGCCAAGTGGCGCGTCGCCTCCTGCCCGCCCGAGAACGACGGCGTCAGCCTTGAGGGTTGCAACGTCAACAACTCCAGCGAGTACTTCGAGATGACCGGCCACCGTGAGACGCTCGACACCCTCGTCATCACGAACCGCGTCTTCGACAACTACAACGACACCAGCTGGATCGTGGACTGAGCAGGTTTCATGACGACCCCGCTGCCCTCGGCGCTCCCCGCGCCGAGGGTAGAGGGCGTCTTCGTCCTCAGAAGGGCCAACTCTGGCCGGATCTGCCCCTTCGGACCCTCTCGCGGTCCGCCACCCTCTCCCCCCCGACATCATCTCGGACTTCGAAGGGCTCATACGGAACCACGCTCAAGCCACTTACAATTTGGGCCACCAGGATGCCCAAGATGAAAGTGCTTCAAACGTGGTTCCGTATCAGTCTCTCGGGGTCAGTTCCACCGACAGAGCGCGGTTGGCGCGAAACTTCAGCTCGGTGCCGTAGTCGATGTGGTCGTCGAGCTTGACCCTGAGGCGGACGGTCTTGCTCCGATCCGCGAGCAGGTTCAGCGGCGTCCGGCCGACGGCCCTGTCGTCGACGATGACCTGGGCGCCCGGCGGCGCGCTCGTGACCGCGATCTGGACCGGGTCGACGGGATCCTTGTCGAGCGCGACCGTCGGTGGGCCCTCTTCCTTGGCTTCGGCGGCCCCTTCGGCCTGACGGCCCACCTTCGAGGCCAGGCCGTGGTTCCAGACGTAGCGGGTGACCTGGATGACGACCAGCGCGCCGAAGATGAGGGTGAAGATCAGCCCCGCGATGGAGAGCGCGCGCGTGGTGCTGGAGGTGTTTGAGCGGGGCCGCCTCCTGGGCGAAGGCTCCTCATCGACGGGCGCGCGGTGCTCCTTGGCGCGCGCGGCCATCCTGGCCCTCCTGGCCTCCTCGATGTCGCGCTCGATGGCCTGGTAGTCCACCGGCATGTCGACGGTCGCGTCGCTGTCGGCCTGGGGTGGCGGGGGTGTGGCGGCGGCCTTCTCCTGGAGGCGGGAGCGCTCGGCGTCGAGGTCCTTCTGGAGGTCGTTGCGCAGCTTCTGCCCGAAGAGCTCGTTCCTGGAGATGTCGATCGTCGGCTCGAGATCGGACTGGAGGCCGAGGATGGCGCTGCGGGCCATGTCGGTGGTGACGTCCTGGGCGGGGGGCTCGCCGGCGGCGCGTCGGAAGGCGGGCGGGAACTCGTCGGTGATGGGCTCGTCCGGCAGGGGGAAGCCTGGGGGGTCGTCCTCGACGGGCGGGAGGGCGAAGCGATCGAGGTGATCGCTGCGGGAGGGCTGAGTCAGGCCGGAGGGCGCGTCGAAGTCGAGGGCGGCCCTGGCGGCGTGCTTCTGTCGCTCGGCTTGATCGGTGACCGGCTCGTCGAAGGGGTCGGGGAACTCGTCGTCGCGGGTCAGTCCGAGCGTGAAGGTGGGCAGCGCGGTGATGTCGCCGGGGTCGCGCGCGATCGGGGTCAGGCCGAGATCGCCGAGCTCATCAAGGTCATCGAGGTCATTGAGATCGTTGAGGTTTCGGCGCGCCGGGGCCTCGCGCAGCCCCTCGTGGGTCTGGTCGTTGGAGTCCTCAAGGCGGGTGGGCTCGAGCTCGTCGTCAAAGAGGGGCTCCTCAGCGTCCCAGTCCTCCAGGGCGCTCAGGAAGCTCTCGGCGGTGGCGAAGCGATCGGAGGGGTCCTTGCGCAGGGCGCGGTGCAGCGGCTGTCGCAGGCTCTGGCCCAGGGGGAGGTCGCCCGGCAGGGTGAGGCTGGGGCCGGCGACCTGCGCGACGATGAGGTCGACCATGGTCTCGCCGACGATGGCGGGCTTGCCGGTCAGGAGCTCGTAGCTGATCAGGCCGACGGAGTAGAGGTCGCAGGCCGGGGTGATGGCGCCATTGCGGAACTGCTCGGGGGCCATGTAGCGCGGCGTGCCGCAGAACTGGCCGGCCTGGGTGAGGGTCTGGCTGACCTGTTCGCCGCCGAGCAGGTCGTTGCTGATGGCCTTGGCGATGCCGAAGTCCAGCACCTTGACGAACTCGTTGTCGCCGCGGTGGCTGGTCAACATGATGTTGCCGGGCTTCAGATCGCGGTGGATGATCCCGCGCCGGTGGGCCTCGTGGAGGCTGGCGAGGATCTGCTTGAGGATGTGGACGACGCGCTCGGGGGGCAGGGGGGCTTCGTCGCGCAGGACCGTCGACAGGGTCCGGCCTTCGACGTACTCCATGGCCATGAACAGGACGTTGTCGCTGGTCTGGCCGTAGTCGTAGACGGTGATGGTGTTGGGGTGGCGCAGCTGGCTGGACAGGACCGCCTCGCGGCGGAAGCGCAGCGCCAGTTCGGGGTCCTTGTTGGACCACTCCGGCAGCAGGACTTTGAGGGCGATCTGGCGATCGATGCCGAGGTGGAGGGCATCATAGACCAGTCCAAAGCCGCCGCGCCCGATGATCTGCCGCAGTTGGTACTTCCCGGCGAGCACTTCGCCAGGTTGAGGTTCCGACGGCTTGACCGCCAGTGCTGGGCTATCCTGGCTCACCGCGCTTGTAGCACCCGGAATGTGTGGCCTCGCTCACCTGAGCTCCAACTTAACACCGTCACGAAGGCGCTGCAAACAAGGTCTGCCCGGCCGCGTCGCCGATCTCAGAGGTCCTGGTGCCACGCCAGCCCGCCGTGCCAGACGACGCCGCCGGCCACGTAATCGCCTATCCCCAGCGGGTCGTGCTGGGGGATCTTGGTCACCGCGCGATCCTGAAGCGCGGTCGCCTGGGCGAAGGCGCGCAGCTCCACCCCTGGCCCCAGCCGCCAGCCCGCGCCGAGGCCGAGCTGGTGGGCGTGGTTGTCGAGGCTGTTGGTGTAGCCCACCTGGTTGGGCACGGGCGTGGGCCGGAAGCTGTAGCCGGCGCGCAGCACGAGGCGCTCGCCGGCCGAGCGCTCGACCCCGATCCTGGGCACCAGGGTGTCGACGAAGCCCGCCGACACGTCCGCCGAGGCCATCTCGAGCAGCGTCGTCGCCTCGCCCTCGCCCAGCCCCGCGTCGTCGATGGAGGTCACGACGGTCGAGGCCGACGTCGGGGCCTGGCTCCAGCGCGCCCAGGTCACGTCCAGCGCCACGGCCCAGCCCGACTCGGCCCAGCCCAGCGCGAGGTTGAGCTGATCGGGGGTGAAGAGGGTCGTGCCCTCGATGAAGAAGGCCGCCCGGCCCCCTTCGGCGAAGGTGAACTCGATGGGCAGCGCGTAGTCCAGCGCCAGCCGCCCTCGGAAGGTCAGCCCCGCCGACCACGCGTCCCCTCGCCACGCCAGCCCCAGGATCGGGGCGATGGTGCCGTCGAGATCGACCTCGAAGCGGCGGCGCAGGATCCGGCGCCGCTCGGCGTCCAGCAGCGCGTCGGCGCTCCCGCTCAGGCCCGCGAGCCCCTGCGCGCCGAGCCCGATGCTCAGGCCCTCGACCGGCTCGACGGCGAGGGCGGCGCCGACGAAGAGCTTGTCGGTCAGCGCGCGGTGCAGCGCGAAGTGGGGCGTGGCCGGATCGACGGCGTCCAGCCGGGTGCTGTTGAGCGCCGGGATGAAGGCCAGCGCCCCCAGCGAGAGCTTCCAGCCGAGCGCGCTCCCGAAGGGCATCGACAGCCCCAGGGTCGCCCCGGCGCTGGTGTCGGGCAGCGCCGTGGTGCGCCCCCCGTCGGCGTCCTCGGCCGACCCCGCCGCCCGATCGACGAAGAGCGAGGGCGCCACGAGCTGAAGCTCCGCCCCGAGGTGCGGCCGCTGCGACGCCGTCAGCAGCGCCGGGTTGTAGAAGACCGCCTCGCCGTCTCGCCCCAGCGCCCCCAGCGCGCCGGCCATCGCCCCGCCCCGCGCCCCCGCCCCGTAGAGTTCGAAGGGGCTCGCGCTGGCCTGCGGCGCGGCGAGCCAGAGCGCGATCAGGCCCAGCGAGGCCGCCGCCGTCGCGCGGCCGGCTTCGAGGGGCGTCGAGCGCGGCGTCGAGCGCCGCTTGAGGGGAGGGAGGGCGGTCATGTCGGGATCGACGGGCTCCAGATGGCGAGGCGCGCGCAAACGGCGAGCATAACCCGCCCGAGGGGCCGTGGCAACCGCGCGGGGCGGCTTGCGCCCGGGCCCAAGATGTGGTTAAGAAGCAGGCTCCAACCCTCGGCGGCCTGACGGGCCGACGGGCCACCAGCGTGAGGTGACAGGACATGGAGGTCAACCGCTTGCAGCTTCAGTCGACCTCGGAGGCCACTCCGGGCGATCTCGGCTTCAAGCTCATCGGCGAGAGCCGTGAGCAGCAAGGGAGGCTGGCCCGGATCTGGGTCCGTCGCAAGAAGGGCGCCGAGCGCCACGTCTGGACGCGCTACCTGGAGGCCGAGACCCGCTCCGCCCAATGGGAGGTCCGCCTCCACCTCAAGCGAGGGACCGGCGCGATGACCCTGGCCGAGTTCAGCCCCGCCGTCCTGGACGAGCTGGCCGCGAACTTCGCCTTCCCCCGCGACCCCGCGACCCTGGCCCAGCTTAAGGCCGTCGTCAACGCCGACCCCCTCTTCAACCTCGTGCGCGACTGGGTCGTCAAGGTCACCACCGAGGACGCTGCGCCGCCCACGCCCTGAGCCTCAGGCCCGGCGACCTCTACTCCTCCGGCGTGATGGCCTCGACCGTGCGCCCGCCGTACACGACGTGGATGATGTGCCTGCCCGGCGCCAGCGGCAGGATGTGGTAGAAGCCGTCCCCCGAGCGCCCCAGGCGCTTCATGGACTGCTTGACGCCGTCCACGTTGACCTCCTCGACCCCATTTCCTTTGTAATTCTGAGGGAATGTCAAAGAGGGCGCCGGCAACGCCGGCGCCTCGCCTGCGCTGGCCTCCGCCTCGATCCGCGGCGCCTGGGCGTCGATGGCGATCTCCAGGCGCCGCTCGCCCTCGATGAAGCGGCTTGAGAAGATCGAGGTGCGCCGGGCCTCCTCGAAGAGCAGGAAGTCCCGCAGCGTCGTGACCCAGTGGTTGTGCCGCTCCGCAAAGGCGAAGGTCCGCCGCCAGGTGTGCATCACCTCCACGTCCGGCCGGTTGGCCATCGTGTTGGTGTGGAAGATCGGCATGATGACCTGGTGGTGGCCCCCCTCGCTGTCGAGGATGAGCTTGCGCAGCCTCGCCGCGTCGAGGTTCTCGTCGTCCTGCATCACGAAGGGGATCTCCAGGATGGGCAGCAGCTGGCCGCCCCGATCCAGCGCGTAGAAGGGCCTGCCGGTCCCGAAGAGGTAGCCGAACTGCTTCGGGCCTGTCGGCCCGTAGGTCGAGTCCGCGACGATCCCCGCGGCGGCCATCTTCTGGAAGCTCTCCGACCAGTCCGAGTCCCAGAGCAGCCCGTGGGTCCGGTTCAAGGTCACCTTGTGATCCTCCAGCGGAGCCTGGATCGCGGCCTGCTGGTCGATCAGCGACATCTCCAGCGCCAGCGGTCGCCAGGGGCCAAGCCCCGCCCTGCGCGACTGGGGCGAGTTGTCAAAGCCCCGGTTCCAGTGCACCTGCACGTCGTGGCCCTGCTCCAGCATCTTCGCCAGCGCCTCCGACGACATCGAGTCCGGGATGATGAAGTTCGTCGAGCGCAGCCCGTTGGCGCTCTCCCAGTCCGTCACGAAGGCCGACCGATCTCCGAAGGCCTCCTCGTCGTGGGACATGATGAAGACCCCCATGGCGGTCCCGGGGTAGTACCAGAGCCTCGGCGTCGGGGTGTGGATCGTGATCACCTCGACCACCAGGCGCTCGAGCAGATCCGCGAAGGGCACCTCGGTGTTGAGCATCTTCTTGTCCGCCACCAGCACCCAGGGCTGCGTCAGGCCGGGCGGGACCTGCTCGCTCTCGGGCGGCGGCAGCGAGAAGTCGTCCAGCGGCCGGCCCTGCTGCAGGGTCGTGATCGCCCGTGCCAGATCGATCGTCAACACGTAGGCGTGCCCCGCCCCCCGCGCGGCGTGCAGGAGCGCCGGCCTGCCGTCGACCTCCAGGAAGGAGGTCGGCTCCGCGCCGCCCTGATCCGCCCCCAGCTCGGCCGTCAACATCGTCGTCGTCACCGGCGTCTCCAGCAGCGTGTCGCGCAGCGCGCCCCGGATCGGGGCCCTGTCCGCCGAGGTGATCGACCGGGTGACCCGCGCCCCCGTGGTCGTGACCGGCAAGCCCGTCGTCGAGGTCCAGCGCGCGTCGGGCTGCTCGACCAGCAGCACCCCCCCCTGCTCCACCCACCGACCCAGGCTGTCGACCAGATCCTGGCGCATCGTCCGCGCCGCCGACGAGGCCACCACCACGGTCCTGACCCCCGTCCACGAGGTCGCCTCCAGCTGCGAGGGCCACGCGTGCTGGAAGCAGCCGATCTCCTGACCCAGCGTGTTGTACCAGCCGTAGGCCATGTCCAGCGCGCTGAAGGTCGCCGCCTCGGCCCCCTCCTCGGGCGGATCGGGCAGCACCAGCAGCGTGTCGCACGCCTTCGGGCTCGGCGGCGGCGCCGCGCCCACCACCGTCGGGTCGGAGGTCCCGATGAAGATCGGGCTCTGATGCGCCCACCCCAACAGGCCCAGGATCGCCAGGGCGAACAAGGCCATCAGGTCGGGGCGCAGCTCCTGGATCAATGTCTGGCGTTTGGCCATGGCTCAGTGGTAGTGCACGGTCAAGAGGTTGTGGCCCTTGCGCAAGGGCACGAGATGAAAGCGCGCCCCGATCACGTCCGTCACGGTGGTGCCGACCTTGTCGCTGATGGCGTTGTCCAGCCCCGATCCCCGGCGCACCTCACGAAAACCGCGCCCTCGGAACTGCGCCGGGGCCGTGACGCTGTGCCCCTCCTCGCCGACCGTCACGTCGATCGTGATCGTCACCTGCCCCGGATCGCCGCGCTCCGGCGGCACGGCCAGCAGCTCGTCCTCGGCCTTCTCCCCCGGGGGCGGCGCAGGCTCCTCGGGCCGCTCCTGGCTGACCGTCGTCGACAGCGACGCGGCCCGACGCTGCGTCCAGAAGCGGTACAGCCCCCCGATCGTCGTCGGCCAGTGCCGGGTGTCCTCGGCCAGATCGTAGGTCGCCAGCCACAGATCAAACAGCTCCGCGCTCGGCATCCAGCTGTAGGCGTTGGGGTGGTAGAGCACGTTGATCGCCATGTGCCACGCGTCCTGGCTGTCCGAGAAGAGCCTCAACATGAAGGCCGCGTCCACGCCCCCGAGCGTCTCGGCCGCCAGGAGCGGCATCTCCATCACGGGCAGCGGCGACCCCGTCTTGTCGATGGGCCAGAAGGGCAGCCCCGTCCCGAAGAGGTAGCCCCGACACGTCTTGTCCGGCCCGTAGGAGCTGTCGATGACGATGCCCGCTGCGGCCAGCTGCCGGAAGATCTCCGTGTAGTCCTCGCTCCACATCAAGTAGTGGTTTCGATTGGCGATTACGGAGGCGCCTCCGGGCGCGATCGCCTTCAGATCCTCGACCTGACGCTTGAGCGAGCGCGCTCTGGCCATCGGGTTGATCTTCCAGACCCCCACCGGATCGAAGATCCCCTGTTCGGCCTCTGGCCTGTCCCAGTGCAGCTGGATCTCCGATCCCGCCTCAAGGACCGCCTTGGCGCCTGCTTGCGTGAAGGCCTCCGTCGGGATGATGAAGTAGGTCGACCGCGCCCCGCGCTCCTGGGCGAAGCGGGCCATCCAGGCCGACTTGTCGCCCATCTTCTCCTCGTCGTGCGTCATCAAGAGCGCGCCCTGCATCCCGTCCTTGAAGGGCCACAAGCCCACCACGGGCCGCGCCTCCCCGAAGACCCGCGTCACGAGGTACTTCTCCAGCAGGTCCGCGTAGGGCACCTCGTTGTCCAGCAGGCGCTTGTCCGTCACCAGATCGTTGGACTCCAGCACGTCCGCCAGGACCTCCGGGTAGCGGTTGGCCACCGAGAAGTCGTCTCTCGGCCGCCCCTGCTGCAAGGACGTGAGCTGCAAGCCGTAGTCGAACTCCACCACGATCGCCGTCCCGCGCCCCGAGATCTTGCTGTAGACCACCGGCACGCCGTCCATCGCCAGCCAGGTCGTGGCGCCCTCCAGCGGCCCCGACGAGCCCACGTAGGTCGTGTTCAAGGGCATCGACTTGAGGTGCGAGTCAAAGGGCGCCCCCAGGTCCTTGATGTTGCTGATCACCTTGGGCTGGCGGCGGCCCCCCTTGCCGTCCGCCGCGAAGGCCTCCCGCAGCTGACCCTCCGGCCGCTCCAGCACCAGCACGCCGCCCGTGTGCACGTAGGTCTTGAGCAGCGTCGCCAGATCCGGATCGCCCCCGTGCCTGGCCATCGAGTGCGTCAAGATCACGATCTTGTAGGGATCCAGGGCCGTCGAGCGCAGCGCCCCGCGCTCGATCACCGTCAGCGGCCCGTACTCCTGCTCGATGGTGTTGACCCAGGCCCAGGACCAGTCGCTGGCCTTGAAGGACTCCTCCTCGGCCGCCTTCTCGATCGCCGCCCCGTCGACCACGACCAGCACCTCGCCGCTGGCGCGGCGGGGCTGCTCGACCTTGAACTCGACCGGATCTTCGTCTTCGAGGGTGATGGGGTTGACGTCGAAGTAGCGCAGGGCCAGGAGCAGCGCCAACCCTCCCCACAAGAGGAGCCGCGCCAGGAACTTGAGCTGATCTATCCTCATGCGGTGCGATCCTGAAGCGCATCACCCCGGCGGCCTCCTGCCTGCCGGGCCTGAAAGTGCCCGGAGCATAGGCTTCTTGGGATCGGCTGGCAAGCCCGTCCGGACGGCATCGGAGGGCACAGCAGGTTTGCACAGGGAAGGCCTCGACGCTCCCCCCCGCGCCCCACGCTCCTCGCACCGCCCCTGTCGGGGACGGGCTCGTCGGGTGGGGCTAGAAGCGCGGGGGGGCTGCGCCCGGTGGGCGCAGGCCAGCGGGCGGGTGAGGGCGGATCGCGAGGTCGGATCGCGGCGTTGGCGGCGCCGCCGGGTTTGGACAGGGCCTCGTGACAAGGGCGCAGTCTCTGGTGTCGACTTCGCTCGTGCGGGGGCCTGCGACCGACAGGGCGCAGCCCACCTTGAGATTCTAGCCCCACCCGACGAGCCCGTCCCCGACAGGGGCGGTGCGAGGAGCGTGGGGCGGCTGCCCTGGCGCCTTCAGCGCGACAGCGAGGTGGCCCCCGCGCTCCCGGGCGCCGAGATCGACCGGTGGATCTCGACCAGCGCGCGGCGCACGTTGGCCGCCATCGCCTCGCAGTTGACCAGATCGGGGTAGACCTGGGTCGAGTTGGCCACGAAGACCCCCTCCGGCCCCGGCCGGTAGGGCACCAGAGCGCGCTTCGGCGCCATCCGGTGCACCGGCTCCGTCTCTCTGGCCCGCATCACCCGCGTGGCCAGGACCGAGGCCCGATCAAAGCTCGGCACCACCCGCCCGAGCTGCTCCAGGAAGTCTTCGAGGACCTCGGCGTCGGGCCGCTCCAGCAGCGGGCTGTCCTGAGAGCAGTACTTCGGCAGGTAGATCAGGTGGCGGCCGCCGAGCAAGGCGGGGTCGATGATGTTCGTCGTCTCGATCACCCCCGTCAGCGACACCGCACGGTCCAGGATGTTGATCGTGTAATAGGGGCTCAGGGCGCGATCCAGGACCAGCACCACGCACACGATCGCCATCGACCCGATCGACAAGAGCGGCCCGCGCGTCTCCTCCGGCAGCCCCTCGCCGAGCAGCCGCGCCGTCAGCCGGTTGCCCACCGTCAGGACCACCGCGTCGGCCTTGAGCGCCTCGACCTCCTGCGCGCCGATGGCGCAGGCCAGCACCCCCTCGACGCGACCCCCCGCGCCCCTGACCAGGCCCTCGACCCGCATCCCCGTGCGGACGACCCCGCCGCGGGCGACGATCCGCCCCTCCAGAGCGTCGATCAAGGTCTGGTAGCCCCCCTCCAGGTGCCCCATCTGCTCGGCGCCGCGCTTGTCCCGCGTCGACATCATCCGCCGCAGCCGCGCCCACATGTAGCTCGCCGGCAGATCCCCGAAGTCGTCGTCGAACTTGGACTGCAAGAGCGGCCTCCACAGCCGCTCGAAGTTCTCTCGCCCTGCGATCCGGATCAGCCACTGCTCCATGGAGATGGACTCCAGCGGCGCCGCGTCGCTCAGGAGCGCGCTGTAGACGATCGAGAGCCCCAGCCGCAGCCGCGCCCACGGGCTGATGAGCGGGAAGGTGAGGAACTGCCCCGGCGTCGACATCTGGTGCAGCCCGCCTCCGCCGGCCTCCCCTCCCCAGAAGGCCATCTGGGTCGTCGTGTAGTGGGCCAGGTTCTCCAGGCCAAGCTCTTCGAAGAGGGCGCCGAGGTGCCGGTCGCTCGACAGGATGCAATGGTAGAAGCGATCGATCTGGATCCCGCCGGCCTCCTCGATCGTCATGGCCCCGGCCAGCCCCCCGACCTTGTCGCCGGCCTCCAGGATCGTCACCTCGTGGCCGTGGGCGCTCAGATCGTAGCCGATCATCATGCCCTGGACGCCGCCGCCGACGATGACGACCCGCTTGCCCTCGCTCACAACCCCCCCTGGACGCCGTGCCGGGCGATGACCCGCAGGTAGGCCCGGACCGTGCGCGCGATCTTCATCTTCGAGTCCCCGATCCGGATGTTGCTGTCGAGCAGCATCGGCACCTCCGCGATCGTCGCCCCCATCCGGTGCAGCTTGATGAGCATCTCGACCGCGCACACGAAGCCCGGCTCGCTGATGAAGTCGTCGCCGTGCAGATCGAAGGCCGCCTGGATCATGCCCGCCCTGTGGACCCTGAAGAATGACGAAAAAGTGTTGATCTGCGGCATGTTGAAGGCCACCTTCATCATGCTGTTGGCGACGGAGGAGAGCAGGAGCCTGCTGCGCGGCGCCCCGATGATCCGGCCGCCGCCGTAGACGCTGGCCAGCACCAGATCGAAGCCTCTGTCCGAGCGCATCAGCATCCGGTTCAGGACGCACAGATCGCTGGTGTTGTCCGCCTCGATGGTCACGATCCGGTCGTCGGCCTCGGCCCGCTCAAGGATCGCGCGAAAGCCGGTCTCGAAGGCCCCCCCCGGCCCCTTGTTGGTCGCGTGGACGATGACCTCGGCGGGGATGCCGTGGACCTCGCGGTGCTCGTCGACCACCGCCGCGGTCCCGTCGCTGGAGCCGTCGTCCACCACGACGATCTCGTAGGGGTAGTGGAAGGCCTCCATGTAGCGGCGGATGTTGGGCAGCAGGTAGCCCAGGTTCTCCGCCTCGTTGTAGGCCGGGATCAGGAAGTAGTTGCGGGCCATGGCCACCTCGATGGGGTCTTCGCCTGAGAAGCCATTCGGAAACTCCAGACCGTCGTTGTGGGGGTCCAAAGAGGCCATCTGCGGCTCGGACTCATTTGGGCGCGGCGCTGCCTCGGACGGGGCGCTGCCCCAGTCCTTCCTCGTCCAATCCACATCTGATACGGAACCACGTTTGAACCACTTTCATCTTGGGCTTCCTGGTGGCCTAAAATGTAAGTGGCTTGAGCGTGGTTCCGTATGACCCCTTTCGTCCTCCCACAACTCGGTCTTTCATTTCCGAATGGCTTCTGAGAAGTCACGCGCCCTCCGAGGGGGGCAGGGCGGGGCGCCCTTCGGCGGCCTTGGCCGCGGCCCAGGCGGCGCGGTGCCAGCGGATGGTGCGGCGCAGCCCCTCCTCGACGCCCACCTGGGCCTCGAAGCCGAGCACCTCGCGGGCCTTGGTCGGATCGGGGACGCGGCGGCGCACGTCCTCGTAGGGGCGCTCGGAGAAGGAGGCGTAGGGGACGAAGACGATCGGCGGCTCGGCCGAGATGTCCAGATCCGGGCACTCCTCGCGCACGAGGCGGTGGACCAGCCGGGCGAAGTCCACGATCGTGATCTCGCCCAGGGGCGCGCCGATGTTGAAGATCTCGCACCCCTGCCCGGCCCAGTCGCAGCAGGCCTGGATCCCTCGGACGGTGTCCTCGACGAAGGTGAAGGTCCGGGTCTGGAGGCCGTCGCCGTGCACGGTGATCTGGGCGCCGTCGAGGATGGCCGAGATGAAGACCGACTGCGGCCCGCCCCACCAGGACAGGTGGTGCCTGGGGCCGTAGGCGCCGAAGAAGCGCATCAGCGCCGTGGTGATCCCGTACTCCTGCTGGTAGGCGAAGGCCAGGTGCTCTTCGAAGAGCTTCGAGGTCGCGTAGGCCCACCTCGGCACGTCGCTGGGCCCAAGGACCAGATCGCCGTCCTCGCGAAAGGGCAGGGCGGGGGACTTGCCGTAGACGTCCGAGGTGCTGGCCATGGTGACGTGGACGGGCAGGCCGAGCTGCTTCCGGACCTGCGCAGCCTCGAGCACATTGCGGGTGCCCTCGACGTTGACCTCCAGGGTCCGCAGGGCGCTGCCGTAGCGCGGGATCTTGTGGGCGGCCAGGTGGACCAGCACCTCGCAGCCTCGCAGGATCTCGATCGTCGCGGCCTTGTCGGTCACGTCCGCCTTGTGGAAGGCGAAGCTGGGGTTGTCGGCGTGCTGGGCGAAGTTCTCGCGGCTGCCGTAGGACAGATCGTCCAGGCCGACGACCCGGTGCCCCTGGGCCAGCAGGCGGTCGACGAGGGTGCTGCCGAGGAAGCCCGCCGATCCAGTCACCCCGAAGGTCCGCGGCTCTCCTGGGCCCTCCTTCGGGGACGTCGGGGTCGAACTTTGCGCCTTGCTCATTGATCCTCCTGCGCCGCGACGGCGCCCTTGATGAGCGCCGCGATCCGGTGCGCCGCCCTTCCATCTCCGTAAAGCCTCGGCGGCGGCCCCTGGGGCGGCGAGGCGTCCATGGCGGCCTTGATGAGGTCGGGGTCCGCGCCGACGAGGGTGTTCCAGCCGGCCTGGACGGTCTCGACCCACTCCGTCTCGGCGCGCAGCGTCACGCAGGGGGTGCCGAGCATGAGCGCCTCCTTCTGGAGGCCTCCAGAGTCGGTCAGGAGCTGATGGGCGAAGCGCACCAGCGCCAGCGTGACCCGGTAGCCCGCCGGCGGCGCCAGGATCAGCCCCTGGGCGGGGAGTGTCAGCCCGAAGGCCTCGATCCGGGCCCTCGTGCGCGGGTGGAGCAGGAGCCAGGTTGGCCGCTCCGGATCGCCGGCGATGCAGTCGAGCAGGCGCTGGAGGGTCGCGGGGTCGTCGGTGTTCGAGGCCCGGTGGATCGTCGCGACCCGGTAGGCGCCCGCCTGAGGGAGGGCGACCTCGCCGGAGACCCCCAGGTCGGCGCGGACCGCGTCGGGGTCGGTGCCCTTGCCGCTGAGGTGGCGCCCGAGGGGGTCGATGAAGAGGGCGAGCTGGATCTGGCGCTCGACGGCGTCGCACATCACGTCGCCGGTCAGGTGGACGCCCTCGGTCAGGCCCTCTCGGGCGAGGTGCTCGACGGCGGCCTGGGTGGGGCAGAAGAGGAGGGCGGAGAGGCGGTCGGTCAGGACGCGGTTGATCTCCTCGGGCATGTCTCGTTGAAAGGAGCGCAGGCCCGCCTCGACGTGATCGACGGGGAGGCCGAGCTTGGCGGCGGCCAGGGCGGCGGCCAGCGTCGAGTTGCAGTCGCCATAGACGAGGACGCGGGGTCGGGCGGGCAGGGCGGCGAGCATGATCGCCTCCAGGCGATCGAGCATCTGGCCGGTCTGCCACCCGTGGGGGCCGCCGCCGATGTGGAGGTTGAGGTCGGGGGGGCGCAGGCCGAGGGCCTCGGAGAAGCCCGCGCTCATGTTGTGGTCGTAGTGCTGTCCGGTGTGCACGAGCAGCTCCCGGACGCCGATGGCCTCCAGCGCCAGGGAGATCTCGGAGGCCTTGACGAGCTGGGGCCGCGTCCCGACGACCGTGATCACGTCGACGCCCTGATCGAATTTGCCGGCGAGTTGCGCCATGGCGATCCCGTCAACCATCAAAGGACACATCATCCTGACCCCGGTCGGTCACCGTCCTGGGCTTGACGTGCACGCCGGGCAGGGACATCGCCGCGGCCCTGGCCAGCCCCTTGGCCGCACGGAGGGTCGGCCGCATGCGCATCGAGCGCGCGTGGCATTGGAGGGCCAGGAGGCCCTGGCCGGCCTCGGCGTGCTCGTAGCCCTGCTCGTACCAGCTGGAGGCCAGCCGCGAGGTGATCGCGTCGCGCGGGATGTCGGCGGCCCTGGGGTGCTCGGCCATGCGCTCGACGACGTGGCGCAGCGCCTCATGGCTGCGGTTGATCCGGGACCAGTTCAAGCCGCCGGGGTGGACTCGATACCACGCCAGGCGCTCGCGCACGTAGGCCACCGGAGAGCGCGCTGAGATGTTGAGCCACAGATCCAGGTCCTCGCTGCTGATGATCTCCGGCGACTCATCGAATGGATCCATCTTGCCGCGATCAGCGGACACGGCGTCCAGCGCCGACCGCCGCGCCGTCACCGTCAGCTGCGGGATGAAGTTCTGGACCGTCAGCAGCCGCTCGAAGATGTCGCCGCCGCGGCGCTGCTGGGCGTTGAGCCCGGGCGGCTCGTAGATGCCGCTTTGGCGGAAGTAGAAGGCGTCCGAGAAGCACATCCCCGCCTTCGTGTCTCGCCGCAGCCGCTCGACCTGGAGCTTGAGCTTGCGCGGCACCCAGAGATCGTCGGCGTCCAGGAAGGCCACAAGCTCCCCGCGCGCCTGACGGATGCCCGCGTTGCGCGCCGAGGCCGGCCCCCCGTTGGCCTTGGTCAGCACCCGGATCGTGACCTCCTCGGGGCAGTGGGCCGCCAGAGTGCGGGCAAACTCCGCCGTGCCGTCCTTGGAGCCGTCGTCGACCACCATGACTTCGAGGCTGGACCGGGCCGGGTCGAGGATCGGCCCCATCAGCTGCGCCTCCCCCGTGTACCCCAGCGAGCGGCACAGGCGCTCTATCATCGAGGGACCTTCGGGCCAGACGCCGCCGCGCGGGAAGCGCGGATCGTCGATGGGGACGATCTGCGCGATGGCCGATTGCAAGGTCTCGGCCAGCGTGCCGGTGGCGTTGTAGGCGGGGATGATGACGCTCAGACGCATTCGGCGTGCTTCCCTCTGAGGAACCTTGGGCGTCGGCCTGGGCTGCGCCGACCGGGTCGATTATCAGAGCCTTGTGCGAGGCTGTCGAGGATTTCACCCAAGATCCCTCTTCCAGGCCGCTCCGCCTGCCCCGAGGGCCTCGCCCGTTCGCGCGCTCCAGTGAGCGGCGTCCGGGCCTATTGTTGTGTAGGCTGCCTAATTCGTTGATGATTCTTGACTTCGTCGGATGGAGCGGTGGCATCCTGGTGCTCGCCTGTGGCATCCTCCTGGACTCCAGCGCTTCACGGGACACGCCATGAACCAGCACAGGCTCTCACACCACCTCGCTCTGATGATGATCCTGAGCCTGTCGGCGGGCTGCGGAGACGCCCCCTCCAGCAGCGGCTTCCGCGTGGATGATGTCCAGGCAGACGACGCCGGCCAGGACGAGGCCGCGGAGGCCCCCGATCCCGAGCCCACGCCGGATCCTTCGCCGGACCCCACCCCAGAGCCCCCCCTCGAACCTGAGCCCGACATCCCGCCAGAGACCGAGGATCCGCCTCAGGGGTGCCCCTGGGCGCTCAGCGGGTGCTTCTCGATGTTCTCGGAGATGGCGTGCGGCCCCTTCGGGTGCGGGGTGGACGCCCCGACGCACCTGTGGATCGACGCGCTGCCCTGCCGCCACGCCCCGGTCGGCGTCCACATGGACATCGAGGGCTGGTCCACCGCCAACCCGATCATCACCGCGCAAGGCCACATCGGCTTCAACCTCGCCTTTGAGGGCGCCGGGCAGACCTTCTGCGTCATCGAGCTGCCCGACGAGCACTATTACCCCGACAAGGTGGTCTGCGCTCAGGGCGACGAGGCGCTCTGGGAGGCCTCGCTCTTCGAAAACCCGAGCTTGTGCGGCGATTGCCCGCGGCTCGAAGGGTGCTACGCGCTCCGCGGCCTGGGCGAGCCCCACTCGGTGGGGCTGGTGCAGGAGGGGTGCGCCTTTGAGATCATCGCCGAGCCGAACGATGGGCGCACGCTACAGTCCGCCGGCTCCATCGGCCCGACCGGCAACATGATCTTCCGCAGCGTCGGTCAGGTCGCCGACAACGTCTGCGCCTTGACCGTCGATGAAGATCTGGGTCTGGCGTGCGCCTTCACCGATCTTGGCATGCCCACACCCCTCACCCTGGACCCGGATGTCCGGCTCGTGCCTCAGAGCTGGGACCTGTGCCCCTCGGTGGGGTGCCTGGAGGACGCTGACTGCGTCGACGACCCGCGGGGGATCGCGTGCGACTTTGGCCGCTGCGTGTGCAGCGGGCGGAGCCCGTGCGCTGAGGGCCTGGTCTGCCGAGCCAATGGAGACGTCTTCGTGTGCGTCGCCCCATGACGTGCCCCAAGGCGCGGGAGGAGCGTGTCAACGCGCCGCGCGCCTGGGTTCGGAGGGCGTCAATGGGGGGCGGGCGCGTCCGGCTGGCGCTCGGGCCTTGCGTCGAGGAAGGCGGGCAGGGCGGCGCAGGCGGCCTCGGCGCGCAGCAGCGCGGGGAAGGCGGCGAGGTCGAGCCCGAAGAGCCGGGCGTTGTGCATCTGGGGGACGAGGCAGATGTCCGCGACGGAGGGCTCTTCACCCACCAGGAAGGGCCCTGTCGGATCTGCCTTGGCCTCGCAGGCCGCCAGCCCGCGCCCGATGACCTCGCGGGACCAGCCCTCCGGGTCGCCGCCGAGGGCCTTGATGTGCTGGAGGAGGGAGAGGTTCTGGAGGGGCTGGACCCCGGCGTTGATGATCTCGGCGATCTCCATGGCGCGAGCGCGCGGCCAGGGATCGGCGGGCCACAGCGGCGGGCTGGGGTGGGCCGCGTCGAGCCACGCGAGGATGGCGAGGCTCTGGGTCAGGAGGCGGCCATCGTCGAGTTCGAGGACGGGGACCTGGGCCATGGGGTTGCGGGCGCCGTGGGCCTCGGAGCGCTGCTCGCCGCCGCCCGCACTGCGCAGATCCACCGGGACGATCTCACAATTCGCCGCGAGCCCCTTGAGGCCAAGCCCGATGCGCACTCGCCATGTCGCCGAGCTGCGCCAGTAACCGTAGAGCTTCATGCATCCTCCGTGCGTTGGCAGTCGCCCCCCCAGCCTACCACCTCCGCGGCGAGCGCGGGAGCGCGATCGACGCACAGGGGGGAGGGTTGCCCTCCCGTTGGAGTCGGCTGTCTTTGACGACGCCGACCTTGCTATCAGGTTTGCTCAGTGAAGCCTGAAGTCCTGCCGCGCTCGCCGATCGCCCCACGCTCCTCGCACCGCCCCCGTTGGGGACGGGCTCGTCGGGTGGGGCTTGGAGGCGCGGGGGGGCTGCGCCCCTTGGGCGCAGGCCGGCGGGCGGGCCAGGGCGGATCGCAGGGGCGGCTCAGCGCGTCGAAGTGGGCCTGTGGATTGGGGTTTTCACGCCCCCTGGTGTCGACATCGGTCGTGCGCTGGCCTGCGACCGAGAGGTCGCAGCCCACCCTGA
>SYOX01000069.1 GCA_005804885.1 Pseudomonadota bacterium
CCCCTCTTTTCCCGTGCAACACGGGAAAAGAGGGGTCCAGGGGCCGCTGGCCCATGGCGGGGGTTCGGGGGCGGCGCCCCCGTCAAGCCGGGATCGCCGAGGGCGGGGGAGGTAGAGAGAGGCGATCGCGAGGGGGATAAGGAGGAAGAAGATGAAAGAGCGCCGAGAAGAAGCGGGTCGGGTCGTCGCCTTGTGCGTGATGTCGTTCTTCGGGCTGATGAGCTACGCCTTCTCGCGGTCGACGATCGAGTCGATGTTGACGGACGCCTACGGGAAGGACGGGCTGCTCAACGCCTGGCTGATGATGGCGGCGGCGGCCTTCGTCGTCGTGACGCTCTACAACCGGCTGGCCGAGCGGATGGCGCCGATCAGGCTCTTTGGCGGCTCGATGGGGGTGACGCTGGGGCTGCTGCTGGCCCTGATGGCCATGGATCGGGCCGAGGTCCCCGGGACGCCCTACCTGCTCTTCGTGTGGAAGGATCTCTACATCGTCTTCCTCGTGGAGATCTTCTGGACCTACGCCAACAGCGTCTACCCGCCGAAGCAGGCCCGCTGGGCCTACGGGCTCTTCCTGATGATGGGGTCGCTCGGCGGCATGCTCGGCAACCTGATCGTCGCGCCGGTCGCGGCGCGCTGGGGGGCCGAGTCGGTCCTGTGGCTGGTCTTCCCCGCTCTGCTGATCGCGTGGGCGGCCTGCGTGGTCGTCGACCGCAAGATCAAGGGCGTGGGCCCCAGGAAAGGGGACGAGCAGCGCGCCGGGGGCTTCCTCGAGGGCCTGCGGGTGCTGGCGGGCAGCCGCTACATGGTGCTGCTCTTCGTCCTGATCATGGCCACCCAGGTGGCCATCACCCTGATCGATTACGAGTACAACGCCGCGCTGCTCGAAGCCTACCCCGACAAGGACCTCCGCGCCGGGGTCGGCGGCCAGGTCTACGCCGCGATCGACATCTGCGCCCTGGCCCTCCAGCTCCTGACCGGGCCCATCCTCGCGGCGGTCGGGATCCCGCGCACGCTGCTGGGCATCCCGCTGGTGCTCGCCGGCGCCGTGTCGCTCTTCGTCGCCGCGCCCCAGTTCCTGACCATGGCCGTCGCCAAGGTGGCCAGCAAGTGCTTTGACTACTCGCTCTTCCGCGCCGCCAAGGAGATCCTCTACATCCCCCTCTCCCCCCTGGAGCGCGTCCAGGGCAAGGCCGTCGTGGACATCCTGGCCTACCGGATCACCAAGGGCGCCGTGACCCTCTTCCTCAAGGGCGCCCTGGCCTTGATCGCCCTCCCCACCCTCATCATGGGCCTGACGCTCTTCGTCATCGGCGGCTGGATCCTGGTCACCCACCTCCTGCTCAAGGCCCACCGACGCCGCCTCGCCGAGGACGCGGACGCGGTCGCCGCCGCTGCCTGAAATTGTTTGCCGGGACGCAGACAATATGAGACAAACGTTCTGCATTACTCGCCATCAAAGACGCCCAGGACGGCGTGAACTCGACGGCGAGCCTCGCCTTAACGCGCCCTGGACACGGAGCACGCCATGGAACGGCACCCGAACCCATCCCCTGAACGCGACAGACTCGACGCCGCCCTCAAGGCCACCTGCGACCTCCACAAGGTGATCTGCGAGCGCTTCGGACCCCGCAGCCCTCAAGCCGAGGCCTCCCGCGAGGCCCTCGCCGCGCTGGGCTGCCTCCAGAGCGAGCTCGACGAGGCCCATGAGCCCACCTGGCCCATGGCCGAGTCCATCTTCGCCTCACCCCTGGACGTGGCGCTGAACCGCGGACTCGCCCGCGCCCGCCAGCAGGCCCGCACACGACCTCCCCAAGCCCTGACCCTCAACCACCGCTTCAAGATCTCCTTCGGGGATCAAAAGGAGGACAACCTCCTGACCCTGCGCGAGCAGAGCATGACGCGATCGCTGCACGCCCTCCGGAGCATGCTCCACCGCAGCACCGCTCAGGACGACTGACCCCGAACCGTCAGCTTCCCTTGAGGCTCCAGCAACAGCCCCTCGCTCAACTCCGCGTGCGACAGCACGCGCACCGAAGGCTGACGACGGGCCAGGATCGCGCGCAGGTGCCGCCGCACGTCCGGCGCCGTCAACACCACCGACCCCGGCCCCAGCGGCCCCGCCGCCGCCTCAATCTGCCGACTCAGCTCCGGCGACAGCGACAGGTAGGGGCCGCGTGGACCCTCGCGCACCGACGAACGGACCATCTCCTCGATCTCTCGATCCACCAGGAAGACCTCCAGCCGACCACCCTCCGGCGCCGCCGCGTGCGTGATCGCCCGCTTGAGCGCCTCCCGCGCGACCTCGATCAGCGCCTCGGGCGCCTTCGTCCGAGGGGCGTGCTGGGCCAGCGCCCCCAGGATCGCCCTCAGCTGCCTCACCGGCACCCCCTCTTGCACCAGCCCCCGCAACACCACGCTCAACTCCGACAGCGTCAACAGCCGCGGCACCACGGCCTCCACGTCCGCAGGCACCTCCTCGCGCAGGCCGTCGAGCATGCGCTGGACCTCCTGGAGCCCCACGAAGCCCTCCAGGTTCGCCTCGACGCACGCGCCAAGAACCTCCACCGCGCCCTCGACCCCCTCGGACACCTCGCCGCGCCACGCCGGGATCTCGTCGAGCAACACGACGATCTCGTCACCAACGCCCTCGACGACGCTGACCAGGCGCCTCGGGACCATCACCCCCGTCCGGCGCCAGATCGCCTCGGCACGCTCCGACCACAAGACCCCAAGCCGCTCCAACCCCGACTCGCCGAAGCCCGCCGCCGCCCCTGAGCCCACCCTGAGCGACAAGGGCGCCGGGATCGACGGGCTCGACGGCGCCGCCGCGCTGGCCTCCGCGAACCGAGCGGCCCGAGCCTCCCGGCGGGCGAAGAAGGCCAGCCCGCTGAGCAACCCGGCCACGGCCAGGAAGGGCAGGAGGGGCAGGCCAGGGACCAGCGCCAGGACCACAAGCAGCGCGGCGGCGATGGCCAGCGCACGCGGGCGAGCCAGGAGCTGATCGGCGATCTGATGGGCCAGGTGGGGGCTGCCCTCGGCCGCGACGCGGGTGACCGCAATGCCGGCCGCCGTGGCGGTCAGCAGCGCGGGGATCTGGCTCACCAGGCCGTCGCCGATGGTCAACAGCGCATAGGTCGAGGCCGCCTCGGCCAGCGACATCCCCCGCTGCAGCACCCCGATGGCGAGCCCCGCGCTGATGTTGACGACGATGATGACGAGGCCGGCCACCGCGTCTCCCTTGACGAACTTCATCGCGCCGGCCAGCGCGCCGTAGAGCTGGGACTCGCGCTGGAGGGCCGCCCGGGCCGCGCGGGCAGCGTCCACACTCAGCGCCCCCGCGCGCAGATCCGCGTCGATGGCCATCTGCCGCCCCGGCATCGCGTCGAGGCTGAAGCGCGCGGCCACCTCCGCGACCCGCTCGGCGCCACGAGCCACCACCACGAACTGGATCAAGGTCAATATCAAGAAAACCACGGCGCCGACCACGACGCTGCCCTGGACGACGAAGGCCCCGAAGGCGTCGATGACGCGCCCGGCGTGAGCGTCCAGCAGGATCAAGCGCGTGGTCGAGACGTTCAGCGCCAGCCGCAGCAAGGTCGTCAACAACAACAGGCTCGGCAGCGAGGACAACGCCGTGATGTTCGGGATGTAGAGCGTGACGATGAGCAGGACGGCTGCAGCGGAGATGTTCAGCGTCAAGAGAAGATCAAGGAGAACCGCGGGAAGAGGGACAATCATCATCCCGACGACGGCGATAACCGCCGCCGACAGCAACAGATCGCTGTGCCTGGAACGTTGATGGGTTTGAGGGACCGAGGTCGTCGAGGCCGACAGGGTCGAGGCCAAGGAGGAGAGCGCAGGCGGGCCTTTGGCCCGTCGAGCATCGACGACGACGGCATCGGCTCTGTCGGACCGACGAACGACGGGAGTCAAACCAATCACCGTTCTAGCTCTCACCTCAGGGCGCGAAGGTGACCCCGAAGGTCAACAAGGTGCGCGAGCCGGCGATGTTCAGGACCGTCTCGTTGGCGAAGACGTCGGCGTTGTTGCTCAACGCGTAGGCCTGCCCCTTGAGCGCCACGCTCAGCGAGAGGTTCTCGCGCAGGTCAAAGCGCAGGCCGCCGGTGCCGCCAAAGTTGGCCCCGTCGATGGGATCCTGATCGGACTCGGAGGACAGGAAGCTCATGCCCAGCTCCAGGGTGCCGAAGAGCGAGAAGCGCTCGTTGATGGGATAGGTCAGCATCCCGAAGAAGTCCAGGTCGGTCATCGTCCCCGTCGGGATGGCGTTGACGTCGGTGGTGTCGATGCGGAACTCGGGGGTGACGTTGAGCTTGGGGCCGAAGAACAGGTTGTAGCGGCGCGAGAAGCGATAGCCGGCGAAGATCTCGATCAACACCCCGGAGGCGTCCTCCCCGGAGCTCTGCTCGAAGCCCTCGTTGAGGTTGTCGAAGAACTCGCGCTCGATCTGGGCGTCGCCCGAGACGATGGCGGCGATCTGGGCGCCGAGCATCCAGCGACGCACGGGGTCGACCGGCGGCGCGCTGACCTCCCGCACGGCGGGGATCGCCTCCTCGGGCTCCCCCTCCTTGGGCTCCTCGACGGCCTCCTCGGCCAGCAGCTCGTCGATCGTCGGCTTGCGCGGGCGCTCGACCTCGACCGGGGGATCCCCGGGACGCTCCGGGCGCTCAGCGGGGATCATGGTCAAGAGCGCGTCGCCGAGGCGCAGGTCGACGTGGCGGCGCTCCATCGGACCCAGCGCGACGACCTGCTCGACGCGCTCGCCGGCCCGCTCGCCGCGCAGGACGTGCTCGCCGGGCAGCAACATCAGCGGCCGGCCGTCGCAGGGCAAGGGGCCCAGGCCGTCGACGGTGATGGACATGTCGACCGGGCTGCACTGGATGATGACGCTGGCCGGACACTGAGAGGTCATGTCCTGACGCAGCGCGGCGGCGTCCTTGAGCACCTCGGACACGGGCGGGTTGACGGCGCGGGGCGCGGACAGCACGCGGGCCAGCGACGCGCTGGCCTCGTCGCAGCGACCCCCGCCCAGCTGGGCGCGAGCCAGCCCCAGGTAGGCGACGTTGAGCTCGCCGAGCTTGAGGGCCTCCTCGTAGCGCGCAGCGGAGGCGCCAAAGTCACCCATCTTCAACGCCACGCCGCCTTCTTGCAGGAGCTGACTCTGGGCCGACGAGGGGACCACCGCCCCCCCGCTCTGCGCCAGCGCCACGGCGGGCGCCAGCAGCGCCAGGGTCAAGGGGGTCACCAGAGCGGGCAGCAGGCGATCCATGATCATCTCGATACTTCCTCATCATGGGCCAGGAGCGCGCCGGGGCCGCTCACAGATCGAAGGAGGCTCCAAGGCTGAAGGTCGTCCGGTTGCCGCTCAACTTGATATTCCCGGCCGTCAGGCCCTCCTGCCCGAACTCGGCCCCCCCCCCCTGTCCGCCGGTGACGTTGTCGGTGGTGGCGCCGCTGCCGCCGCCGCTGTCGTCCCTCGAGGCGGTGTGGACGTGCAAGGCCACCCCGGCGACCAGCGAGATGGAACTCGAGAACCGCCAGCGCAGCCCGCCTCCCAGGGCAAAGTTGAAGCCCGTCAGATTCTTGGTGCCGTCGTCCGGCGACACGAAGGAGGGGCCGCCCCTGACCTCGGCGAAGGGCACGAAGTCCCCGAAAGGAAACAACATCATCGCCATCGCGTCCAGATCGAACTGCGAGGCGGTCGGCTCGAAGACCTGCTTGTTGTTCGGATCGGTCAACACGACCTTGGGGACGAAGCCGACCGCAGGGCCGACGTAGAGGTTGAGGCCGTCGGAGATCTTGAAGGCCGCGACGACGTCAAAAGCCAGCTTGGAGGTGTCGTCCTGGGTCGGCAGAGTCGTAAACCCCCCCTCGAGCTCGACGTCCGCCGAGCCCCCCAGGACCAACCCGACCGCCGCGCCAAACATCATCCCCGGGGTCGACGAGACCGGCTCCACGACCTTGTCCCCCTCACCCTTGTCCCCTTCGCCCTTGCCCCCCTCGCCGACGACGACCGCCGCCTCCAGCTTGAGCTCAAGGTCGACCCGCGCCATGCCGCCAACGGTGATCCTCTCCTCCACCTTCTGGCCGCCCTTCTCACCCCGGATGACGTGCTCGCCGGGCAGCAGCGCGATCGGCTTGCCGTCGCAGGGCAGCGGCCCCTGCGCGTCGACAAAGACCTCCATCCCCTCCGTCGCGCAGCGCAGCGTCAAGTAGGCCGGGCACGAGGTGGGCAGCTCAGCG
The DNA here is from genome assembly GCA_005804885.1 of Pseudomonadota bacterium. GTDB lineage: Bacteria > Myxococcota_A > Bradymonadia > Bradymonadales > SYOX01. Next base: position 6,262 of record SYOX01000069.1, read on the forward strand.
ACGTACTCCTCGATCTTCTGGAGCACCTGCATGGGCGTCGGGTTGGCGATCTTCGGCGCCGTCCGGGCCTTGCCGTAAGCCTCGCTGGCCTTGTCGCACTGGCCAACCTTGAAGTAGGCACGGCCCAGGTTCAAATAGGTCAGGTTGAGCGGGCCCATCGCCAGAGAGGCCTCGAAGAGCTCGATGGCCTTCTTGTAATCGCCGTCTCGATAAGCGTCCGAGCCCTTCTGGTAGAGTTCGAACTGGAGCTTCTCGGGTTGGACGATGTCCTCGTCGGCCGCCGCCGGCAACGCAACCAGGACAACCACCGCCAGCAGCGAAGAGGTCGCCACGCGGCGAACGACGCCGGCTGGCAAGGTTCTGACAGGACCCATCCCCACCCCTCAACGATGACGCCGCCCTCCGGCGATCAGAGCCCGAACATCCCACCGACGGTCAACAAGACGCGCGAAGCGTTGAGCGTCGTCTCGACATCATTGTTGTTCGAGATGTTGTAGAACTCAAACTTGCCCTCGCCGCGGATGGCGAAGTTGCCGCTGACGAGTATCTGAGCCCCCACGCCGCCGCCGAAGTTGAAGCCCAGGAAGTCCCCAAGATCCGAGTCGTTGGCGTTGAGGATCGCGACGCCGGCCTCGCCGAAGCCATAGCCGTCAACCTCACGGCTCATCGGCACCACGAACTCCCCCTGCGCGTTGAGCTCGATCATCGTCCCGTCCACGTCGGCGCCCTCACGCGCCGCCTCGAAGGCCGGGAAGAACCAGATGCTCGCGCCGCCTCGGATGTTGTTCTGGATCGGGAAGACGATCAACCCGCCGACACCCGCGCCCGACTCGTCCTCGAACTTGGCGCTGTTGTCGCCCACGGTCAGCTCGCCCGGCGCCGTCAGGATCCCCGCCACACGCACGCCGATGAAGGAGGTCGGCTTGGGGCTGCGGCGGCGCTTGCGCTTCGTCTTTGACTTCCTCGGGCGCTCCTGGGACCAGCCCTCGCCAGCGTCGATGACCGACAGGACCGCCGTGGTCCCCATCAACGTGCTGAAGAAAAAGAGCGCTGCGAGAAGAAGGCTAAATCGTTTCATGCTCCAACCCCTTGAAAGGTGTTCCCAGTTGGCATCCAGGTGACAGCGTCGGCAGTATACCGCCCACCCCCCTCAGGTCAAGCCTGTCCCGCCTCCGCCACACCGCGTCTCGCGCCCGACCCATCCGCGGCCAGACAACCGCGCTTTGACGCGCCGCCTCCGCTTTGATTCACTCCAACGCGCCTCAAAACCCTCCACTCGCCCCCCTCATCATAAACTTGCGCGCTGCGATCCCCCGTGCTAGAAGCGTTCTGCGTCAAGAAGAAGAAGAAGAAGCTGGGTCTACATCCAACCATGAACGAACTCGCTCATGAACACCCAGATCCAGACACCACCCCGAAAGGAGATTTGACCATGAAGAAGACCCTCCTTACTCCCGTTGTCGCCCTCGCCGCCCTCCTCATGATCCCCGCCGTGGCTTCGGCCAAGGACATGTCCGGCCGCTTCGGGCTCGGCGGCGACACCTCCCTCGCCGGCGTCAACGGCATCAGCGCCCGCTTCCAGGTCGCCGAGAAGGTCGGCATCCAGGCCATCGTCGACTTCGACCAGGTGTCCTTCACCGAGGAGTCGGGCAACAACGACGTCGACGTCACCAACCAGACCTTCGCCTTCGCCCTGCGCGCCGACTTCAAGGCCCTCCAGGTCAGCGACTCCAAGGGCCCCAACCTGAGCATCTTCGTCGGCATCAACTTCGTCAGCCTCTCCGTGGACTCCGACAACGACGTCGACGAAGACGACGTCGACGCCACCCTGACCCCCTTCGAACTCGGCCTGCGCATCGAGCACTTCTTCGGCAACCACTTCTCCATTCATATGGAGAGCGGCCTCGCCGTCGCCCTCTTCGATGAGGACAACGCCGTCCTGGCCGGCGTCGCTGGCCTCGGCAAGGGCAATGGCCAGTCCATCAAGCTCAACACCGACCTGCTCGGCTCGGCCGGCTGGACCCTCCACTTCTAGGACCTCGCGCCAAGAGCGGCGAGGCCGACAAGGCCCCGCCGACCACCCCGCGCCTGAACCAGAACAAGAATCCCTCCACAAGGGGGGCGGCCCGTAGCGGCCGCCCCCCTTGTGTTTTTGACCCCATTGCGGCAGACAGGATCCCGACCCCGGGCGCCCCCACGAACCCTGCGCGCCCCGGCAGCGCACAACCACACCGTCAGGAGACCACGACGTGACCCACACCCGCATCACACACCGGCCGCGCGCCCTCACCCTGACCGCCGCCGCCCTCGTCGCCGCGCTCGCCCTGACCGCCGCCTCACCCGCCGACGCCGGCATCTTCAAGGCCGGCGCGAAGTTCTTCTTCCCCGTCTCCGGCGACGGCACCGTCAAATCCGCCATCGGCGACCAGTCCCTCGCCGGCGGCGTCCAGAAGCGCGAAGAGGACTTCAACGAGGGCAGCGCCCTGGGCTTCGGCCTCTACGGCACCCTCGGCCTCATCCCCTTCCTCGACGCCGGCCTCTCGTTCAGCCACATCCCTGGCCTCAAGATGAACGACTTCGACAAAGTCTCCTACGAGCTCGGCAGCCAGACCGACCTCAACCTGCGCCTGGGCACCTCCATCCCCACCGGCCTCGTCGACCTCATCCTCTACGCCGAAGGCGGCCTGACCCTCTTCGGACTCGGCGACGCCGAGGCCCCCGAGGCCTGCAGCGACGGCGGCGTCTCCAGCAGCCTCTGCCAGCTCTACCAGACCGACAGCTTCGAGGACAAAACCGAGCCCCTCGGCTTCAACGCCGGCGGCGGCATCGCCGTCCGCTACGGCGTCGTCCCCTTCTTCGGCCTGACCGCCGGGCTCGACTTCCAGTTCTATCAAGTCCAGCTCTTCAACGGCACCCAGGGCCAGGCCCCCAACCTGAACGTCCTGACCGAGGACCTCACCGCCACCCGCCTGCGCCTCTCATTCGGCGTCGACTTCGACCTGTAGCCACGAGGTTCCCCACCATGCCCCGCTCACAACGCGCCGCGCTCACCCTCACCCTCGCCGCCGCCGCCGCGCTCTCCACGGCCTGCGGCAGCGACGCCACCCTCATCCAGAACCGCGTCCAGATGGAGGTCGACGCCTGCAAGGCCGCCTCCACACCCTCCTTCGAGGTCAAGTTCGGCGCCAACAGCTCCTACGCCATCGACACCGCCCTGTGCAAGGAGCACACCCTCCAGCCCGCCGTCCTCGACGACGAGATCACCGCGCACGTCAACCTCGGGCCCTACCAGTTCAACCTGCGCAAGAACCTCTCCGAAGGCCGCTGGTTCATCCACCAGGTCAAGTGGGCCGAGCTCGACGAGGCCCGCTCCATCCTCACCTGGGACAACATCAGCGACAGCGACTACAAGCGCGCCATCGACCTCTTCACCAAGGCCGAGACACAGGCCCCCGCCCTCGAAGAGCCCCGCCTCTCCAAGCTCGACATCCTCCTGCTCCACCGCAAAAAGGCCAACAAGGACAACGACCCCGAACCCGCTGGCCTCGGCCCCGAGCTCCAGGCCTACTTCGCCCAATGCCTCAAGGCCGCCGCAGACCACAAGAACCCCGACCTCGACGCCCGCGTCCGCACCCGCGTCATCCAATGGTACGACGACTACCGCCAGACCGCCGAAGAGTTCAGCATCCCCAGCGAGAGCGCCGCCGAGTACGAGCGCGGCGCCATCAAGGCCATCCAGAACGAGGCCGATGAGGCCAAAAAAGCCAAGAACGACGCACTCTTCCAAGAGAAGATGGCCGAGATCGAGCAACGCGAGAAGGAGATGGTGCTCAACGCCGCCCAGCGCATCAAGGACGCCGAGCGCATGCGCGTGCTGGCCGACGCCCTCAAAGCCCGACAGTGCGCCGAGATCCAGGCCGCCGCCACCTCCAACCCCACCTCCGCCGACCTCAAGACCGAGCTTAACGCCGCCCGCACCCTCATCACCTGCCCTTGAGCCCTTGACCCAGAGCGCGCTCACCTCGAACCTGCGCGGGCGTGCAACCCGCCGCGGCCCGAGTCGCGCCTTGAGCGCCGGGATCAGGAGAGGGTGATGACGGGGATCACGACCGGCTTGCGATCGAGGTGGTTGCGGAAGAAGCGCCGGATCGAGTGGCTGATGTTGTCGGAGACCTCGGCGACGTCGCGCATCGCCCCGGGCTTGAGCTTGTTGAGGTGCTTGAGGGCATGAGCCAGCGCCTGGTCGAGGAGCTCCTTCGGATCTCCCTCCTCGACGACGCCGCGCTGGGTCAGGCTCAACTTCGAGACGACCTCGCCGCTCTCGGCGTCGATCACCATCTGGGCCACGATCATCCCGCCGCGGGCCAGCTGCGAGCGACCCCGCAGCACCGCGTCGGTGACGTCGCCGGCGCCCTTGCCGTCGACGTAGAACTGCCCGCTCGTGACCCGACCGGCGCGGCGCATCCCGTCCTCGTCGATCACGATCACGTCCCCGTTCGACGCCACGCAGGTGTCGCGGATCCCAAGGCTCTGGGCCAGCCGGGCGTGCTTGATCAGCATGCTGACCTCGCCGTGAACGGGCACGAAGTGGCGCGGGCGCACCAGGTTGAGCATCAGCTTGAGCTCCTCCTGGTAGGCGTGGCCGGTGGTGTGGACCGGCGCGTCGCGCGGCGTGATGACCTCGACGCCCTTGCCCCACATCGCGTTGATCACCTTGTTGACCTTGCCCTCGTTGCCCGGCACCACCCGCGCCGAGAAGATCACCGTGTCGGACTCCCGCAGCTTGATCTGGCGGTGCTCGTCCTGGGCGATCCGGGTCAGGCTCGACCGCGGCTCAGCCTGGCTGCCCGTGCTCAAGATCAACACCCGCTCGGGCGGCACCTGGCCGACCTCGTCGGCCGACAGGAAGATGTCGTCGCTGGGCACCTTCATCATGCCCAGCTCGCGCGCCGTCCCCACCATGTTCTCGATGCTGCGCCCTGAGATGTGCACCCTGCGGCCGAGCCTGTGCGCGATCTGGATCAAGCCCTGGATCCGGTGCGCGTTGCTGGAGAACAGCGTCACCAGCACCCGCCCTCGCGCCTTCGAAATCGCCGCCTCCAGCCCCCGCAAGACCTGGGACTCGCTCACCGAGGTCCCCGCCACCTCCACGTTGGTGCTGTCGCCCAGCATGCACAGCACGCCCTCCTCGCCCAGATCCGCGAAGGTCGACAGGTCGATGGGCTTGCCCTCGATGGGCGTGTGATCCACGCGCCAGTCCCCGGTGTGCAGCAGCGTGCCGCGCGGGGTGTAGATCGCGATCGCGACCGCGTCCGGGATCGAGTGGTTGACGTGGATGAACTCAAAGGCCAGCGCCTTGCTCAGCTTGACCTCGTCGCGGGTCTTCACCTCGATGAGCGGGCACTTGTCCTGGAGGCGGTGCTCGCTCAGCTTGCGCTTGAGCAGCCCGAGGGTCAGGCGAGTGCCGTAGATGGGCAGGGGGTTGAGCTCGCGCAGCAAAAAGGGAAGGGCGCCGATGTGGTCCTCGTGCCCGTGGGTCAGAAGGATGGCCTTGATGCGATCGGCGTTCTCAAGCAGCCAGCTCCAGTCCGGCAGGATGAGGTTGATCCCGAAGGTGTCGTCGTCCGGGAAGGTCACGCCGCAGTCGACCACGACGATCTCGCGGCCGACCTCGATGGCCGTGCAGTTCATGCCCACCTGCCCCAGCCCGCCGAGCGGGATGACGCGGATGGTGTTGTCCGTCGCCGGCGTCTTGCCGGTCGGGCGCTTCGATTGACTCATGTCTTGAACCTCGTGTGAAGGAAGGGCCCGCGCGCCCAGTGTCAACAATCAATGTGGCGCGGATCGGGCAGAGATGACGACGATCTCGCAAGGGTGGGGCCTGGAGCCGAGCAGGCCGGCCACATGCCGCGCCTGGGCCAGCTGGCCCTCCGATGACCCCGGCGCCATGAGGATGTTGAGCTGCCCCTCGGCGCTCACCTCATGCACCTTGATCGTTTGCTTGAGCTCTCCGTCGATGATCAACAACAGGTGACCGCCCTTGGTGGTGGTCGTCAGAGTCCGCAACCCCCGCTGGCCTTCCAGGCGATCGCCTTGGTCTGGCGCCTCGCTCTGTCCCCAGTAGACCGTCACGTAGTGGTAGTTGGGATGCTGACCCAGGGTGATGGAGGCCGCCCTGAGCGCCTTCGTGCCCAGCGAAGGGGCACCGCGGCGCACCAGCCAGGTCCTGAACCCGCCGGCGCTCGCGTCGTCCCCGCGGATGGGTCCGATGTGGATGGTGTAGTCCCACAGAGCGAGCTTGTCCACCCCCTTTTTAAGGATCGCGGCGTCCGGGCCCCTCAGAAAGACGTCCGTCGAGGCGCCCACGGCCTCGTAGCCCACCGAAATCCCCTCGGGCAGCGCGCCGCGCAGATCTTCGAAAATGCGGCCTTCGAGTTCGGCGCCGACGAAGACCGCCTCGCCCGGCGCGGTCAAGAAGCGCTCCATCTCCTCCGGCTTCAGGTCGCAAAAGACCTCCACGAGCACCTCGCCGTGCTCGGCGTCGATCTGCACCTTGTGATCGGAGAGCTGCGCGGCCAGCAGTCGCCCGCGCAGGCGCTCGGCCAGCGCCTCGGCCCCGGCCCGGTTGCGCAGCTTCGGATCCTTGAGCCCGAGGCGCAGCGCGTGGTGCAGCTCGGCGCTGCCCTGGGCCTGGGCCGTGGAAGGCAGCGCCGCGAACCCGACGGCGAGCGCCGCGAACCCAGCCGCGATCGGCGCGAACCCGACGACGAGCGCCGCGGCCCCAACGACGAGCGCCGCGGACCCGGCCGCGATCGGCGTGGCCCCGACCAGAGCCAGCGCCGCGACGAGCGCCGCGACCCCGTCCATGGCGCTCGTCGCGGCCAGGCGCGCGAGGCCTGGGGGGCGCCTCGGGGGTCCAGGCTGAGTGTCGGACATTGCGCTCCTTGGGTCGGCGCCGCTCGCGCGGCGCTTTTCGACGATCGCCCCTTGAACACGGCCCTTGCTAGCACGATTCCTCAGGGGTTTCCACCCGCCGGGGGCTGGAGTATGGTGGCCCCGGTCGCAGTGACGAGCCGATGAGGACGCATGGCAGTAAAGCAGATCAAGCGCGCGGGGCGGGCCAGGGCCGCCGAGCAGGCCCTCTCCCCTCAGCTCCTGGAACACCTGGAGCGGCTGATCGCGGAGCTGGCCGCCCTGCGCTACGAGGAGGATCAGGAGCGCTTCGACGACATCGTCGCCGAGCTGGTCAACTTCGGCGCGCCGCTCAAGGCCCGCTTGCTGGAGATGATCGACTCGATCTCCTACCAGGAGCGCCGCGCCGCGGTCGAGGCCATCGGCCAGATGGAGATCCCCGAGCGCGGCGCCGCGCTGACGGGGCGCCTGGGCGACGCCAACTGGAAGGTGCGCCGCTCGGCCGCGCTGGCCATCGCGCAGCACCCCGTCGATGACGCCGTCGAGCCCCTGCTCAAGCTGGCCGACGACCCCCACCGCGAGCTGCGCCTGACCGTGCTGGAGACCCTCGGGCGCCTCGGCGCCGCGCGGGCCGCCGACAAGCTCGAGGCCGTCATGAGCGACAACGACTGGCGCGTGCGCCAGGAGGCCGCCGTCGCCCTCGGCCGACTCGGCCAGCGCCGCTCCTTCGACCCGCTGCTGCGCGGCCTGACCGACGACGACGAGGACGTCCAGCTCGCCTGCGCCGTCGCCCTGCGCGGCCTCGTCGCGCCGATGAGCCCCGAGGTGCTGCGCGAGCACGTCGAGCGGCAGGACGACAAGCAGCGCCGCGCCACCCTCCAGGCCCTCCAGAAGGAGGCCCTGGCCGAGGGCCTCGGCCCGCTGCTCAAGGACCTCCAGCACTTCGTCTCCGTCCAGATCGACGTCAGCGAGATCAGCCAGTTCGGCCGCGTCCTGACCTCCGAGGACCAGATCGACAGCCTCGATCGCGCCTTCGAACGCGAGGACGAGGCCACCTCGCTGCTGCGCATGTTGACCAAGGAGGGCAGCCGATCGGTCATCCTCGTCGGCGAGGCTGGTGTCGGCAAGACGGCCCTGATTCATGAGGTGACACGCAGACTTGCAGCCCAGGACCCCTCCTGCGCCGTGCTGGAGACCAGCACCCCCGAGCTGATGGTCGGCACCAAGTACATCGGCGAGTGGGAGACGAAGCTGCACGACCTCGTCGAGAAGATCCGCGCCCCGCGCCGGGTCTTCCTCTACCTGACCAACGTCAACGACCTGCCCGGCGCCGGCACGACCAGCTCCAACAAGCAGAACTTCGTCACCTTGCTGGCCCCCTACATGCGCCGGGGCGACATCACCGTCATCGGAGAGTCCACCGCCGAGGCGCTGCGGCGAGGGATCGAGCGGGATCTGTCCGTCAAGCGCATGTTCCAGCTGCTGCCGATCAGCGAGCCCGACCTGCCCACCACCCACCAGGTCGTCCGCGCCAGCCTCGCCGAGATGAGCCTGCGCCACGGCGTCATGCTCAAGGCCTCGCCCGACGTCATCGAGCTGCTCATCGACCTCTCCGGCACCTACTACAGCACCATGGCCCAGCCCGGCCGCTCCATCACCGTCCTGAAGCAGGTCGTCGACAACCTCCTTGAGAAGCGGCAGGGCACCGGCGACACCCTCGACATCAGCGCCGAGGACGTCATCAAGGGTCTGGCCCGCTTCACCGGCCTGCCCGAGCTGCTGCTCAACGACGCCCTGGCGCTGGACCCCGACGCCGTGCGCGGCTTCTTCGACCGCCGCGTCCTGGGGCAGACCGAGGCCGTCGACGCCGTCCTCGACCTCATCACCCTCATCAAGGCCGGCCTGACCGACCCCACCAAGCCCTTCGGCGTCTTCCTCTTCGTCGGCCCCACCGGCGTCGGCAAGACCG
>SYOX01000070.1 GCA_005804885.1 Pseudomonadota bacterium
AGAGAGAGTAGTCGCAGCGATGCACAAGCTGCTTCGCCAGGTCTACGGCGTCCTGAACAGTGGCCAACCCTTTGACGAAAAGAGGTCTCTTTCGACTTGACTCCAACACAGTATCTACTCTGTTTCGCCCCTCCGGGGCTCTATAATGCGTATCCATGCTCGGTGAAATCGGAAGGCCAAGGCGGTTTGCAGCCCCGAGGCGCCAGACAACAACCGACCGATTGGCCTTGTCGGTCCGTTGTCCCATCCCCTCCCGCCCCAACGGGGCGGCTCGGTAAATAGAGCCCCGGAGGGGCGAAACAGAGTAGCCGCGAGGTGCAGCCGCGACAGCGGCAAACCCGTCGGTCCCCGGAAGGACCGTGTGTCCACCCAACAACGCCCACCCGCCGGGATCGACGTGTCCATCCAACAACGCCGACCCGTCGGGATCGTCTTGTCCCTCAACAACGCCGACCCGTCGGGATCGACGTGCCCGTCAACAACGCCGACCCGTCGGGATCGACGTACCCGTCAACAACGCCGACCCGCCGGGATCGACGTGCCCGTCAACAACGCCGACCCGTCGGGATCGACGTGCCCGTCAACAACGCCGACCCGCCGGGATCGACGTGCCCGTCAACAACGCCGACCCGCCGGGATCGACGTGTCCATCCAACAACGCCGACCCGTCGGGATCGTCTTGTCCCTCAACCCGTCGGTCACCGGAAGGACCGCGTGTCCGCCCATCGAGGCAACCCGTCGCGTTCTCCTTGTCCCATCGTCGGCCCCATGATCAATGGCTGGTCCAAACCCCTTTGGGATCGCGCTTCCAGAGCGCGCTCCGGGGCTTCGCCGCGCCCCATCGGCGCAGGTCGGCGCGGGTCCTCCCGGGTGCTCCCGGGGGCGATGACCGGGCCGGATCCGTGGCCCTGTTTTTCTTGTTTTATCCTTTGTGATCAATGGCTTGCGTGCGCTCAAAGGCGTGCGCGCCGGGATGGCCCGTGGTACAATGCCGGGGTCGGAGGTGAGGTCGAAGGTGAGGTCGAGGGATCGGGTGGATATCTCCGAGCGCGGGAGGCGAGGATGGGCGAGGGGGTGCTTGAGGGGGGTGAGGTCGAAGTTGAGGCGGCAGCGGCGTCGGCCTATGACGCCAGCAGCATCGTGGTGCTGGAGGGCCTGGAGGCCGTGAGGCGTCGGCCAGGGATGTACGTCGGGGACACGCGGGACGGATCGGGGCTGATCGTGGCGGCGTGCGAGCTGATTGACAACGCGGTCAACGAGGCGCTGGAGGGCTTCGGGGACAAGGTCGGGGTGATCCTGCACGCTGGCGGCGCGGTGACGGTGGCGGATCGTGGCCGTGGCATCCCCGTGGAGGCCCTCGGCGGGCGTTCGGCCGTGGAGATCATCATGACGCAGATCGGCGGCGCTCGGCGTGATGATCTGGGCGCCAGCAGGATCCGCGGCACGCTCTGGGGGCTCGGGTGCGCGGTGGTCAACGGCTGCAGCGCGTGGCTGGAGGTGGAGGTCCGCCGCGAGGGGCGGGTCTGGCGCCAGCGCTACGTCGAGGGCAAGCCGCAGGGGCCGCTCGCGGCCTGCGAGCCCTGCTGGGAGAGCGGCACCCGGATCACCTTCCTGCCCGATCCGACGATCTTCGAAGGCGCCGGGCTCTGCGTCGAGCGGCTGCTCAAGGCCGTCGAGCTTCGGGCGACGCTGGCGCCCGAGGTGGAGATCGTGATCGTGGACGAGGCGCAGTCGCTCACCCACCGCCTGCGCCGCCCCAGAGGGCTCGCGGACGCGCTGGCCCGCCGCGACGAGGCCCTCGGCCGCCAGCCCCTTCACCCCGCGATCTTCCACCTCGCCGGCCCCGTGGTGGCCGGCGAGCGGCGGCCCAGATCGGAGGTCGCGCTGCGCTGGTGCGCCCAGGACGACGCCGAGATCACCGCGATCTGCAATGCCCACCTCACCCCCCTCGGCCCACACATCGTGGGCCTTCGCCGTGGCCTCGCCCGCGCCCTCGGGGCGCTCGCCGGGCGCCGCGTCCGACGCCAGGGCGCCGTGCGCGGCCTCAGCGCGGTGATCGGCCTCCACCTGGAGGACCCACGCTACGCCGGCGCGACCCGTGAGCGCCTTGAATCGCCAGAGGCCGAGGCGATGATCGCCGATCTGATCATCGCCCAGCTCCCCGCGCGCCTCGGCCGCTTCGCAGGGCTGCGCGACGCGGTCGTGTCGCGCGCCTGCGCGCCGCGGCTGTGATCGCCCCGGGCGCGCAGGCGCTGATGGCCGGTCAGCGTCACTCGGCAATGCAACCGAGGCCAGTCGGTGCTAGAAAGGAAGGGAGAGACCGAGAAGGGGGTCTCAGCAACGGTCAGGGCAGTTGAGGGCGAAGGGTGAGTGACAGAGACGATCAACCCGCAGAAGATCTCGGCGTCTGGTGTCAGACCGGCGACGGCGTGTTCGTCAAGCTCTCCCATCAAGACGGCGGGCTCCTGCTGATGGTGGAGCTCCTGACGCGAGAGGCCGCCGAGGCGATCGACGCCCAGATCAAGGCCACCTCCTCCCTCTTGATGCCGCTCCGCGAGCGAGCGCCCCTGAACGCCAACATCGCCATCTGCCTCCAGATCCCGGCCACAGGCACCGAACACTGGATGGAAGGCCGCGTCGTGCTGAGCTCGCCCCTCGGCCTCGGGCTCGAGCTTCGCCCCGCCGAGCCAGAGACCTTCGCGCTGCGCTGGAGGGCCGCCGTCTCCAGCCTCGTGCCCGGGATGCGGACCCCGGTCGAGCTGCGCGATCAGCCCCGGACGCCCTCGCCCTCATCTCGCCGCGTCCCCCTGCTGGATCAGAGCCCCCGCCGCCGCTTCCTCAAGCACCTCAGCTCCCCGTTGATCCCTCCCCCTGCGACCAACCCCGATTCAACACCCCCCCCTGGCAACGCCGAGACGCCCTCCTCTCGCCCCCGCCCCCCCAGTGAGCCCTCCAACGGGCAGGGATAGGGCGAGCGCCGAGGGGCGCGACTCTGACACCCCGACCCCCCAACTTCCACGCCTTGACCTCGGAGGCCCCTCATGGACATCACCTCACCTCGCCACCTCGCCGCTCTGGGCCTGATCGCGCTGGCCTTCGTCGCCTGCGGCTCCCCCTCGGCGCTCGCGCCCACCATCTCACCTGCCCACGCCCCCGCCGCCCAGGGCGATCCCGAGGCGCTCGCCGCCCAGATGATCCCGCTGCCCACCCTCGGCGGGGCCATGGCGCCCAACCTCGCCGTCGAAGGCGAGCGGGTGGCGATGAGCTGGCTGGAGCCTGCGTCGGGCGGCTCCGAGGAGGCGCCGGCGCGGCGTGTGCGGGTGTCCTTCTTTGAAGAGGGGGTGTGGTCCACGCCGGTGACGGTGGCCGAGGGCGCCGAGATCTTCGGCAACTGGGCCGATGTCCCTTCGATCACCCTCCACCCGGGCGGTGCGGCGCTGGTCCACTGGGCGCAGAAGTCGGGCCAGGGCAAGTACGCCTACGACGTGCGGCTGGCGATCTCGGAGGACGGCAAGGCGTGGCGCGCGCTGGGGTCGCCGCACCAGGATGGGACAGAGACCGAACACGGCTTCGTCTCCGCGGTCGTCGAAGGGGAGGGCTTCCGCGTCTTCTGGCTCGACGGCCGCGAGTCCGTCGCTGATCCCCCCGGCCCGACGGCGGTGCGCACCGCCCTGGTGACCCCAGGGTCCATCGGCCCCTCCGAGGTGGTCGATCCGCGCGTGTGCGACTGCTGCGGCACGGGCGCCGTCCGCACGGCCAGCGGCCCCGTGGTGGTCTACCGGGATCGGAGCGAGGGCGAGGTGCGCGACGTCTCGATCGCGCGCCGCTCGGGCGGGGGCTGGTCGTCGCCCGCGACCCTCGGTGAGGATCGCTGGCAGATCCAGGGTTGCCCGGTCAACGGCCCGGTCCTCGTCGCGGACGGGGACAAGGTCGCGGCGGCCTGGTTCACCGCCGCCGGGGGGCGCAACAGGGTGCAGGTCGCGTTTTCAAAGGACAGCGGCGCGACCTTCGGGGCGCCCGTCGACGTGGACTCCGAGGAGGGCGCGGGCGCGCCGCTGGGGAGGCTGGCCGCGGTGGGGCTCGACGACGGCGAGGTGCTGGTGTCGTGGCTGGACGGGGCGGGGGAGGGCGCGGTGATCCGGGCGGCGCGGGTGGACGCGCTGGGGCGCGTGGGTCAGCCCGTGGACGTCGCCGCGAGCTCCAGCGCCAGGGCGAGCGGCTTCGCCAAGGCGGCGCGGGTGGGGGAGGGGGTGCTCTTCGTCTGGACGGTGGATGGGCCAGAGTCGGCGCTGCGGGTCTCGATGATCCCGCTGGCCAGGTTCCTGGCGCCGTCGGGCGAGCCGCGCTTCGTCTCGGGCGTGGTCGAGCGGGGCCAGGGGTGGCGAAGGCCGGCGTTGTCGGCCAGGGCGCTCGACGGTGAGGCGGTGGCGCTGGACTCGATGCAGGGCGAGGTGGCGCTGGTGAACCTGTGGGCGACGTGGTGCAAGCCGTGTCGGGAGGAGATGCCGGCGCTGGCGGCCCTGCACAGGAGGTTTGCGGGGCGTGGGCTGCGCGTGATCGGGATCTCGGTCGACGCGGCGGAGTCGGCCGGCGAGCTCAAGGCGCTGGTGAAGGCCGAGGCGCTGCCCTACGCGGTCTGGCACGATCCGGAGAACACGTCCGCGCGGCTTTTTGACACGACGGCGCTGCCGGCCAGCTTCCTCTTCTCCAGGGAGGGGGTGCTGCTGTGGTCCTCGCTGGGCGCGGTCGAGGCCGCCGATCCCGCGCTGCTGGCCGCGATCGACGCGGCGCTGGCGGCGCCGAGGCCGTAGCGCGAGGCTGGGGGGTCGCGCGTCGGCGGGTGAGGTCGGCGGCGATCTCTCGCGGGAGGCGGAGTGGCTTGGCGGGGTTGCGTCGGTGATCTAGGATGTCGGCACTGAAGGTTGGAGTCCAGCAGGTTCAATAGGCGATGGTGAGGGGAGGTGGTCCGATGGACATACTGGTGATCAATTGCGGCAGCTCGTCGCTGAAGGGTTCTGTGATCGAGCACGAGACGGGGCGGCACAAGGTGGACGTCCAGGTCGAGCGCATCGGTCAGGAGGCGGTCTTGACGGTGGGGTCGGGGGCGCCGGTGCCGTGTGCAGGTCGGGATCACGGCGAGGCGCTGGCGTCGGCGCTACCCTCGCTGGTGGGGGTTGGTGGGCTGTCGATAGGGGCGGTGGGGCATCGGGTGGTCCACGGCGGCGAGCGCTTCGTGAGCGCGACCGTGGTGGACGACGAGGTCGAGGGCGCGATCGAGGCGCTGGTGTCGCTGGCGCCGCTGCACAACCCGGCCAACCTGGCTGGCCTGCGCGCGGCGCGGGGGCTGCTGCCGGGGGTGCCGCACGTGGCGGTCTTTGACACGGCCTTCCACGCGACGTTGCCGAGGCGGGCGCGCACCTACGCGCTGCCGCAGGAGCTGGCCGAGAAGCACGGGCTGCGGCGCTACGGCTTCCACGGCATCAGCCACAAGATCGTCTCGGAGCTGGCGGCGGATTACATGGAGGCGGACGTCCGCGAGCTGCGGCTGATCACGTGCCACCTCGGCAATGGGTGCAGCGTGTGCGCGGTGGAGTACGGGCGGTCGGTGGAGACCAGCATGGGGATGACGCCGCTGGAGGGGCTG
>SYOX01000071.1 GCA_005804885.1 Pseudomonadota bacterium
GCACAGGAAACAGGTCCGCGAAGAGTTGCCATTCCAGATCGCTGAGCCCCTCAAACCGTCCTGCCATCGTCTCACCTCGTCGTCATCTTCGATGTCCACGAGGCCACTTTACACCTTCTATACGTTACTGGGATAGGCTCGTGTATTCTGGTTTGATGCAAACCAATAAGACTTCAGCCCCATCAAACCTCGTACCCCTCGCGTACGCCCCAACTTCAACGCGCCCCAAAGTCGATCCGGCCCTCGAACAAGCTTTATCAATATCAAACTTCTCCGATGCCATTGTCTTTTTCGCCGAACCAGATGGCGTTGAAAATTACAGTACATGGCTTGGCGCGATCCTCGCGATCAGGCAAGATACGGCACAGGATGACATCCTCTTTTTAAGGGAGACCTTTCTATCCGAAAGACAAAGCCTGTTTCAAAATCAGGCGTTCTCCATCATTGAGCAAACCGACGCTTGCGGTATGGATGTCTTTTACCTTTGCTCAGGGATGCCCTGCTTTCTGGCCCGGATCAGTCACGACTGCCTCTACACGCTGGACGAACACCCGCTGGTTCAAAAAATTGATGCCTCAAAGGACGGTTCCATTGAGGCAGACGGTCTTGAGATCGAAAAGGGAACCCAACTGTCACAATTTGTCGACAACAATTACGAAGGATATGTATACTCTGGCAGTGAGCGTTTGCATGGTGCCGTAATCGAACCGTCGAAGTCAACCGACCCAGAACAAGGTCCTCCAAGGGGCACACATTTTGGTTTTCGTTCGTCTTCTTCTTCGTGGTCTCGAGTCACGGAAACGGAATATTGCTCCAACAACGGCTCCAACTGGTGCTTCGATGTTACTTATACAGCGCCCTTTGGCATACATTCAACCATTGTTGCTGGTATCATGGCGGGAGATCTCACGGACGGTCAGGAGCCGCAAGTCACTGATCCGTTTATGAGAAAGAGGTACAGCGGAGCTGCGCGAGAAATCTATCTTCATCTTTATGAAGTCAACAGGAGCGCAGGGGAGACAGATTTTGGCCTAAACCTGATCAAGGCATTGGATGAGATCGCAAGCCATCCTTCAAAAATCGTTGCAGCAAACCTATCCTCGCATGTAGAGGGCTCTGATCCTGACTGTATGGGCGATACAACATATTCTCTTGCTGCAATGTCTGTTTTTGAAAGCGGTACACTTTTATTTAAATCCGCCGGAAATGAGGATCACCCACTTGAAACGGATTGCACGGTCACAGATCCAGGCTCGGCGATGGGGGTCTTCACGGTAGGGGCTCACGAGTCCGACGACGAGTCCGAGGTTAGAGCCGGTGTTATCGCTACCTCCTCATCGTTAGGGGGTGCAAGTTCGACCGAAGGGAGAAATCGGTCTATCATTGACCTAACAGGTCCAGGGGACAGAAAGTATTATTTTGGAGTGGGTGGTGATCAAAATTACAATTATTTGGATAGCGTCAGTGGGACAAGTTATTCAACTCCATGGGTCGCAGGATCTGCCGTTGATTTTGTGTCGTACTATAAAAATGAAATAAGTGATGCCATCGACGATCCTGGTTTGTTGTTCGCAAACATGCTCCTCATGGGTGATCGAGAGTCTCAAACTGGAAAAATTTCGACAATGTTCTCGAATTTGTGGGGCGGAGGGCGCATCAAGATGCGGCTTCCAGAACTAGGCGTTGGCTTAGCAAATCCTTCGGAGTATGCTTCTGGTTCACTTTGTGTGGGGAATGGGAACACCTCATACATCAATATCAACAACGCCTCAACACTTAGCCCTTATGTCGATGTCATCAAAGCTGTAATCTACTGGTTTGATAGTAGATATGGATCGTCCGGATTGCTTGATGACCTCGACTTGTCTCTCCAATATTATAGCTCTACGACAGGATTATGGCATACTCACAAATCTAGCACCAGTCGAACCGATGAAAAGGAAAGGGTGTTTCAGTCAAATCCGTTCACAAGGCAGTACAGATTGGCTATTAAGGGCTATCAAGTTGCATCTCAATTTACTGAGTGTGGTGGAAATTCTATAAAGGTATTCTATGCATATTTCTTTGAAAGCAACAATAGAGGAGGAACCAATGAACCTGGAACAGACATCGATCCTGAGTAGTCTCGTCTCTCTCTTGTTCATGGCCGCATGTGTGGACGAGCCAGTTGAAGCAGACAATGGAGATAGTCTTTGCGGCAAAGAGTGCGCCAATAAAATCGACTGCGGCCCTATTCACGGGAACGCACATTTAGACGAACTTGATTGTGATATTAGGGCATTTGTTTGTGGTGAATTCTTTGGAGGAGAGGACTTATCACCCATGCGGGCTCCCGACGGCACTTGCTGGATATTTGGGGGAGGAGTTCCACAATCTTTTGTTGATGATAATACCTGTGCGAGAGAACTTGACTTATGTTCGAGCGAGTGAGAAACCATGATGCCAAATAACCAGTCCAGATCAGAATCACTCACCTCTAGAGCGCTGATTGGTTTGAGGGACCGAGGTCGTCGAGGCCGACAGCGTCGAGGCCAAGGAGGAGAGCACAGGCGGGCCGTTGGCCCGGCGAGCATCGACGACGACGGCATCGGCGTTGTCGGACCGACGACCGACGGGAGTCAAACCAATCAGCGCTCTAGACTCGTCTTGTCAACAGCCGTATCTTTAATGACCACCTTTCTTTGTTCTTGTGTCGATGATTCTTGTGCAAAGGAGTGTGGTGACGGCCCCAATTGCGAAATGATCAACGGCTTTATGATTTCGGTGGACAACAGCTGCTTTATTGAAAGTTATGTCTGTGATGAGTCCAAATCTCCACCCTTCAATGGTCTCATTTTCACGCGCGATCCAGAAGGCCGTTGTTGGGGCTTCAAAGGTCGCTTGCCCTCCTCGTTCAAGATCGTCTCGACCTGCGGCATGATAGTACCGCTGTGTCAAGACAATACATGATATTTATCTCAGTCTGGCCCATGGCGCCGGCATCGACCTCACCACCGAGTGGATTTCGGGACGGATAGGCCCGAGCGCGGCTCAGGCGAAGCGGGATCATCCCCAGACTCTATCACAGCCTCCATCGCCTTCAAGGTGCACAGGCATGGCTCGACGGGCGCCGCAGACCTCGAAGAGGCCTACGACTCGGACGAGGGCGCCATCATCCGGATCCGAGGGGTCGGCCAGCGCACCCACTTCGGCCCAGGAGCGCGCCGCGCCTGTCACAAGGTCCCGCTCGCTTCGGTCCCATGCTCAAGGCCGTGACAGCGGGGCTTCGAGGGTCGATGACGGGTGGGCCTCAGGGGTGGGTCGCAGGAACCGTGGCCGGGATCACTGGCCGTCTGGGGCGGGTGGTGATGCCGTCGGGGCGGGCCGATCGAGGGCGTCGACCATGGAATCGGAACGCGTGGGTGATCTCGAACCCGGTGATGACCATCGACTTCTTGCCTCGATCTCAGGCGCCCGCGCCGGGCGCCCGGCGGGGAGATCGTAAGTCATGGCTCCGGGGTGAGTCCAGACGAGGGGAGATGGGATCGAGGGCTTCCAAATCGCTGGAGAGGCTTCCAAATCGCTGGAGAGGCTTCCAAATTCTTGCCGATCCTGTCCTGGTGGGGATCGAGGGCGAGCCGAAGCGGAGATCCTGGCGAGGGCGACGCGCGGATCCCCTTCAGCACGGGATTTGGAAGCCTCGGCGGCGATTTGGAAGCCTCGGCGGCGATTTGGAAGCTCTCGGCGGCGATCTGGAAGCTCTCCTGAGCGCGCCACGAGCGAGGTTGAGCGTTTTGAGGAACGGTTCGTGCGCTCTCTTGATCGGCAGAGCGCGTGGGATCGCGCGGGGTGCGGTGTGGATGGAAAGATCAGGGGTTGGCGCGGCGCTTGGAGAGGCCGAGATGGATGAGCGCTTCGTGGGGTGGACACGGGTGGAGTGCCTGCCGATCCGCGCTGAGGTCAACGACTCTGGCCCAGCGCGCCGCGCGCCGCGAGCGCGGCCTCGACGACGGCCTCGATCGTAATCCCGAACTTCTCGTAGAGGATCTCCGCGGGCGCCGAGGCCCCGAAGGAGGTCATCCCCACGAAGCGCCCGTCCAGACCCAGGAAGCGATCCCAGCTCATGCCGCTGGCGGCCTCGACGGCCACGCGGCCCCGGATGGCGCCGGGCAGGATCTGCTCGCGGTACGCGGCGCTCTGAGCCAGGAAGCGCTCATGGCAGGGCATGCTGACGACCCGCGCGTCGACCCCCACCTCACCGAGCCGCTCCCGCGCCGCCAGCGCCAGCTCCACCTCCGACCCGCTGGCCATCAGGACCACGTCCGGCCGCTCGCCCGACTCCCGCGCCAGGATGTAGCCCCCGCGCGCGGCCTCCCCCGTCGGGGCGTCGACGAGCGTGGTCAGATCCTGGCGCGTCAACACCAGCACCGTCGGCCCGTCCGTCCGCTCGATGGCCCGCCGCCACGCCTCGACTACCTCCCCGGCGTCCGCCGGCCTGAAGACCTCCAGGTTCGGGATCGCCCGCAGCACCCCGACGTGCTCCACCGGCTGGTGCGTCGGCCCGTCCTCGCCCAACCCGATGCTGTCGTGCGTCATGATGTAGATCACCGGCTGCTTCATCAGCGCCGCCAGCCGGATCGCCGGCCTCATGTAATCGGTAAAGACCAGGAAGCTCGCGCAGAAAGGCCGAAAGCCCCCGTGCAGCGACAGCCCGTTGCAGATCGCCCCCATCGCGTGCTCCCGCACGCCGAAGTGGATGAGCTGACCCCGGATCTCCCCCGGCGACACCACCCCCATCTCCAGGTGCCGCGTCCCGTTCGACCCCCCAAGGTCCGCAGATCCCCCAATCAATTCGGGCACTTGCGCCATCAAGGCCCGCAGCGCCGTCGCCGAGGACTTGCGCGTCGCCATCGCGCCGGCCCCGAAGCGCGGCAGCGCCGCCTCCCATCCCTCCGGCAGCGACCCCCCCATTCGACGCCGCCATTGCGCCGCCAGCGCCGGGTTCGCGCCAGCCCAGACCTCAAAGGCCGCCCCCCACGCCGCCTGATCCCGCGCCCCCCGCCCGACCGCCGCGCCCAGGTGCGCGGCGACGTCCTCGGGCACCAGGAAGTGCGCGTCCTGGGGCCAGCCGTAGGCGGCCTTGGCCAGCGCCACCTCGCCGGCCCCCAGCGGCGCCCCGTGCGCGTCGGGCTTGCCGGCCTTGTTCGGCGACCCGATCCCGATCGTCGTCCGCACGATCACCAGCGAGGGCCGATCCGCCGCCCGCTGCGCCCGCCGCGTCGCCTCGCGCAACGCCGCCAGATCCTCGCCGTCCCCCACCCGCTCGACGTGCCAGCCGCACGCCTCGAAGCGCGCCCCGACGTCCTCCGTGAAGGTGATCCCGGTCGCGCCGTCGATCGTGATCTCGTTGGCGTCGTAATAGCAGATCAGCTTGCCCAGCTTCAGGTGACCGGCCACCGAGATCGCCTCGGCCGCCACGCCCTCCATCAGATCGCCGTCGCTGCAGATCACGTAGGTGCGGTGATCGACGATCGTGCCCTCGTCGGTGTTGAAGGCCGCCGCCAGGTGCGCCTCGGCCAGCGCCATGCCGACGGCGGTGCTGATCCCCTGACCCAGCGGCCCCGTCGTCGTCTCGACCCCCGGCGTGTGGTGCACCTCCGGGTGCCCCGGCGTCAGGCTGCCCCACTGCCGGAAGTTCTTGATCTCGTCGAGCGAGAGCTCAAAGCCCGTCAAGTGCAGCAGCGCGTACTGGAGCATCGAGGCGTGGCCGCACGAGAGCACGAAGCGGTCCCGGTCGGCCCAGGCCGGGTCGCGGGGGTTGTAGCGCATCACCTCGTGGAAGAGGTGGTAGGCCAGCGGGGCCAGGGCCATCGGCGTCCCAGGGTGCCCCGAGTTGGCCCGCTGCACCGCGTCCATCGCCAGCGTGCGGATCGTGTGGACGGACTTCTGCTCCAACGACATCGAGGACAGGCTCATTGCGACCTCCGAGGGTTCTGGGGTGCCCATCGACAGGCATCGGCGCACATCGAAGGCGGCGCACGCTATCGCGGCGCCCACGATGAGGTCAAGGTGCCACCACCGCCCAACGCTCGTTGAGCGTGCGATGATCGTCGAGCGTGGGGCGGCCTTCAGGGTGGCGCGACGGCGCCGTCGAGGAGCTGGGCGCAGACCGGCGGGAAGGCGTCGCCGTCGAGAGCCTGCGGGTCGAAGCGGCAGCTCGCGGCCCAGGGCTCGTTGCGGACCTGGGTCAGCGCCACGGCGCCCTGCAGCGCCCCCGCGTCGTCAACACACCGGGCGTGGTGGCAGGTGGCCTCGGCGCCGTCCAGAAGGCAGGGGGCCTGCCAGAACACGGGCGCGGCGCACAGGCCCGCGAAGAACTGCCGCTGATCGAGGTCCATGTCGGCGGCGGCCTGCGTCAGATCCGGGATCGGGACGGGGGAGATGGCCAGCTCGCTGTCGGGGCAGGTCAGAGTGCGGGCGCCGGTCTTTTTGCAGCCGGACGGGACGGCCAGCGCCCGACCCGAGAAGACCGGCGCGCCAGCCTTGTAGCGCGCCGACAGGGCGTCAAAGGTCCGATCGGGCTCCAGCAATGCCAGGATCTCGCCGCAGCCCTCGAAGCGCCAGTCGCTCGACGTAAAGCAGGCGATCACCCGCACCCCCTCGCGGACCCGCGCCAGCGCGTAGCGCCCCTCGAAGTCCGGCACGCCCACGCCGAAGCCCCTCGCGCTGTAGAGCACGATCGGCGTACCCCCGATCGGCGCGGGGACGACCTCGACGCTGACCTGCCCGCCGGGGCCGTGGATGCTCTCGGCCGAGCTTCGGGAGAAGCGCCCCAGGTTGTCGGCCATGTCCGCGTCCTCCCACGGGAAGTACTCGGAGATGAAGGCCCCGAAGCCGTGCTGCTCGCACAGGTAGAAGACCCCGAGCCCCTGGGCCACCTGGCGGCTGCAGGCGTCGAAGGTGTCCAGCCCCGCCAGCGGTAAAGGCTCCTCGGGCGTGAGGGCCCCCTTCCCTGGGCTCGACCCGGCGCACCCCGCCGTCAGGGCGAGCGCGCTTGCGACCAGCGCGCCTGCGACGGCCCGCCTCGCGGCGCTCGGGCTTGCGGCGCTCAGGTCGGAGGTGAGCGCGCGAGAGCGCGGGTTCATGGCGTCCCTCCCTTCAGGTTGAGCGGGCGTCGGGTTTTGATCCCCGGCGCTTGGGCGCGCGGCGCGCACGAGGCAATGTACACCAACCGGCGCGCGCAGGGGATGGGCGCGCCGCGAGGCGCAGGAGAGGACATGGAGATCGTCATGGCGGCCGTCGCGCTCATCGAGCGCGATGGCAGGGTGTTGATGCTGCGGCGTCGCCAGGACGACCGCTCCTATCCGGGGATGTGGTGTCTTCCAGGCGGGCGAGTCGATCCGGGCGAGTCGCCCGTCGAGGCCGTCGAGCGAGAGGTCTTCGAAGAGACGGGGCTCAGGGTGCGGGTCGGCGAAGCGCTGGTGGAGCGCGACAGCACCCTGGAGGCCCGCGCCCGGATCTACCGGATCGTGGCCTTCGCGGTGGTCGAGATCGCCAGCGTCAACGATGCTGGCGACGGCGGCGAGACCGACGACCAGAGCGCCGCCGACCAGGGCGGGGCGCTGCGCGCCTTCCCGTCGGAGGAGCACGTCGAGGCGGCCTGGGTCGAACCCGGCGCTGCGCTGCGGGATCTGAAGATCGCCGGGTCGGTGACGCTGGAGATCCTGCGTGCGCTCGTCGCCAGGGGCTGATCTCGCCGGGCGACGCAGCCCATCGAGACAGAAAAGCGACCGCGACGCCGCGGGCTCCAGCGTCGGCGAAAGAGCCGGGGCGCTCCCTGCGTCGCCCGCTCACCTGGGTCATGTCTGGACGCAGGCGAGAGCTTCAAGGCTATGAATTTATTGCAGATGTTGAAGATCTGGCGCGCGTGGGATCTTTGGGTGTGGAGGAGCCCTCGACACATCATTGAGCGCCTGGCCCCTCCTGGATCAAGGGACGCGCGGCTGGACGCGGTGCTCGACGGCGGCCCAGAGGGCGACGCCGCAGGCGGCGCAGGCGGCGACGGCGGCGAACATGGTGCGGTCGTCGGTGGCGTCGGCCAGCAGGCCGAAGGCGGGGGTCAGGGTCACGGAGGAGAGCTCCCAGATGGCGGTGAACATGGCCAGCGCCGAGCCGCGCAGGCGCTCAGGCGAGCGGCTGATGACCTGGCTGGTCAGGACCGGGAAGCAGGAGCCGTGGCCGAGGCCGGCCAGCAGACCGGCGATGAGGAAGCCGGCCGTCGTCGTGGCCGAGGCGGACAGGAGCATCGCGGCGCCGTAGAGGCCCAGCGCCGGCGCGACCATGTTCGCCGTCCCGAGCCGATCGGGGAGCCGCGCGCCGAAGAGGCGCACGCCGACGGCGCCAGCGGCGTAGGTCAGCCACAGAGCGGTGGAGCGGTCGACGCCCCGGCTGGCCGCCGTCACCGTCGAGAAGGCCATGAAGGTGGCCACCAGCCCCGCGAAGACGACCGTCGCCAGCCACACCGACCACAGCGGCGGGCTCCTGAGCGCCGCGATCACCTCGGCGGCCCGCACCGGCTGGCGAGGGCGCGAGAGGTTGGGCTCCTCCAGGGAGCGCACGAAGAGGAGGGAGGAGGCGATGGCGATCCCGACGGCGGGGTAGAACCAGCGCAGGTCCGGGGCCTCCAGGCCCAGCTCCCCGAAAAAGGGGTTGAGCGCCAGCGGCAGCAGCCCCGAGATCCCGAAGAGCGCGATCCCCTCGGTGCGGCGCTTCTCGGGGATGAGGTCGGCGGCGAAGGCGAAGTAGCCCGTAAAGAGCGCGCCGCCGCCGACGCCGATCAGCAGCCGCACGCTCAAAATCAGCGGCCCGATCCGATCGACGAAGCCCACCATCAGCATCGCCGCCACCAGCACCAAGGTGCCGGCCACCAGCGTGGGCTTGCGCCCCAGCGCGTCCAGCGACCAGCCGACCGCCGGCCGCAGCAGCAGCCCCCCGAAGGCGTTGGCCGCCATGATCACGCCCACCTGCGAGCGCGACGCGCCCAGGTGATCCAGGTAGAGCGGCAACATCGTCATCGTCGCGAAGCCCAGCGCCTGCAGGAAGTGCGCGATCGTCAACAGCACGAATGGGCGAGTCAAAAGAGTGGGCATCGGGCTCCAGTGCGAGGCGAGGTGCTGTTTCGGGGGACTTTGAAAGCGCGCTTGTGCCAGGGTGTCTCCAGAGACCAGACCGCGCCAACCCGAAGGAGCCCAACCACACGCTCAGGACAGCCTATGAACCTCGCCTTGGCCCCAGGTCAACCGTTGCTCGAAACAGTAACAAGTCACCTTGCTACTGCCGATTCCTGCTTCACAGCCGGTTGCGAGGTGACCCGAGGGCCACCTCGTCTGACACCGGCTCCACAGGCGTTTTCTGTCTCCGGGCAACTCCCGGCGACCAGAATGTTGATCGCGGCATTGAGGTCCGCGTTGATCTCGAATCCGCAGGACAAGCAGCAAAAGCCCGCCTGGGAGGGACGATTCCCCCTGTCCGTGTGCCCGCAAAGAGAGCACCGCTGGCTGGTGTACTGCGCCGCAACGGCCACCACCTCGCAGCCGTACAATTTGCCTTTGTACTCCAACTGACGGCGAAACTCGCCCAGGGACGCATCCAACAATACCCGGTTCAAACCACGCTTTTTCTTCCCTCCACCTGCCGTCATGTTCTTCACCCGCAAGTCCTCGATCACGATCCTGCCGTGGCTTTTGGCAAGTGTGGTCGTGGCCTTGTGCAGTGCGTCACTGCGGACCTTGGCGACCCGAGCGTAGGCCTTGGCGACCTTTGTCCTGGCTTTGCGCCGGTTCGACGATATTTTCTTCTTTCTTGCCACCTCCCTCTGGAGTCTATCGAGCTTCCTTCGCCCCGCAGCCAGGGCCTTGGGATTCTCGATGACGGTCCCATCGGATAGGGTCGCCAAACGAGCCACGCCGAGGTCTAGACCCACGGCTGGGAGGCCCTTGTTCGCTGCGTCAGCGATCTGCGGGCCGACGATGGAGACGAACCAACGACCGGCCCGCTCGGTCACGCAGACGGCGCTGTGGCGCCCCCAGGGGAGGTAGCCATGATCGCCCGGCTTGACCCGCAGGCGACCGATGCGAGGGAGTTGGACGGTCTTCTGAGCGACCTGAATCGTCCCCGTCAATTGAAAGCCGCCAATACCCCGGCTCTTCGACTTGAAGCGCGGGTACTTTGCCCGACCCTCAAGGAAGTTCTTGAAGGCCCGGTCAAGGTCCCGCAAGGCTTCTTGCGGGGCGCACTTGCTGGCCTCATACATCCAAGGGACGCCGCCGTTTTCGGGGTCCGCTTTCTTGAGGGCGTTGAGGTCCTTGTGGAGATCGATGGCAGTGCGCCACCCATCCCACTTGGCGGGCTTACCTTCGGCGACCCACGCAGCGTGCGCGGCTTGATGTTGGGCCAGGCCCCAGTTGTACGCCCAACGAGCGTTCCCGGCGTGTTGCAGCAGCGCCTTGAGTTGGGTGGGGGTGGGCTGCACCTCGACTTTGAAGGCTCGCCTCACTGGTCGGCTCCGGCGGCTTGAAGGGCACGCCTGGCCCGGTTCTTTGCGGCTCGGCGTCCGTAGATTCGGGCGCACATCGACGTCACCACGTCGAGCCACGTCATCGCTGTCTTGGTGTGGACGCCGTTTTCCTGTGCCCAGGTCGATATCTTCTGGCGCCCCATGCCACCTTCCGTCCGCCGTTTCGGACTGCCATCTGCCACCACTTACCCCAATTATTTATCGCTTTGGCGAGCTGCCGTCAACCCTCGTCGGCGCCTCCACGCCGCATCGCCGCCCGGGTCACCCCCTGGTCTTTCTCCTTACCCTCGGCCTCGTCGGTGCTGCCGAGGCCAGAGAGCCCGTCGAGATCAGCTTCGGGTGGGGCTCTGGGCTTGATGTGCCCCAGAAGCTCGGCGGCGGCATCTTTGAGGCTGGGGAGCTGGAGGCGTCGATCTTCCATATTGGGCGCGGCTTTGCGATGTTGCACCTGCGCTTCCCCTGCTCGACCAGACTCTAGCGCCGAGGGCCCCTTCGACCGCGAAGGCCCAAGGCGAAGCCCCGCAAGGTCATATCCCATGCCTGGACCCCGCGCTTCGCTCCCCACGTCGGCCCCAACCCTCGCGCCGCTGGCGGCGCTCTGGCTCATGGCGGCGTGGTTGAGCGGCTGCGCGGGGGTCATGCCCCAGGAGTCGGCCGAGCGCGCCCTCTACGTCGACCTGCGCAAGATCGTCGAGACGCGCCAGAGCACCGAGTGGCTGCTGGACAGCAAGGAGGTCGCCGAGGCCGCCCCGGTCGCGCTCAGCAGCACCTGCCGGGTCTCGCCGCAGGTCAGCGCCAGCCTCGGCGCCTGGCTCGACGCGCAGATCGTGGCCAGCGGGGGGCCGGCGCGGGCGACCTTCGAGGCCAACGGCCGGGATCTGGACGCGGTGGCCGAGCCGCTGACGCTGGAGCGGGTGCGCGCGGTCCTGGATCACGCCCTGGAGCGCCGCGCCGAGTGCCCCTTCTGGATCGAGCCCGAGGACGACTTTCTGGGCGTCCAGGGCGACGCCGGGCGCCTCGTCCTCTTCCTGGAGAGCAACGGCGGCGGCTCGCTGATCGCCAGCGCCGGTGAGGTCGGCTTTGGCGGCGAGGGCGGCGGCAGGTTCCTGGTCGGCTGGGGGGTCAACGATCGGATTACGCTCTCGGTCGGGGGCGAGGTGGGCGGGCGCGGGAAGTTCGAGGGGGTTGAGGGCGCGCAGGCGCTCAGCGCCAGCGTGACGGCGGCGGCGCCGCTGGTGTTGCGCCTGCACGGCGTCTCGCAGGTCTTTGACGTCGAGATCGCCCCGACGGCCGCCAGCGATCCCGACAAGTTCGACCCTCGGCCGGGTCTGCGCTTTACGCTGGCCGCGGGGCTGTCTACTGTGCGGGTCAGCGGCTTCATGCCCGCCATCATGGGCATGATCAACTACGAGATTCAGCCCGCGTCCCAGGGTCTCCCGCTGACGCAGATCTTCAGGATCGGGACGCGCTTCTCCATCGATTACGACCCCTGAGCCCTGCGGCCCTCGACCCGAGCGACGATGACCCCGACCTTGACCCCCCTGGCGCGCTTCGAGCGCCCCGATCCCGTCCCCCACGGCCGCGTCACCGCCCTGGTCCGCCTCTCGGAGCGCCAGCTCCTCGTCGCCCACATGCACAAGGTCGCCCAGCAGACCTGGCTGGCGCTGCGCGGCCTCGACCCCGACGGCGACCGCGTGATCCAGACCCCCCAGCAGGGCGTCGTCAACCGCGCCGCCGTGCTCCGCGACGGCCGCCTCGTGACCGCCAGCCGCCCCTGCGGCGACGACCCCGGCGTGGTCTGCTTCTGGGATCGGACTCTGGAGCGCCCCGAGCGCGTCTGGCAGCTCCAGGTCGCCCACTGGCGCCCCGCGCACGGCGAGGCCACCCTCGTCGATCGCCAGGGCGACCTCGTCGTGGGCTATCTTGACACGGGGGAGCTGGGCCTGCGGCGGTCCACCACCGGCCTGCGCTCGCCCATCCACGACCCCTTCGCCGCCTCACCGAGCGTCTGCGGCCGCGACGCCCTCTTCGTCCCCGACGACACCCGCCTCGTCGGCGTCCGGCTCGTCGAGGGCGCGCCCGCTCAGGTCGAGATGGCCGTCGACTTCGCCGTCGCCAGAGTTCTCTCGCTGGGCCGCCTGGCCCTCGTCGCCGGCTTTGGTGAGGATCTGCAGGTCTGGGACACCCACGCTGGCCGGCTCGCCCATACCCTGACACGCCCCGATCGCCCCATCGTCAGCGAGTCCGTCGCCAGCCTGCCCGACGGCTCGGCGGCCTTCGCGGCCTGGGACGACGGCGGCTGCGCCCTCTGGTCCCTCGTCGACGGGCGCCTCCTGGTCGAGCTGCCTCCGCCGCCGGATCTCCACCCCGAGCACTCCACCCGAGGCCCCCTCCATCAGGTCGGCTTTGATCCCCTCGGCCGGTGGGCTCTGGCCACGCACATGGACCAGCACCTCCACTTCGCCGACCTCCGCGCCGGCGCCTGGACCTGCGCCTGGCACGAGGACGCCCCGATCACCGCCTTCACCCTCTGCCCGGACACCCTCGACCTCCTCGTCGGCGATCAAGACGGCCACGTCACCTGGCTCTCGGCGATCTCGGGGTGATGGGCCCTTGAGCCGGGGGCGAGCCCCCGGATCTCCACGACACCAACGCCATCACCGCGTAATCATTGAGGATCGCAGGCGTCGCCGAGGCGATCGTCGTCGGTGTCGCGCTGGTCGAAGTTGGGGGTGTCGGGGCAGTTGTCGCAGGCGTCCCCGACGAAGTCCTGGTCGCGGTCTTGCTGCTCGGGGTTGGCGCGCAGGGGGCAGTTGTCGATGATGTTGATCACGCGGTCGTCGTCGGCGTCGTCGTCGCAGGCGTCGCCGAGCCCGTCCCCGTCGGTGTCGAACTGGTTGACGTTGACGACCTCGGGGCAGGAGTCGCAGATGTCGCCCGCGCCGTCCTCGTCGGTGTCGATCTGCTCGGGGTCGGTGTCGAAGGGGCAGACGTCGCAGGCGTCGCCGAGGTCGTCGCCGCCTTCGACGATGACGGTCGAGAAGCGCACCCCGTCCTCGGTCAGGATGTAATTGGCGTTGTTGCGATCGGGCAGGGTGTTGCCGAAGGTGCCGTCGGAGTTCTCGACGCCCTGGGTGCGCGCGCCGCCGTCGGAGAGGCAGGACTGGCAGTGGATCTCGACGGTCTGGTCAAGCTCGCGCAGGACGACCTGGAGGGTGACGGGGTTGCCGTTGGGGAAGTGCTGGATCTGCTCGAACATCAACACGAACTCCCGATCGGGCTCGATCCCCTGGGTGCTGTAGACGATCCGGCCGCCCTCGCCAGGATCGAGGTCGTTCCACAGGAAGGCGATGAGGTTGTTGGGCGTGGCCGGGTTGGGGATGAGCTGGGGTGACAGGGCGCTGTTGGTGGTCTGGGTGAAGGTCAGCCAGCCGTTGGACGAGACGAAGAGCTGGTTGTAGGTCCCTTCGAAGAAGGTGAAGTCGAAGCCGATGGGGATGGTGCCAGAGACCTGATCGTCGCTCAGGATGATCGGCGTGGTCGGGGTCGGCCGCATCTGGAAGGGGATGGGGTCGACGTCGGAGCTGATCCTGTCGCTGTCGCGCTGATCGGGGTTGGAGTCCAGGGCGCAGTTGTCGATCTCGTTCGAGACGTTGTCGCCGTCGAGGTCGTCGTCGCACAGGTCGCCGACGCCGTCCTCGTCGAGGTCCTCCTGATCGCGGTTGGGCAGCGAGGGGCAGGTGTCGCAGGCGTCGCCGACGGTGTCGCCGTCGTTGTCGAGCTGGTCGGGGTTCGGCGTCGTGGGGCAGTTGTCGAGCCGGTTGGAGACCTCGTCGGCGTCGGCGTCGTCGTCGCAGGCGTCGCCGAGCCCGTCCCTGTCGGTGTCGAGCTGGTCGGTGTTGAAGTCCCCGGGGCAGTTGTCGCAGCTGTCGCCGAACCTGTCCCCGTCGCCATCCGCCTGGTCGGGGTTGTTGATCTGGAGGCAGTTGTCACAGGCGTCGCCGTGCGCGTCGCCGTCGCTGTTGGCCTGGTTGGCGTTCAGGACGCCGATGCAGTTGTCACAGGCGATGCCGACGCCGTCGCCGTCGAAGTCGGTCTGGTCGGGGTTGAACACATCGCGGCAGTTGTCGCAGGCGTCGCCGGCGCTGTCGCTGTCGGCGTCGTCCTGGGTGATGTTGGAGGCGCCCGGGCAGTTGTCGCAGGCATTGCCGATGGTGTCCCGATCGGTGTCCTCCTGGCCAGGATCCCGATCGAAGGGGCAGAAGTCGCAGGCGTCCCCGACGGCGTCTTCGTCGACGTCGGACTGGAGGGGGTCGATGTCAAAGGGGCAGAAGTCGCAGGCGTCGCCGATGCCGTCGCCGTCGCGGCTGCCGGCGAAGTAGACGAAGGCGTCCTGCATCAGCACGTAGTCGGCCTGGTTGCGGCCCGGAGGCGAGCCGGCCAGCGTCCCGGACTCGTTCTCGATGCCCTGGGTGCGCGTGCCGCCGTCGGAGAGGCAGGACTGGCACTGGATCTCGACGCCGCCGTCGGCCTCACGCAGGACGACCTGGAGGGTGACGGGGTTGCCGTTGGGGAAGTGCTGGATCTGCTCGAACATCAGCACGAACTCCCGGTTGGGCGCCGCGCCCTGGGTGCTGTAGACGATCCGGCCGCCCTCGCCAGGATCGAGGTCGTTCCAGAGGAAGGCGATGAGGTTGTTGGGCGTGGCCGGGTTGGGGATGAGCTGGGGTGACAGGGCGCTGTTGGTGGTCTGGGTGAAGGTCAGCCAGCCGTTGGACGAGACGAAGAGCTGGCTGTAGGTCCCTTCGAAGAAGGTGAAGTCGAAGCCGATGGGGATGGCCCCGGAGACCTGATCGTCGCTCAGGGTGATCGGCGTGGTCGGGGTCGGCCGCATCCGGAAGGCGGTGGGGAGGACATCGACGAAGAAGTCCCCGTCGCTGTCGTTCTGGTCGATGTTGGGCAGCGCGAGGCAGTTGTCGCAGACGTCGCCGGCGCCGTCCTCGTCGCTGTCGTCCTGATCGAGGTTGGCGTCCAGCGGGCAGTTGTCGTCGACATCGACGACGCCGTCCAGATCGGCGTCCTGGCAGATGTCTCCGACGTCGTTCTGGTCGGCGTCCTCCTGTCCGGGGTTCGCGTGCTCCAGGCAGTTGTCGCAGGCGTCCCCGACGCCGTCGCCGTCGCCGTCCTCCTGATCGGGGTTGGTGGCCGCCGGGCAGCTGTCGCAGGCGTCGCCGAGGCCGTCGCCGTCGCCGTCGGCCTGACCGGGGTCGGACAGCTCGGGGCAGACGTCGCAGACGTCGCCGGCGCCGTCGCCGTCGCCGTCCTCTTGATCGGGGTCGGCCAAGTCAGGGCAGCCGTCGCAGGCGTCACCGAGGCCGTCGCCGTCGCCATCCTCCTGATTGGGGTTGGCATCGCCGGGGCAGCTGTCGCAGGCGTCGCCGAGGCCGTCGCCGTCGCCGTCGAGCTGTCGAGGGTCGAAGTCCGCGGGGCAGACGTCGCAGGCGTCCCCGACGCCGTCGTCGTCGGTGTCGATCTGGTCGGGGTCTGAGAGCGCGGGGCAGACGTCGCAGGCGTCGCCGAAGCCGTCGCTGACGCCGTCGAGCTGATCGCCGTCTTCTTGATCGGGGTTGGGGGCCAGCGGGCAGTTGTCGTCGATGTCCAGGGCGCCGTCGCCGTCGCTGTCCTGGCAGGCGTCGCCGAGGCCGTCTTCGTTGCCGTCGGCCTGATCGGCGTTGGCGTCTTCGGGGCAGTTGTCGCAGTTGTCGCCGTCGCCGTCGCCGTCGCCGTCGAGCTGGCTGGCGTTCAGGAGGCCGGGGCAGTTGTCGCAGGCGTCGCCGAAGCCGTCGCTGACGCCGTTGAGCTGATCGCTGTCGAGCTGGTCGGGGTCGTCGACGCCGGGGCAGACGTCGCAGTCGTCGCCGTGCTCGTCGCCGTCGGAGTTGGCCTGGTCGACGTTGGCGACCTCCGGGCAGTTGTCGCCGTTGTTGAGGATGCCGTCGCCGTCGCGATCCGGGTTGCCGTCAGGCTCCCCCTCGGGCTGTCCTTCGGGCTGTCCTTCGGGCTGGCCCTCGGGGCTCGCCTCGGGCTGGCCCTCGTCCGTGATGGGCTCGGTTCCTTGATAGCTGTTGTCGGTGCACGAGGCCGTGAAGATCAGGAGCGCCAGCAGCGCCGTCGGGAGCCATCGAGGGGTGTTGCCCATCCTCAAACCTCTTGTCTCGTCCTGGGTCGCGCTAGTCCTGGCAAGCGTCGCCGATGTCATCGAAGTTGGCGTCGATCTGATCGGGGTTGGGCAGCTCGGGGCAGTTGTCACAGGCGTCTCCCAGACCGTCGTTGTCCGTGTCGATCTGATTGTTGTTGGAGATGAAGAGGCAGTTGTCGACGAGATCAGGGACGTTGTCAAAGTCGCTGTTGTCGTCGCAGGCGTCGCCGAGGCCGTCGCCCTCGAAGTCGCGCTGATCGGGGTTGAATTCCTCGGGGCAGTTGTCGCAGGCGTCCCCGAAGCCGTCGAGGTCGCCGTCCTGCTGATCGGGGTCGGCGACATCGGGGCAGACGTCGCAGGCGTCGCCGATGTCGTCGGCGGGGCTGAAGAAGGTCGTAAATGTGCGCGTCGTCTCAAGAAGTGAGAAGAGGACGCGGTTGCGCCCCAGGCCCGTCGAGCCGAAGGTCCCGTTGGCGTTCTCGATGCCCTGGGTGTGCGGGGTGCCCTCTTCGATGCAGGTGCCGCAGTAGAACTCGATCAGATCGGCGCCCTCGTGGAGGATGAGCTGGGAGATGACGGGGTTGCGGCCGCTCTGGTGGGGGACGGCGTCCCACATCACGACAAACTCTCGCCTCGGGGCCTGCCCGCGGACGCCGTAGACGACCTGCCCGCCCTGCGAGGGGTCGAGGTCGGCCCAGTAGACGGCGGCGAGGTTGTGGGGGCGGATGTCGCTGGGGAGGAACTGGGCGCTGGAGCCGGGGTTGCCGGGCTCGAAGGTGATGAAGCCGTTGGAGGAGATGAAGATCTGCGAGTAGGTCTGGCCGAAGAACTCGAAGTCAAAGCCCAGGTCGATGGCGTCGGACAGCTCGTCGTCGCCGGTGACGGCGACATTGCCGGGCGTGGGCCGGCGGCGCGCCTGGACGTCGTCGTTGTCGAAGGCGGCGAAGACGAAGTCGGTGTTGGCTTGATCGCGGTTGGGCGCCAGGGCGCAGTTGTCGGCGGTGTCGGGGACGCCGTCGTTGTCGTCGTCGTCGTCGCAGGCGTCGCCGTCGCCGTCGCCGCCGTCGGCCAGATCGTTGTCGGCCTGATCGGGGTTGTCGAGCAGGGGGCAGTTGTCGCAGGCGTCGCCGTGCGCGTCGCCGTCGGAGTTGACCTGATCGAGGTTGGGCACCAGGGGGCAGTTGTCGTTGACGAGGACGCCGTCGTCGTCGGGGTCGTCGTCGCAGGCGTCGCCGTCGAGGTCGCCGTCCACGTCGCTCTGGTCGGTGTTGGGGTCCGCCGGGCAGTTGTCGCACACGTCGCCGACGTTGTCCGCTTCGGCGTCGCGCTGGTCGGCGTTGGGGTCCTCGGGGCAGTTGTCGCAGGCGTCGCCGACGCGATCCTCGTCGAGGTCGACCTGATCAAAGTTGGGGGTCTGGCGGCAGTTGTCGCAGAGGTCGCCGCGGCCGTCGTCGTCGTCGTCCTCCTGGCCGGGGTTCTGGATCTCGACGCAGACGTCGCAGGCGTCGCCGACCCGGTCGCCGTCGTTGTCGGCCTGATCGGGGTTGACGGCGCCGGGGCAGTTGTCGCACACGTCGCCGTGCACGTCGCGGTCGTCGTTGGCCTGATCGGGGTTGGAGTCCACGGGGCAGTTGTCGCACGCGTCGCCGACCCCGTCCCCGTCCTCGTCGATCTGGTCAGGGTCCAGCGCTCTGGGGCACAGGTCGCAGGCGTCGCCGAGGCCGTCGCCGCCCGACGCGCGCGCCACCATGCGGTGCGCCTGGCCGCTGGCGTCGAAGATCGCCAGGTTCTGCCCCTCGGGCGTCCCGGCGAACTCCCCGCGGTCGCTCTCGATCCCGATCGTCGTCAAGCCGATGGCCCGACAGCGCAGGCAGTGCAGCTCGACGGCGTGATCGCGCTCGGTCAGGACGATCTGGAAGGTGACGCGGTCGGCGACGCTGCGGAAGTGCCCGATATCATTGAACATGACGACGAACTCGCGCTCTGGAGCGGCGCCTCGGACGCCGTAGGTGACGGCGCCCCCGGTGCGCGGGTCGAGGTCGACCCAGAAGCCGGCGATGAGGTTGTCGGGGATGTCGGCGTCGGGCACATTCTGAGGCGAGATGCCCTCCTGGAGCGAGTTGTTGAAGGTGACGAAGCCGTTCGATGAGATCCTCAAGCGCGAGTAGGTGCGGTCGAAGAAGGGGAAGTCGAAGCCGATGTTGATGAAGGGGGAGACGTCGTCGTCTTCCAGAGCGATGGTCGTCGCCGGCGTCTCGCGCATCTGAAGCGCGATGGGGACGGCCTCGACGGTGACCGCGCCCTCGCTGTCGCGCTGGGTGGGGTTGAAGAGCCCGAGGCAGCTGTCGCAGGTGTCGCCGGCGCCGTCCTCGTCCTCGTCTTCCTGATCGGCGTTGGCGTCCAGCGGGCAGTTGTCGTCGATGTCGATGAGCCCGTCCTCGTCGGTGTCCTGGCAGCCGTCTCCGACGCCATTGCCGTCGCTGTCGAGCTGGTCGGGGTCGAAGAGCGCCGGGCAGACGTCGCAGGCGTCGCCGAAGCTGTCCCTGTCGCCGTCCTCCTGATCGGGGTTGGCGCTGTCGGGGCAGCTGTCGCACACGTCCCCGAGGCCGTCCTCGTCCTCATCCTCCTGGCCGGGGTCCGGGATCTCGACGCAGACGTCGCAGGCGTCGCCGACCTGGTCGCCGTCGCCGTCCTCCTGATCGGGGTTGGCCGCGCCGGGGCAGCTGTCGCAGGCGTCTCCGAGGCCATCCTCGTCGCCGTCGGCCTGATCGGCGTCCTCGTCGAGCGGGCAGACGTCGCAGGCGTCCCCGACGGTGTCGCCGTCGCCGTCGAACTGATCGGCGTCCTCGTCGAGCGGGCAGGCGTCGCAGGCGTCGGCGACGCCGTCGCCGTCGCCGTCGAGCTGATCGGGATTGGCGTCGTCGGGGCAGGCGTCGCAGGCGTCGCCGACGCCGTCCGCGTCCGCGTCTTCTTGATCGGGGTTGACGTCGCCGGGGCAGTTGTCGTCGGCGTCGTTCGGGCCGTCGCCGTCGGAGTCCTCGCAGGCGTCACCGGCGCCGTCGACGCCGTCGACCAGATCGTTGCCGTTGGCCTGATCGGGGTTGGCGTCGTCGGGGCAGTTGTCGCAGGCGTCTCCGAGGCCGTCGCCGTCGCCGTCGAGCTGGTCGGCGTTGGTGCGCAGGAGGCAGTTGTCGCAGGCATTGCCGAGCTCGTCCCTGTCGGCGTTGCCTTGATCGGGGTTGGACAGCCCGAGGCAGTTGTCGCAGGCGTCCCCGGCGCCGTCCTCGTCCTCGTCCTCCTGCCCTGGATCGGGGTCGTCCGGGCAGACGTCCACGCCGTCGAGCACCCCGTCCTCGTCTCGATCCGATGGGGGCTCCTCGACCTCCTCCTCGACCTCCGGCGCGTCCTCCGCGCTGGCGTCATCGCCGGCGTCGGGCGCCCCGTTGTTCCCCTCGGGCGTCTGGGGATCGTCCGAGCAGGAGGGCGAGATCAGGCCCAATGCAAAGACCCAGGCCAGCGTGAGGGCGCGCGCGATAAGGGGTGACTTCAAAGGCCAATCTCCTTGATTGGGGATACGCTCCGCTCCACGACAGAGCATGGCTGGCGGTCCGCCGAAGGTCAAGCGCCGCGTCGCCGCGCCCCAGGGCCCGAAGACCGGGTCGCCAATGTGCCTCCAGGCCGCTTGACAAAGCGCGGGGCGCTGCCCACCTTTCGCTGCGAGTTCTACCGGCGAGCCCCTCGGGCGCGCTGAAACCCTTTCAAAACAATTCTTTAGAGATCATGGCCCCCGCAATGACCATCCTCTTCACGCCATACGCGCGTCCGCTCGACGGACACACCTTCCCGGGGTTCGCCTCTGGGGGTTGGCGCGCGCATTCGGTGACGGGACAAGGCGCGACGATAGCGTCGGTGGATCTGGGCGCGGGATTTGACATCAGGGGCCCATGGCCATCCAGGAAGTGAGCCGAGCACCGCGACTGTCTCGCGGCGCCTTGAAGCCCGGTCACTTCGTTGTGATCGGGCTTTTTTGTTGGTTTTTTCGACATAGGGGGCGCGCGCTGGGACGCGGGTGAGACTCCAAATCTCGCCTCGCCGGGTTCGACACCCGGGCCCCCTGTTGTCAGCAGCAGACGCCAGGCTCTCCATCGAGGCGAGCCTGGGGGACAAAGGGGAGGGAGGAGCGATGCACCGGACTCTGTTGTTGAACGCGACCTACGAGCCAATGACGGTCATTGACTGGCGCAAGGCGGTCACGCTGGTCTTGCTGCGCAAGGTCGAGGCGCTGGCCCACTACGAGCGCGACGTCCGCAGCCCCATGCGCACGATGCGGCTGCCGGCCGTCGTGCGGCTCCAGCGGCGCGTACCCTGGCGCAAGCCGACGGTGCAGTTCAACCGTCGGCACGTCTTCGCGCGGGACGGCTACCGGTGCCAGTACTGCGGGGATCGGCAGCCGGTGTCGGCCTTGACCTTTGACCACGTCATCCCCCGCAGCCACGGCGGGCCGACGAACTGGACGAACATCGTCACCTCCTGCGTGCCCTGCAACCAGTTCAAGGGCGACAGGACGCCGGAGGAGGCGCGCATGAAGCTGCTCAAGCGGCCCTACGCGCCCTACTGGCTGGTCAGCAACACGACCGAGGAGGCCATCGAGGCCCCTGACCTCTGGAGCCCCTACCTGTGGTGACGAGGGTCGCCGGTCGCGTCGAGGGGGGCGGGCTTTCAAGCTCGCCTCCCTCGACGCGCTCTGGGCTGGATCTTCGGGTGTCGCCTGGCCTTTGATCGTCATCCTCGACGAAGGAAGAGGCTCCCTCGATGTCCTGCCCATCGGGCTTGGACATCAGGGGATGGAGAAGGCCGGCTCTGCATCCATCGAGGTCGATGGCGACGATGATCGGAGAGGCTCAGAAGGGGGGATCGCTGGGCAGCGCGCCGGCGCCGCCCTCGCGGGTTTCGATGGCGTCGGAGAAGTTGGCGAACTCCTCGTTGAGGCTGATCTGGAGGTTGAGGACGGACTCGACGAACTCGGGGTCGAGGCGCTCCATGCGGGTGAGCTGCTCCAGGATCGCCACGATCTTCTGGCCGTGCATGTAGAGGTTCTCCAGCATCTTCATGGGCGAGGCGTCTGGCGCGTCGTCGCTGGGGAACTCGCCGGCGACGATGCGGCGGGTCTCGTCGACGGACTTGCCGGTGACCTTCTCGATCAGGACGTCCTGCTCCTCCCAGGGGCGGCCGGCCAGGATGTCGGCCTGGGTCTGGGTGATCTTGCCGGCCTCGTAGGCCTTCATGGTCGCCGGGCTCAGGCGCTCGGCGCGGCGGACGCTGCGCTCGATCGTGCGGCTGGACTTGCCCGTCTTCTCGGCGGTGTCCTCGGCGAAGGATTTTTGCCGATCGGCCTCCTCGCCGTTCGTCCGCGCGACGCCGCCGGCGACGTGGGCCGCCGTCTGCGGGTACTTGTTGAGGTAGAGCTCCTTGCGGCGCTTGAGCGCCCGATCCAGCGAGGCCCCCTGGAGGTCGCGGCGGATGATGTTCTCGTCGATGGCGGCCAGCTCCACGTCGACCGCGTCGATCCCGACCATGACGACCGCGTCGATGGACGCCCACCCCAGCTTGCGCGCCGCCCGCAAGCGCCGCTCCCCGGCGTTGAGGATGTAGCGGCCCTCGGACGCCGGCACGAGCTGGATGGGGTGCAGCAGCCCGAGGGCGTTCATGCTCTCTTCCAGGTCGGCCGTGACGATCTCCCCCTCTCGGAAGTTTCGCCCCTCGATGATGTCGATGTCGCCTAACGCGACGCGCTGAACTTTCACAGGCCGCCTCCTCTGCCGCTGACCATGCGCTGCCCCGATGACCGGGCTCGCGATCTATCACGGATCAGCGACCGGAAAAAGCCCCCGCAGCGCGCTCCGTGCTCAAGCCCCAAGGATCCCGGCGAGCACCTCGTCGAGCGCGGCGAGCGCGGCGTCGATCTGATCGACGCCGATGACGAAGGGCGGCGCCAGTCCGAGCACGTGACCGTGGACGCCGCTGGGCAGCAGCAGGTAGCCGCGCTGGAGCATCTGCGACACCGCCGCCATCGCCGATCCCCCGTCGGCCCCCCCGGCCTCGCTCAAGATCGGCAGCCCCAGCATCAGCCCGCGGCCCCTCGGCGCCCCGATCCGCGCAGGCCATCGCCTCGCCAGCGCGCCCAGGCCGGCCTCCAGGTGCTCCCCGAGCCGCGCGCAGCGCTCGACCAGCCCGTCCGCCTCGATCGCCTCGATCGCCGCCATCGCCATCGCGCACCCGAGCGGGTTGCCCAGGAAGGTCGAGGTGTGGATCGCCTCCCCCCGGCTCTCCCCCCAGCCCGCCATGATCGACGGCCGGCCGATCGCCGCCGAGATCGGGAAGCCGCCGCCCATCCCCTTGCCCACGCACATCACGTCCGGCACCACGCCCTCGTGCTCACAGGCAAACCACCGCCCCGTTCGCCCGAAGCCCGTGTAGATCTCGTCGACGATCATCACCACCCCGAACGCGTCGCACAGCCCCCGAACCTCCCGCAGCCACCCCTGCGGCGGCGTCACCTCGCCTCCGCGACCCTGGATCGGCTCGACGATCAAGGCCCCTATCCCCGCCGCACCGCTGGCCGGGTCCTCCAACAAGTGACGGATCCACCGCAGCGAGGCCTCCGCCCCCGCCGCACCGCCCCCCAGCGGCCCATCCTCGCCAGGGTAGGGCGCGTGGATGACGTGGGGGTTGAGCTGCGCCTGGAAGGGCTCGCGGAACGAGCGCCGGTAGGCCGTCACCGACAAGGCCCCGTAGCTCAACCCGTGGTAGGACCCCTGGAAGGCGATCACGCCCGGCCTCCCCGTGGCCATCACCGCCGTCTTGAGCGCCGCCTCCACCGCGCCAGCCCCCGACTGCGCCAGGATCACGTGCTGCAGATCGCCCGGCGTGATCTCCGCCAGCTTTTGACACAGCGCGATCTTCTCCCTCGATGGGAAGACGTCCCCCATCGCGTGGATGAGCTTGCCCGACTGCCGCCGCGCCGCCTCCACCACGCGCGGGTTGCAATGCCCCACACCCGCCACCGCGAAGGCCCCCGACAGGTCCACGTAGCGGTTGCCGTCCACGTCCCAGACGCAGGCCCCTTCAGCCCGATCCCACACGATCGGATCCTGATCGATCCCCGTCTCCTCGGCCCGCCGCGCCCGCCGCGCCGTGATCGCCGGACACTCATAGCGCGCCAGGTCGTCGATCAACGCCCGGCTGGCAGGCCCCGGCACCGCCGTCACCAGCGCAGGCCCCAGGTTCGCGACCATGTCCCTCAAGCGCTCCACCCCTCTCCCCACCGCTCCCCCCCTTGATCCCCAACGACCCCTCGCTCGCCGCCAGCCCCGCCAGAAAACGGGCCAGCTCGCCTGATCCGGCTCAAGCTCAGAGGCCCCCTCGGCCGCCGCCGAGACCTCGGCCGCCGCCTCGACCGCCGGGCCCGCCCCGACGCCCCTTGGGGCCGTCCTTGCGGACATCGCGGATGACCTTCCGGACCTCGCGCTCAAACTTAGGCAGGAAGATCATGAGCTTGACGCGATCTCTGGGCGCCAGCAGAGCGCTGGCCTTCTCCAGCCGCTCGTACCTCAGCGCGTCGATCTTCTTGTGGCCCTCGATCAACTTCAACCTGGCCTGCTCGATCTCCTGGTCGCTCCCGCCCTGCTTCATCGCCCGCTTGAGCTTGCGCCTGAGCTGTTCGATCTCCTTGTGTTGATCGTGGCTGCGCTGGTCGTAGCCGTCGAGCACCTTGAGGAGCTTGTCCAGGGTGGCCTTGTCGAGCTGGAGGTGCTCTTCGATCTTCAGCGCCCGCAGCACGCGGATGCGCTCCTGGACCTTGCGCCGCATCTCGCCGTCGGCCTCGGCGGGCCGATCGTCGTCGGCCTCGGCGGGCGGATCGTCGTCGGCCTCGTCGGAGGGATCGTCGTCGGCCTCGACTCGAACAGGCCCCATGATCACCAGCGCAGCGACGGCGGACATCAGCGTCGCCAGCAGGAGCCATTGGAGCCTGCGCCAGATCGGGTTGTCAGGGGTTCGCCGTGTCATCGCCCTCCCTCCTGCGCGCAACGCGCGCTCATCAACATCCATCATCACGGACACCTCGACAAGCGCTCGACTACAACTTCGCCAGCGCCGCGTCGAGCGCCGCGAGCTCGTCCTCGTCCAGCGCTTGAAGCGCCTCGAC
Source organism: Pseudomonadota bacterium (assembly GCA_005804885.1). GTDB lineage: Bacteria > Myxococcota_A > Bradymonadia > Bradymonadales > SYOX01. The sequence continues at coordinate 24,961 of SYOX01000071.1, forward strand.
AGGCTCAGTCCGCCAGGAGCCCTCTTCGGGCTCCTCGGCCTCGTCCAGATCGTCGTTCATGTCCAGAACCATCTGCGAGGCCAGCTGCCGCAGCTCGCCAAGCTCCTGCGCCGACAGGTCCGTCTCAAGCCCGACGGTCTGCTTCTGGTCCTCGACGCCCGCGACCTCGGCCTCCTGCGGCGCGGGCCGCGGCGCCTCCTGCGAAGGCCACAGCGCCAGCGCCAGCAGCGCCGCCAGCATCACTGCGCCCCAGGCCATCGCCGGCCGCGCCTTGAAGATCGCGAGCAGGCTCTCCAGCCAGCCCGCCGTCGCGGCCTCCGGCTGCCCCCGTCGGCCCCCCAGCGCGCGCCCCCGGGCCTCCGCAAGGCCGATCGCCTCGGCGTCGGCGTATCGAGCGGGCGAGGCGCCCTCTTCGACGCGGCTCGGGTCGGCCCCCTGCGGCGGGAGCTGGCCCATGACGTCATCAAAGAGGGCCTCGAAGAAGTGGGGGCCGGGATCGAGGGCCTCGGCGCTGTCCTCGACGCGCGCGGCCAGCTCGCGGTAGTGATCGAGGAGTTCGGCGTCGCGGGGGTGGGCGCGCAGGTGTGCGCGCAGCGCCTCGGACGGGGCGACGTCGGGCGACATGGCCTCGATGAAGTCGGCCTCGATCTCGGGCGGCAGCCCCTCGATCTCAAGCGGCAGCCCCTCGACCTCGTTGGGGTCTTCGGCGATCTCGTCTGGATGTCTCTCGCGCATGGCGGTCTCCGCGCGTGGCTCAGTCTTCGGCGTGAAGCAGCTCTCGCAAGCGCTTCATCCCGTGGTGGAAGTTGACTCTGGCCGTGGCTTCGGTGCAGCCGACGGCGTCGCCGATCTCCTTGAAGGAGAGCTCGGCGTCGATGCGCAGGGTGACGACCTCGCGCTGTCGAGCGGGGAGGGCGTCGAGGGCGGCCCGGAGCTGTTGGCGCTGCTGGTGCTGATCCAGCTCCCGGTGGGCGACCGGCGGGGAGACGAGCGTGCCCTCCTCGATGGGGTCGAAGCGCCGGCGCCCGCAATCGCGGCGCAGGTTCCGGCCCAGGTTGATGGCGATGCTGAAGAGCCAGCTTCGGAACCTGTCGGGCTCCTCCAGGTCGGGCAGGCGCTCCCAGGCCTTGAGCAGCGCGCGCTGGACGACGTCGCGCGCGTCCTGCGGGTTGTCGACGATCCGTTGTACGGCGAGGAAGAGGGGACGCTGGTGCGCCAGGACGAGCTGGCCGAAGGCGTCCCTGTCGCCGCCCCGTGCCTTGACGACCAGCGCGCAGACCTCCTCAGGCTCCAGCCCCTCGTCGATCTGTCGGGTTCGGCTGACGGCGTCCACGCCCCTTGGCCTCCCTCGGCTCTGCGCCCCATCCGGGCCTCGCTCCTGAGGCCAGGACAGCCCCAGGAGCCCCTCTGCGGTCAAAACACCGCTCATGGCCCGGCGGTCCGCTTCTGGGCGACCTCCAGGCGAGCCTTGAGGGCCTTGAGGGTCGGCGCGGCGCGGTCGGCGACCTCGTCGGGATCGTCCAGGAAGCGCTCCAGCACCTTGACGCCCCGCTTGACCCCGTGAGCGCGGGCCAGCTCGATCCCGGCCGCTGCGATCCGCTCGGCCTTGTCCGGGTCGCCAGCCTTGTGGGCCGCGATCGCGGCCCCGACGTGCGCTCTGACCTTGACGTGGACCCCCTTGCCGCCCTTGCGGCGATCCTTCCCGAAGGCCTCGGCCCCGGGATCGGGATCTTCGGGCAACTTCAGGTCCGTGTCGATGATCGCCTCAAAATGTTTGAGCGCCTCGCCGTACTGACCGTCGAGCATGTAATAGTCGGCCAGCTTCAGGTGCGCCTCGATCACGGCGCGCTCGGCCTTCCTGCCTCCCTTGTCAGGGCCAGCCAGCGCGGGCAGCGCGATCAAGATCAGGATCATCGCCGCGACGAAGGCTGCGGGCAGGGCGTGCGGGCGTGTGTTCATGGCGTGCTCCCTCGGGTCGGTTCGGCCAGCCATCGCGGCGACCTCAAACCAGCAGACCCCCAGGGGAGCGAGGCGTTAAAAAGAGGGTCGGCCCTCCGGACTATTGAAAGACGAAGATCCGGGTCACCTCGACGGGGGCGCCCTCCCAGGCCGCGAAGCGCCAGCGGTCGGTGTGGGACTTGAGGCACCTGCCGAAGATCGAGTCGTCCAGCGCGTCGTCCAGCGCCAGCCTCTCCACCCGCCCGTCCCCCTTGATCCTCAGCCGCACCCGCACCTTCGACACGGGCACCTCGCCGTCGCGCTTCATCGCGCGGCTGAGGCACTGGTCGGCCGAGCGCTGCACGTTCAAGAAGCCCTCGTTGAGCTTCGAGCGGGTCGGGTCGGCCTCCGGGTCACCCTGTGAACCCTCGTTGACAGGCTCGGCGCCGACCTCCTGCGCCTCGGGCGCCCGGTCGTCTCTGTTCGGCGGCGCGCCCCATCGGCGGTGGACCTCGTCGCCGGCCAGCGAGACGGGCGCCTGCCCCGGCGCCAACGACATCGTCGCTGTCGGCGTCGGCGGCGCCGCCGCGCATCCCACGAGGGCGGCGCACATCAGGGTCTGGGCGGTGATCAGGGCGGCTCGGGCGGCGGTGCTCATGGCGTCTCCTCGCTTCGGTGGCGACGCGAGGCAGAAGCAGCAGGCGTGCCAGGATCTCCCCGAGCCCTTGATCTCGCCATGCCAGCGCACTTTCGACCCTGGAGCGCAGCAGGTGTGAACGGTTGTTGACGCCCTGGGGTGGGCTGGGGGTTCACAGCGGAGCGAGGGCGCCGAGGTGGCCGAGGGCTGTGGATCGAGGGCGGAAGGGTGGCGCTCGGGGTGGGGTGGCGCGGGCTGGCGCGGGGGTCGCAGAAGGCGGCCAGGCATGGGCCGTTCATGGCGGCGCAGTCCAGAGGGATCCCGCCATTTCAACAAAGGGGGTGGGTTCGTCCTTGCTGCCGAGGGGCGTCATCGAGGCCGCGAGGCGGGTGAGCACCAGGGGGAGCCGGGGGTTGGCGTTCATGAAGCCTTCGTGGTCTGGGGTTAGAACTCGGCCCTCGCGCCTGCCATCACCTGGATGTTGAGGGTGTCCTGATCGACATCCAGCGCGGTGCCAGGGGGGTTGAGGGTCGGGGTGTAGTCGGGGAAGTTGGTGTCGATGTCGAGGCGCTGGCCGTTGACGAAGAAGGTCACGGGCGTGGCCTTCAGGGTGTGGGCGAGCTCGGCCTCGAAGCGCAGGGTGGCGGCGGCCCGGACGCTGTCCCCGTCGTCGAGGGGGGCGTGGGTGGGGCCGGCCTGGTAGCCGTCGGGGGTGTATCGTCGCCATCGGGCGCTGGCGCCGAGGTCGATCCTCCAGCGCGGCGCGGGCTTGAGGCGCAAGGCGGGCGAGAGGCCGAGCTGGGTCCAGGTCTGATAGCCATCAAAGGCGTCGCGGTTGTGGTCGATGTCGAGGTCCAGGGTCAGGCGCGTCTTGAGGGTCCTGAGCTGGAAGGTCGAGCGGTGGCCGAGGCCGATGAGGGTGAAGCGGGCCAGCGGGTTGGGGGGCAGGGCGCCGGGCGCGGCGTGGGTCAGCCCCGTGCCGGCGTCTCTGGCGAAGTCGAAGGCGTGGGCGACGTGGGCGGCGCGCGCCTCGACGCGCCAGCGCCAGGGGTCGGCGCCGCCGTCGACGCCGAGGCGCCCGCTCCAGCGGTCGCTGTCGGGCGGGGTCAGGTGTGTGGGGCGGAGGATCGGGTCGAAGTTGGGGTCCTTGGTGGCCACGAGGCGCTCGAAGCCGGCTGAGGCGAAGAGGCGCAGGTCGTCGAGCCGCCATTGGGCGTGAGCGTCCGCGTCCAGGGTGTTGCGGCTGTATCTGGCGGTGGGGTTGAGCGATCCGGTGGGCAGGCCCTTGTCATCGAGGATGGGCTGGTAGAGGTCGGGCCAGGAGGGGCGGATCTTCCAGAGGCCGCGCAGCTTTGCGCCGACCTCGACGTCGTCGCGGACTCTGGCGTCCAGGGAGAGCCCGGCGCTGGCGTGGGTCCATTGGATGTCGTGTTCAAAGGGCTGCCTGTGAGCCAGCTCGACGGGCAGGGCGAGCAGGAGCTTGCCGCGCTGGTAGCGCATGCTCGGGGCCGCGGAGAGAGACCCTTCGACGAAGGGTCCGCGTTGATCAAGGAGCCGGAACCCGCTCAGCGCTCCGCCGGCGAGGCTGGCCTCGATGGGCATCAGGAACATCCAGCGGCGGCCGACGAGCGTGTGGACCTCGGGCAGCCGGGACTTGCGCTTCGTGCGCGCCTTCTTTTTCTTCTTCCTTGGGGTCGCGCGGGCCTTGTCGTCGGGGTCGGCGGCGAGCCCCGCGTCGTCTGGGTCGCCTCCCTCCTTGTCGCTGTCGGCGTTGGGGTCGCTGTCGGCGTTGTCGGCGTCGACGCCGGGCGCGGGGTCATGGGGGCTGGCCCAGGCGACCCCGGCCGTTGAGGCCAGCGCAGCGGCCAGGGCGCAGGCGAGGGCGAGGGCGCGGGCAGAGGCGCTCATTCTCCCTCCGGGCACGCGGCCAGCGTGCGGGCAGAGGCGGCGTCGATCAGGGCGCTGTCGGGTGTGGCGGCGCGCATCCTGGCGAGGGCGGCCAGGGCGCCCTCGCAGTCATCGAGGGCGAGGAGTGCCAGGGTGAGCTGGTCGAAGGCGTTGTCGAGGTAGGGGCTCAGCGTGAAGGTCAGGGTGAAGGCCTCGAAGGCCTCGGCGGCCTCGACCCAGCGGGCTTGTTGGGCGCTTGAGCGCGCGCTGAAGTAGGCGGCGTCGTCGAGGTAGGGGCTGTCGGGGTGCGTCTGGGGGAGCAGGGCGAAGCGCGCTCGCGCGTCCTCGTAGCGCTCCAGTCGGTAGAGGCAGCGCCCGGTGTAGTAGGAGGCGTTGTCGGCGTAGATGCTCTCGGGGTGTTCGAGGGTGAGGGCGAAGGCCGAGATGGCGGTCGAGAAGGCCTCTCGGGCGTAGCGGGCGCGGCCAAGGAAGTAGCCGATGCGGTGGGCCAGGAGGGTGTCGGGGAAGTCGGTCAGGGCGCTGGCCAGGGTGAGCTCGGCGGCGGCGTAGGCGACTGTCGCGTCGCTGGAGCCTTCGTCGTCGAGGCGCTCAGCCTCGCGGAGCAGGACGCGGCCGCTGCGGTAGCGGGTGTTGTCGGCGAAGGAGGCGCCGGCGAAGGTGGCCTCGTAGGCCTCGTAGAGGGTCAGGGCGCGTTGGGCGTCGCCGAGCTTCTCGGCGATCCGGCCGCGCTTGTAGAGGGAAAGGTGCGAGAGCGCGCTTCGGGGCCAGCGGGCCTCGAAGTCCAGCAGCGCCGCCTCGGCTTCGAGGAGCCGCCCCTCATCGTAGAGCAGCGCGGCGAGCTGGTATTGGGCGTTGTCGGCGTAGATCGACTCCAGGTGGTCCTCGAGGATGCGCTCGAACCACGCCCGCGCGGCGAGGCGGTGGGCATCGGCGGCGTCCGGGTCCAGGCGGATCAGGGCGACCTCGGCCTTGCCGGACTGGTAGGCGGCGCCGGCTCGCCGGATCGGGGAGGAGCGCTCGTCGTTCATGAGGGCGTCGAAGATGACCAGGGCGGCGTCGGGCTCGTCGACGCGCAGGCGGATCTTGCCGAGGAAGTAGAGGGCGTCGTCCTGGTAGGGCTGGTGGTCGAAGCGCTCCCGATAGGTCAGGAGGGCTGCCTCGGCCTCGGGCCAGGCCTTGAGGCGGTAGTGGGAGCGGCCCAGGAAGTAGAGGGCGTCGTCGGTCAGGCGGCCCGGCGGGGTCAGGTTGGAGATCCTGGCCAGGGTGGTGGCGGCTTGGGGGTATCGGCCGGTGAGGTAGAAGCAGCGGCCGAACATGTAGGTGACGGCCTGGTGGCGCTCGACGGAGGTCGTCTCGTAGCTGGCCGCGAGCCCCTCGACGGCGGCGCAGTCCCGTGCGGCGTAGGCCTCCGCGATGGCTTTGACGGCGCGGTCGTCGGCGGTCGCGTCCCCGCCGGCCAGCGGGGAGCGCTCGGCGCAAGCGGTCAGGGCGGCCAGCGCTGCGCCGAGGGCCGCCTGGCGCGCGCGGCCCCTCCAGGCGCTTCGAGGCGGCGCGGCGAGGTCGGTCCGCGCCGGTTGTCGTGGGTCAGCAGCCATTGCTGGCGCGCTGGGCGAAGTTGATGAGGCTGCTGCCGGGCGTCGCGGCGCGCATGGCCGCCAGGGCGTCGGCGGCGGCGGCGCAGTCGCCGGCGCCGACGTGCGCTCGGATCAGGTAGAGGTAGGCGTTGTCGAGGTAGTTGCTGTCGGGGAAGTCCGCGATGAGGCGCTCCAGCAGGGGGATGGCGCCAGCGAAGTCTCCCCGCTCGTAGCGGGTGCGGCCTGCCCAGAAGGTGGCGTTGTCGGCGTAGTTGCTCCCAGGGTAGGCGATCACCAGGGCGTCGAAGCCGGCCTGGGCCTGGGCCAGATCGCCGGTCAGGTAGGTGCTGTAGGCGCCGAAGTAGGAGGCGTTGTCGGCGTAGATGCTCTCGGGGAAGGTGTCGCGCACGATCGCCAGGCGAGCGGCGGCCTCGGGGTAGTTTCGGGCCTGATAGCGGGTCATGCCGTGGTAGTAGCGGGCGTTGTCCTCGTAGACCGAGCCCGGGTAGTCGGCGATGAGCTGTTCGAAGAGGGCGTCGGCCTCGTTGAAGCTGGGGGAGCGGGGGCCGTCGAGCTTGCCCTGCTCATAATGGGCGCGCGCTCCCCAGAGCAGCGCGGCGTCCCGGTAGCTGCTGTCGGCCTGGGCGATGACCTCGCCGAAGCGCACCAGCGCGCCGGGGAACCGCTCCAGCGAGAAGTTGGCGCGGCCGGCGTAGTAGCGGGCGTTGTCCTGGTAGGTGCTCTCGGGGTCCCTCAGGAGGAAGGCGTCGAAGGCGGCGATGGCGTCGGCCAGGTCGCCGAGCTCGTAATGGGTGCGGGCGACGTAGTAGCTGGCGTCGTCCTGCAGGGCGCTGCCCGGGTAGGTGGCCGGGAAGTCGGCGAAGCGCGGCAGGGCCTCGGTGTAGCGCTCCAGTTCGAAGAGCGAGCGGGCCAGCAGGTAGGCGCCGTTGTCGGCGCGGGGGCTTTCGGGGAAGCTCCGGATGAAGGCCTCGAAGGCCGCCAGGGCCTCCTCGTACTGGCGCGCGTCGTAGAGAAGCAGCGCGGCCTGGAAAGCCTCCTCGTCCTCCGTGGGCATGTCGATGGGCTCAGGCTCGGCGACCTCGGGCTCGGGCTCGGACTCGGGCTCGGGCTCGGGCTCCTCGATCCGGAGCTTGCCCTTGACCGGGGCGTCCGTAAAACAGGCCGGCAAGGCGAGCGCGAGGGAGATCAGCAGGGGCAGCAGCGTTCGGTGCATCGTCGTGGTCCTCATCAAGGGGTGCCCAGCCGCGGAGCGAGCCGGGTGACTTCGAAGTTCATGGGATCAAGAGCGCGGGCGCGGTTGTAGAGCGCGACCGCCTGGCTTCGCTGGCCTGCGGCCAGCGCGAGCTCAGCCTCGACCGCGATGGGGTTGGCGTCCTTGGGGTGATCGGCCTTGGCCGTTTCGAGCAGCGCCTGGGCGGCGGCCTTCTCTCCGAGCGCCCAACGGGCGCGGGCCAGCGTGGTCAGGACCTGCGCGTTGGGCTTGCGGGCGCTGGCCAGCGGGGCCAGCGCCTCGATCGCCGCTTGCTCCTGACTCTGGTCGAGGTGCAGGCGCGCCAGGCGAACGGCGGCCTTCCGGTGGGTCGGCTTGAGCTTGAGGACGCGGCGCAGCTCCTCCTCCTGATCGCGCACCCGCCCCAGCCGGCCGAGCTGGATGGCCAGGTTGAAGCGCGTGTTGACGCGCTCAGGCGCCTGGTCGAGGACCTCGTTCAAGGTCGCCATGGCGAGCTCGGTCTGCCCGAGCTTGGAGTAGATGGTCCCGAGGGCGTTGCGCACGTCGAGCTGATTGGGGTCGATCTCCAGAGAGGTCCGCAGCGCCTCGGCGGCCTCCTCGCGGCGCTTGAGCTTGTTGAGGCTCACGCCGAGGTTTCGCCACGCGGGGCTGTAGCGCGGCGACACCTCGACGGCGCGGCGGTAGGCAGCGACGGCGCCCTCCAGGTCGCCCTGGGCCGAGCGCTCGACGCCGAGGTTGACCGCGGAGCGCACGTGGGTGGGGTCGATCTTCAGAGCCCGCTCGTAGGCCTCGATGGCCTTGGCCCGGTCCTTCTTCTGGGCGTGGAGCTTGCCGAGGTTGTAGAGCGCGGTGGCGTAGTCTGGCTTGAGGTCCACGGCGGCCTTGTAGGCGCCGTGGGCCTCATCGAAGCGCTTGAGCTGGACCAGGACAAGCCCCCGGTTGAGGTGCGCCGCGGCGTAGTCGGGGTTGGCGGCGATGAGGCCGTCGAAGGCGGCCAGGGCCTCCTCGTGCCGGCCCAGGGCCTTGAGCGTGATGCCCACGTTGAGCCTGGCCTCGGGGTAGTCGCCCTCCTTGAGGGCCAGGGCGCGCTCGTAGAGCGCGAGGGCCTGGTCATGGCGAGACTGCTGGTAGGCGGCGCGGGCGAGCTGGAAGAGGGGCTCGGCGCGCTCGGGGAAGTCGACCGCGAGGCGCTCGAAGAGCTGCTGGGACTCGGGCCGCTGGAGGCGCTGGGCGAGCAGGGCGCGGTTGTAGAGCGCCTTGAAGAAGCCAGGGTCGAGGCGCGCGGCGCGGGTGTAGGCCTCCAGCGCCGCGTCGTCGTCGCCGGCCTTGGAGGCCAGGCGGCCGCGTTGGAACCACGCCGGCGCGAAGTCAGGCTGGAGCTGGAAGATCTTCTCGAGGCGCTCGTTGGCCGCGGCGCGGCTCTGCTCGGTGTCCTCCTTGGTCAGCAGCAGGACCTGGTTCCAGCGCGGCAGCAGGTAGTCGGGGCGGAACTCGATGGCGCGGTCGTAGGCCTTGAGCGCCTCCTTGGCGCGCCCCCCTCGGTTGAGCGCCACGCCGAGCGACTGGAAGGCCCGCGCCTTGCCCTCGTTGCCGGCCAGCCCGGTGGCGCGGTTCAAGACCTCGATGGCCTCGTCGAGCTTGTCGGCGTCGAGCAGGAGGTTGCCGAGGTTGAGCGTCGCCTCGAAGTAGCGCGGGTTGAGCTTGAGCGCCTCGCGGTAGTCGGCGATGGCCTCCTCGCGGCGCCCCGTTGACGACAGGGCCAGGGCGCGGTTGTAGAGCGCACGATCATAGCCGGGCCGCTGAACCAGCGCCTGGCCCAGGACCTCGATGGCCTCGGCGGCCCGCCCCGCCCGGATGAGGTAGACGCCCAGCTCGTTGAGGACGGCCGGGTCCCCCGGCGTCTGCGCCAGCGCCTCGCGCACGGCCTCGATGGCGGCCACCTGATCGCCAGCGCGCGACAGCTTCCTGGCCTTGAAGATGGCCGGCCGCTCCAGGCTCGGGTCGATGACGCTGGCCGTGTCGCGCTCGTAGGCCGAGCCCTCCGAGAGGCTGTCGGAATCCCAGCCCTGGACCGCCGCGGTCACCTGGACGACGGTGTAGCGGCTGGCGGCCTGCTCAGCGCGGTTGTCGACGTAGAGCGACACGCCCATGATCACCAGCAGGAGCCCGAGCAGCGGGATGAAGGACTCGGTCTGGAGCTTGTTGATGGCGTCGATCATGACCTCTCCCTTGCCTTCTCGACAAGGCGCCGCCGCAGCGGCACCCCGGTCACGTTCTGGATCTCCAGGCCCGGCCGGATGTTGATCTCCAGCACCAGCGGCCCAAGCCGCGCGTCGATGACCAGATCCACACCAAGGTAGTCGAGCGGCACGGCCTTGGAGGCGCGCTCGGCCAGAGAGACGATCTCGCCCCAGCAAGGCACGGTCAGCCCCACCACCGGCGCCCCGTTGTCCGGGTGGTGCGTGATCAGCGCCCCCTTCCACCTCGCCCGCTCGATCTGCCCCGTCTCCAGATCCACCGCCAGCCCCAGACCCCCCTGGTGCAGGTTGGCCTTGCCGTCCGAGGCCTTCGTCGGAACCCGGACCATGCACAGCGCCGCGACGTCGTCGATCACGATGACGCGGATGTCGCTCAACCCGTCCTTGAAGAGCGCCGCGAAGAAGGGGTGGGGGACCAGCCGGGGCTCGACGATCGCCACGTCCCCCCTGTCGAGGCTGTAGACGCCGTAGACGATGTCGGCGATGTGGCGCCGCAGCGCCTCGGCCTCCAGCCAGCGCCCCCCCGCCGTCTTGAAGCGCCCCCCCTCGCGCTCCGTGATGACCAGGATCCCTCGCCCGCCGCTGCCGTGGGCCGGCTTGATCGCGAACTCCTCCAGCCCCTCCAGCCGCGTCTCGATCTGCCCGACATCAAAGAAGCTCTCGAAGGTCGTCAGCGTGTCGGCCACGGCCACGCCAGCCTCGCGCAGGATCTTCTTGGCCAGCAGCTTGTCGTTGGCGATCGCGAAGTGACGACGCGGGTTGCGCGTCAACACGAACTCGACGTTGCGGCGGTTCATCCCCAGCACGTCGCCAGCGCCCGGCGGCACCATCCAGTCGAACAGGCGCTTCATCATGCCCCCGCCCCTCCCCACATCAGCCCGCGAAAGCGTATCCACTCGGTCATCCGCAGCCCCACCCAACGCCCGAGCCAGATGTTGATCGCCGCCACCAGCAGCAGCAGCTCCGGGAAGGCCAGCATCAGGATCTGCAGCGACAGCGAGTTGATCGTCAGGTAGCAGAAGGCCACCACCAGCAGCGTCCTGGCCATCGTCCACCAGGCCTCCCTGGCGCCCTCCTCGATCTCCATCAGCGTGAAGCGCTCTGCCGTGATCGCCAGGATCGCCACCGGGAAGAGCGAGATCCGACCCAGCGACGTGAAGCCCAGCTCCACGGCCGCGCGACCCCCGAAGAGCATCCCGCCGATGACCGCCGTCAACAACACCGCAAGCTGCGGCGAGTGCAAGAGCTCCAGCCGCGCCGTCACGCGCCGCACCCCGCTGGCGAAGAGGATCAACGCGACGAACCCGACCATGCCCCACAAGAGCCCCGTGTGCCGCGCCGAGGCCGCGATCAGCACCGGCAGGAAGGTCCCGAAGGTCTTCAACCCCACCACGTTGCGGAAGAGCACCACCACGACCGCACCCAGCGGGATCATGATGACCACCCTCAGCAGATCGAGCGGGATGCCGATCTCCGAGAAGAACCCCCACAGGCCCAGAGAGGTCTTGTTCGTCTCCAGAGTCTGCCGAGGCACCATCTCCCGACGCACCTTGAACAAATGATGAAATCCGATATCCGTGGTGTGCTTGAAGAGCGCCTCGTCGCCGCGGTAGAGCGTCAAGTAATGGTGCGGCAACCTCGCGAAGTGGTCGTTGGTCGGGTCCATCGGCACCCAGTGACCCCCCACGAGCACCTCGACCCACTGGTGGCTGGTCTGCTTTTCACCCTGGGTCATCACGAGCCCCCCGACGAGCCTCGCCGGCAACCCCCTGGCCCGCATCAACGCCACGAAGAGCCGCGAGCGCCCATTGCAGCTGGCCTCCCCAAGCCGCAGCGCCGTCAGCGCGTCCGTCGTCCCCTTGAAGGGCTTGAACTTCAACCCCTGGACCTCGTCGAACACGGCCTTGAGGTAGTCCGCCACGCGACCGCCCGGCGGCATCAGCCGATCCGACAGCGCCATGATCTCCGCGTTGGTCGACTGGATCACGTCCGTCGGCTCCAGGTACTTCCTGGCCGCGCCCGACGGCTGCGGCTGCTCCACCATCAACCCCGGGTCGATCTCGTACCTCAACCCCTGGCCATGAACCTGGAAGTGGTACACCACCGTCTTCTGACCCTCGGTCGGCACCCCCCGCCACTCACCGATGCGGTTGCCCTCCTCCGAGATCGTCGAAAAATCCAGCTCGCTGCTCGTGTTGCGCTCCGCAACGATCGTCTGGTGGCTGTCGCTGACCGGCAGAAAGGTCTTGAGCCGGACCTCGCTCCCATCGGAGTCAAAGGTCTGCATGATCGAGACCTCGTGGATCTCCTCCGGCGTCACGAAGTCGAGGTTGCCCACATCCTTGTAGCGCTTGAACGCCAGCAACGACGCCACCACGATCAAACTCCAGCTGACCACCTGCGCCCACCGCCCCGCGCTCAACCTCGACCCACTTCCCTTGCTCATCCAGCCCTCGCCGTTTCTGTGCGCTGAACCACACGACCCCCTTGGAGCCCGCGAGCGGACCTTTCGGGCAACGGGCCGCCGATTTAATCTCCCCACCCACCCCGGCGACCACCGCGCCGATCCACCCCAGGTTGCATTTGGGCGGCGCGGGGGTCATGCTCGTCGGGTAGCCAACGAGCGGGGATGATCGAGCCCAGGGTGTGGACATGGAGCAGAACACGGTGGCGGTGGTGTCGTTGGTCTCCGGGGTCGTCTCGATCCTGCTGGGGATGTGCGCCTGCGGGATGGGCTTCATCCCCATCGTCAACTTCCTGTCGTGGCTGCCGATGGGGCTGGCCGGGATCCTGTCGCTGGTGGCCGTGGTCACCGGCGGCCTCGGGATCTCCAAGGCCAATCAGATGAACGGCGCGGGCAAGGGGCAGGCGATAGGCGGCCTGAGCCTGGGCTGCCTGGGCGTCATGTTCATGGCCCTCAACATCGCGATCATCTTCGGGGCCATGGCGATGCTGGGCATCGCCTCCGTGGCCGGAGGCTGAGCCGAGATCGCTGGGCCTTTGAGTTGGCGCAAAGTTCCATGAAGCTTTAAGCTGTCCGCGGTATCAACAACGACGGAGAGCTCCATGCGCGCAGGATTCCTGCTTCTCATCTCTTTCCTTTGCGTAGCCGCGATCTCCATGATCGGGCGCTCGGCCGAGGCCCAGAATACGCAGCTCTTCAATTACGACGCGGGCGGATACCTCTTCAACCCCGTCTCCATCGGCACCGACCCGCCGGGCTGGTTCAACTTCGGCTTCAACGACAGCGGCTTCACCCGCGCGACCCGCGGGATCGGCCAGGGCACCTGCTGCGGCTGCCCGCTGGTCGGCACCGGCTGGCCCGTCAACACCGACGTCCTCGTCCGCCACACCGTGACGATCTCGCCCCTCGTCCAGCGCGTCACCGTCGGCCTCGCCATCGACAACGACCTCGTCGAGCTCTTCTGGAACGGCACCCGGCTCTCCGGCTTCCGACTCCACGAGGGCTGCGCGACCCGCGACAGCTTCGTCTTCGAGATCCCCTTCAACCTCGTCCGCCCCGGCCAGGAGAACCTGCTGGCCGTCCGCGGCCGCGATCGCGGCGGCATGACCTACTACGACCACAGGATCACCGCCTTCCTGCTCCCCGACCTCGACAACGACGGGATCCCTGACGCCAACGACAACTGCCCCGCCGTCGCCAACGCCAACCAGGCCGACAACGACCGCGACCGCCTCGGCGACGCCTGCGACCCCGACGACGACAACGACGGCGTCCTCGACGGCGCCGACAACTGCCCCATCGACCCCAACGCCGACCAGCTCGACACCGACGGCGACACCCTCGGCGACGCCTGTGACCCCGACGACGACAACGACGGCGTCCTCGACGGCGCCGACAACTGCCCCATCGACCCCAACGCCAATCAGGCCGACAACGACCGGGCCGACGGCGTCGACACCCTCGGCGACGTCTGTGACCCCGACGACGACAACGACGGCGTCCTCGACGGCGCCGACAACTGCTCCTTCGACCCCAACGCCGATCAGGCCGATCAGGACAACGACGGCCTCGGCGACAGCTGCGATGACGATCAGGACGGCGACGGGATCCGCGATGACGTGGACAACTGCCCGACCGTCCCCAACACCGGGCAGGTCAACACCGACAGGAACGACCCCATCAACGGCGACGGCCTCGGTGACGCCTGCGACGACGACGACGACGGCGACGGCCTCGACGACGACGTCGACAACTGCCCCCTGACCTTCCACGCCGATCAGCTCGACAACGACAACGACGGCCTCGGCGACGCCTGCGACGACGACCTCGACGGCGACGGCGTCGGCGACGTCGAGGACAACTGCCCCGTCGACCCCAACGCCGACCAGCTCAACTCCGATGGCGACCGCCTCGGCGACGCCTGCGACGACGACGACGACAACGACCGTGTCCCCGACACCGCCGACAACTGCCCCGTGGACGCCAACGCCGATCAAGCGGACCTCGACGGCGACCGCCTCGGCGACACCTGCGACCCCGACCGCGACGGCGACTCCATCCCCAACGGCGCCGACAACTGCCCCGCCCTCGCCAATATCGATCAAACGGACCTCGATCGCGACGGCCTCGGCGACGCCTGCGACCCCGACGACGACGGCGACGGCGTGCCGGACGGCGCCGACAACTGCCCCCTGGACCCCAACTCCGATCAGGCCGACAACGACCGCGACCGCCTCGGCGACGTCTGCGACCCCGACGACGACAACGACGGCGTCCTCGACGGCGCCGACAACTGCCCCTCCGACGCCAACGCCAATCAACTCGACACCGACGGTGACGACCTCGGAGACGCCTGCGACCCCGACGACGACGACGACGGCCTGCTCGACGGCGCCGACAACTGCCCGACCGCCGTCAACCCCGATCAGGCCGACAACGAGCCCGACGGCGTCGGCGACGTCTGCGACATCGACGACGACGACGACGGCGTCCTCGACGGCACCGACAACTGCCCCCTGGACCCCAACTCCGACCAGCGCGACCTCGACGGCGACAGGATAGGCGACATCTGCGACGGCGATGACGACGGCGACGGCCTCCCCGACGGCGACGACAACTGCCCCCTCAACGCCAACGCCGACCAGCGCGACACCAACAGCAACGGCCTCGGCGACGCCTGTGACCCCGACGACGACGGCGACGGCGTCGCCGACGGCGCCGACAACTGCCCCCTGGACCCCAACGCCGATCAAGCCGACAACGACCGCGACCGCCTCGGCGACGCCTGCGACCCCGACGACGACAACGACGGGATCTCCGATGGGCAGGACAGCTGCCCCCTCAACGCCAACGCCGATCAGCTCGACACCGATCGCGATGGCCTCGGCGACGCCTGCGACCCCGACGACGACAACGACGGCGTCCTCGACGGCCAGGACAACTGCCGCCTCGCCGTCAACCTCAACCAGCGCGACCTCGACGAAGACGGCCTCGGCGACGCCTGCGACGACGACCGCGACGGCGACGGCGTCCTCAACACCGTCGACAACTGCCCCGACACCCCCAACACGGGCCAGATCAACACGGATCAGGACGCCCTGGGCGACGCCTGCGACCCCGACGATGACGGCGACGGCGTCGGCGACGTCGACGACAACTGCCCGCTGACCCCCAACCCCAACCAGGCCGACGGCGACGAGGACGGCCTCGGCGACATCTGCGACGTCGACAGGGACGGCGACGGCGTCGGCGACGTCGAGGACAACTGCCCCCAGATCCAGAACCCGGATCAGGCCAACAACGACGGCGACATCCTCGGCGACGTCTGCGACCCCGACGACGACAACGATCGCGTCTTCGACGAGGACGACAACTGCCGCCTGGTCGCCAACCTCGACCAGCGCGACGCCGACGGCGACAGCCTCGGCGACGCCTGCGACGACGACCGCGACGGCGACGGCGTCCTCAACAACGTCGACAACTGCCCCGACGCCTCAAACGCGGACCAGGGCGACCTCAACGGCGACGACCAGGGCGACGTCTGCGACATCGACGACGACGGCGACGGCGTCCTCGACGGCACCGACAACTGCACCGTGAACCCCAACTCCGACCAGCGCGACCTTGACGGCGACAGGCTCGGCGACGCCTGCGACGGCGACGACGACGGCGACGGCGTCGATGACGATCGCGACCTCTGCCCGCTGGTCGCCGACCCCGAACAGGAGGACCTCGACAGGGACGGCCAGGGCGACGCCTGCGACGGCGACGACGACAACGACGGCGTCGAGGACGGCCGCGACAACTGCCCCGTGGACCCCAACTCCGATCAAGCGGACCTCGACGGCGACGGCCTCGGGGACATCTGCGACGACGACCTCGACGGCGACGGCGTCCCCAACCCCGACGACAACTGCCCCGTCGACCCCAACGCCGATCAGGCTGACCTGGACTCGGACGGCGTCGGGAACGCTTGCGCGGACGACGACGACGACGACGGCGTCCTCGACGACGAGGACAACTGCCCCTTCGACTCCAACCCCGATCAAGCCGATCTGGACGCCGACGGCCTCGGCGACGCCTGTGACCCCGATCGGGACGGGGATGACCTCGCCGACGACATCGAGCTGCGCGTCGGGACCGACCCGCTCGACGCCGACAGCGACGACGACGGCGCCCTCGACGGCGAGGACGGCGTTCAGGACGTCGACCGCGACGGGCTGATCGGGGCGCTGGACCCGGACAGCGACAACGACGGCATCCTCGACGGCACCGAGCTCGGCCTGACGCGGGAGGACCTGGGGGCCTTCACGGACCTGAACGCGGGCCACTTCGTCCCGGACGCCGACCCCTTGACCACCACCGACCCAAGGAGCGCGGACACCGACGCGGGCGGCGTCGATGACGGCGCCGAGGACCCCGATCACGACGGCCGCATCGACGAGGGCGAGCTCGACCCCAACGACCCCAACGACGACCTGACGCCGCCCCTCGACCGCGACAACGACGGCCTGACCGACGCCGAGGAGGAGCTGGTCGGGGCCGATCCCCTCGACGCCGACAGCGACGACGACGGCCTGATCGACGGCCAGGAGGCCAACTGGAGCCAGGACACCGACGGGGACGGCCTGATCAACGCCCTGGACCCCGACTCCGACGACGACGGCCTCCTCGACGGCACCGAGCGCGGCGTCTCGATGGTCGGCCCCGACACCGACCTTGAAGCCGGCAACTTCGCCCCCGACATCGACCCGAGCACCCGCACCAGCATGGTCAACTCCGACACCGACCGCGGCGGCGTCCCCGACGGCAATGAGGACACCAACCTCAACGGCACCCGCGACCGCGATGAGCGCAACCCCAACGACCCCACCGACGACAGGCCGCCGCTCGACAGCGACGCAGACGGCCTCGCCGATGCCGTCGAGGTCCACCTCGGGACCGACCCCCTCGACGCCGACACCGACGACGACGGCTTGATCGACGGCCTGGAGCGCAACCTCGCGGTCGACACCGACGGGGACGGCCTGATCAACCCCCTGGACCCTGACTCCGACGGCGACGGCATCCTCGACGGCACCGAGCAGGGGGTCACGACCCCCGATCGCGACACCCAGACGGAGGCCGGCAACTTCGCCCCCGACGCCGACCCGAGCACACGCACCAGCATGGTCAACCCCGACACCGACCGCGGCGGCGTCCCCGACGGCGGCGAGGACGCCAACAGGAACGGCCGCATCGACGAGGGCGACACCGACCCCCTCGACCCCGATGACGACGGGCTCGCCCCCGGCGACTCGGACGACGACGGCCTCATCGACGTCGATGAGCTGGAGATCGGGACGGACCCGCTGGACGCGGACTCGGACGACGACGGGGTGGAGGACGGCCAGGAGGGCTCGCCGGGCGAGGACGCGGACGCGGACGGGCTGATCAACGCCCTGGACGCGGACTCGGACGGCGACGGCATCCTCGACGGC
>SYOX01000072.1 GCA_005804885.1 Pseudomonadota bacterium
AAACTCGATCCCGTGTTGGCCGCCATCCTTCATCGACCCGTGGGCCTGTCAAAAGGGCTCAGAGGGCTCTGCGCCGGGTCCCGGAGGAGATGTGACTAAGAGACAGCCTTGCGCAGCGAGGAGGGGGACAGGGGGTGGAGTGTGGGGACAGGGGGTGGAGTGTGGGGACAGGGGGTGGAGTGTGCGGGGGATCACTCGGTGACGGTGAGCTGGCCCATCTGGTTGGTGGAGAAGCCGTTGTCGAGGCCGTCCAGATCGCAGTAGCGCCAGGTCTGGCCCGCGTCGCCGGAGAAGCGGAAGGCGTAGGCGAAGTCGCCTGGGGCGGAGGGGGTCAGGGTGGCGGAGAACTCGTCGTTGTTGCTGACGTGCTCGGCGTTGAGGGCGGTGTTGGCCCAGTCGAAGAGCTCGGGGGCGACGGAGGGGTCGGTGCCGGAGACGCCGAAGCCGAGCTGCCCGATGATGCCCTCGCAGGCGCCGCCGCCCTCGGTGCAGCCGGCGGTGAAGACCTGGCCGTAGATCAGATCGGTGGTCTGGCCGGCCGCGGTGGTGAGCTGGGTCGGGAACTGCGTGTTGCACCAGTCGATGTCGACCGTGACGGCGGGCAGGCCGACGGTCAGCAGGCCCATTTGATCGACGGAGAAGCCGTTGTCGGTGCCGTCCAGATCGCAGGTGAGCCAGGTCTGGCCGCCGTCGCCGGAGAAGCGCCAGACGTAGGCGAAGGTGCCCTCGACCTCGGAGGTCAGGGTGGCGAAGTACTCGTCGTTGTCGTCGCCGAAGTGGCTCGCGTTGAAGGCCCCATCGGTCCATTCGAAGGCGTCGGGATCCTCGTCGGGGTTGGCGTCCAGGGGGCCGAGGCCGAGCTGGCTCTGGAGGTCAAGGCAGCGGGAGCCGCCGTCGGTGCACCCGGCGACGTAGGCCTGGCCGAAGATCGACTCGGAGGGGAGGCTGGCCTCCGTAAGCGTCGCGCCGGGGAACTGGATGTTGCACCAGCCGATCTCGACCCCGGTGGGCGGCGCCACGACGTTGAGCGCGCCCATCTGGTTGATCTGAAAGCCATTGTCGGTGCTGTCCAGATCGCAGGTGAGCCAGGTCTGGCCGGCGTCGACGGAGAAGCGGAAGGCGTAGGCGAAGTCGCCCTCGGCCTCGGAGGTCAGGGTGGCGGAGAACTCGTCGTTGTCGTCGCTGGTGTGATCGGGGTTGTAGGTCGCCGGCGTCCACTCGAAGGCGTCTGGCGAGGCGCCGGGATCGACGCCGCGGGCGCCGAAGCCGAGCTCGGCCTGGACCTCGTCGCAGCGGGCGCCGCCATCGGTGCAGCCGGGCACGTTGACGCGGCCGAAGATCGGCGCGGAGGCTATCCCGGGCTCGGCGCCGACCTGAGCGGGGAACTGGATGTTGCACCAGGCCACGGAGAGGACGTCCTCGGCGACGGTCAGGCGGCCCATCTGCTCGATCGAGAAGCCGTTGTCGGCGCCGTCGAGGTCACAGTAGATGTACTGGGTCGCCCCCTCGCCGTCAGGCGGGATCGAGAAGCGGTAGGCGTAGACGAAGTTGCCCTCGGCCTCGGCGGTCAGGGTGGCGGAGAACTCGTCGTTGTCGTCGCTGGTGTGATCGGGGTTGTAGGTCGCCGCGGTCCAGGTGAAGCTCTGAGGCGAGGTGCTGGGGTCGGAGCCGGGCGCGCCGAGGCCGAGTTCGCCGTTGATGGCGCCGCAGCGGCCGGGGCCGTTGGTGCAGCCGTCCTCGTAGACGCGGCCGAAGATCGGCCCGATCGAGGCGCCCGGGGCGACGGAGAGCTCGGCGGGGAACTGGATGTTGCACCAGTCCGGGGTGGCGGGCAGGGCCGCGAGGTATTCGAAGGCGCCGTCGAGGGTGGCCGACTTGCCGTCCGGGTTGGTCACGGCCAGCGCGACGCGGCCGGGCGCGGCGGCCGGGGGGGTGGTGGCGCGCAGCTGGAAGGCGGACAGGACGGCGACGTCGAGGGCGTCGAGGCCGCCGATCTTGACCGCAGCGCCGTTGACGAAGCCCGTCCCCGTGATGACGACGATCGTGCCGCCGTCAGGCGGGCCGGTGTCTGGGGAGACCGAGATGACCGAGAGCGCGCGCGGGGCGTTGTTCGGGTCGTTGTTGGGGTCGTTGTTGGGGTCGTTGTTGGGGTCGTTGTTCGGAGCGTTGTTGGGGTCGTTGTTGGGATCTTCTGCGGGCGGCTGCTCCACGGGGGAGGCGTTGGCGCAGGCCGCCAGCGTCGCGATCATCAGAAACCCGGGCCACTGTCTCATCGTCTTGCTCCTGACATGAAGCGCTATTGTCGCAGCCTCAAGGCCACCTTGAGCGGCCCCTGGGCGTTATCCACGAAGAGGTAACGATCCTCGCCCGACTCCCAGCGGGCTTGCCCCGAGGACGAGCGCACCACCAGCTTGAAGGCGAAGGCCGCCCCCGCCGGCAGCATGAGCCGCCCCGAGAACGCCGTATCCGATTGATTTGAAAGCAGAAAGCCGCTGGCCGGATCCCACGCCCCGATCTCGGGGCCTGAGCCCACCACGACCAGCGACTCGCCTTCGGCCAGGGCAGCGCCCTCGACGCTGACCTCGACAGGGCGAGCCACCTCGGGGGTCCGGGTCAGGGCCGCGAAGCCGCCGGGCGCCTCGGGGGTGGCCAGCAGCAGCCGCACGCGGCCAGGCTCAAGCGCGATGGCCTCCCCGACAGGATCGCCGGTCAAGGCGTCGGTCAGCGTCGCGCCGCGCAGCGCGGGCGGGAGATCGGCCTCCATGGGCTCCGAGCCTGAGTGGATGATCAAGAGGGCGGCCTGGTCTGGCAGCGCGCGGATCATCCAGAGGGAGCGCTCGTCCACACGCAGCAGGCGCGTGTGGCCCTCGCGCAGCGAAGCGTGCTCTCGGCGCAGCGCCAGCAGCGCCTTGAGGTGGGCCTTGAGGTCTTCGGCCTCCGGGGCGTCGAAGATCATGTCGGCGCGGTTGGCCGGCTCTTCGACGCCCTGGAGGCCGGCCTCCGTGCCGTAGTAGATGGAGGGCGAGCCGCGCAGGGCCAGCTGGGCCGTCAGCGCATCCTTGACCTTGAGGGTCGAGCCGCCGCAGACGCTCCGAATGCGGGGCATGTCGTGGTTGTCGAGGAAGGTCACGAGGGTGTCGGCGTCGGTCGTGAAGCGGTCGTTGGACAGGATCGCGGCCAGCCGACCGGGCGGCCGACCCTGGCAGAAGACGTCCCGCAGCGCGAAGGCCGTGGGGAAGTCAAACATGTGCGTGAAGGAGCCCTCGCGCTGGACCGCGTCGACGACCTTCGCCGAGCCGTCGTACATCTCCCCGAGGAGCATCACGCCCGGGCGCTCGTCGCGCAGCGCCGCGTTGTACCTGGACCAGAAGGCCAGCGGGACGTGCTTGACCGCGTCGAGGCGGAAGCCGTCGATCCCGAAGTCGTCGAGGTAGCGGGCGCTGACCGAGCGCAGGTGCTCGAAGACCGCAGGCTGGCTCTGATCCAGATCCGGCAGGCCGTGGACCTCGCGGCGCACGAGCTGGACGGGGTCGCTCCAGTCCTCGATGGTGCCCTCCTTGTGGAACCAGTCCGGCTTGAGGGTGACCAGCGGGGCGTCGTAGCCGACGTGGTTGACCACCATGTCCAGCAGCAGGCGCATGCCGCGGGCGTGCAGCGCCTCGACGAGCTGGCGAAGCTGCGCCTCATCGCCGAAGCGCGGATCGATGACCTCCAGATCCTCGACCCAGTAGCCGTGGAAGGCGCCGTGGCCCATGAAGGGCGCCGCGCGCGTCTTGAAGATCGGCGAGAGCCACAGGGTCCGCACGCCCAGATCGTGGAGGTAGTCGACGCGCTCGATCACCCCGGCCAGATCGCCGCCGTGCCACCCCGAGGGGTCGTCGGGCGCCGCGTCGGCGTCGTTGCCGGGGTCGCCGTTCCGGAAGCGATCGACGAGGACGAAGTAGACGCTCTCATCCTCCCTCACCGCCCCCGCCTGTCCTGTTTCATCTTTGACATCAAAGACTTGCGGCCTGGCCTCGGCCGAAGGCCGGGTGGAGGGGATGCGGCCGCCGAGGTGGTCGTCGACGGCCTGGGCGACCTTCCGGGCGATGGCGTCCGAGACGGCGTCGATGGCCTCGACCTCCTTCTCGTGGGCGTAGCTCAACACGGCCGGCAGGTCGAACTCGCGGCTCAGGGCGCCGGCTGGAGACTCGCGGTCGCCGACGGAGATCTTGACGTAGACGGTCCAGCGGTAGCCGCCGCTCAGGAGCGAGTAGAAGAGGGCGCGCGTCTCGACCAGCGCGACGACCTCGGCCTCGGGGCAGGACTCGGCCAGCGCCTGGAGGCGGCGCTTGCTGTCGCGCACCAGATCGAAGCGCTCAAAGAGCGGCGACGGGGCGCGCTCGGGGGCCAGGTTCCTCGCGTTGAGCTCGGCCTCGATCCCAGCCGTCAGCGGCTCCGGGCCCTGGCGTGTCCCCACGCCCTCACCGGGGTCCATGACGTGAGCAAGGGCCACGCGGGCCGGGACCTCATAGCGCACGGGCGGGCGAGCGGCGACGCAGGCGACCGAGGAGGCCGCCAGCCCCAGGAGCGCGACCAGGGCCAGCGCGCGCCAGCAGACGTGACGCGACAGGTGATGGGGGGTCAGAACCACGCTTCGGCCTCCAGGGCGATGACCGAGTGCCAGAGGCGGTCACGGTCTTCCTTGAACTCATTGAAGTCATCGAGGCTCTCGATGAAGCTGTTGCCGAAGGCGTTGTGCATGTTGCTCTTCTGGATGCCGTAGAGGATCCGCAGCGAGGGCCGGGTGAAGATCCCAGGCCCGGTCGGGTTGATGATGAGGCCGAACTTGAGCTGGTTGGTGTCGCGCAGGTAGAGATCGCCGAACTCCAGCCCTTCGCTGTCGGCCAGCCCGCTCGTGCTGGTGAAGACCGAGTCGT
The DNA here is from genome assembly GCA_005804885.1 of Pseudomonadota bacterium. Lineage (GTDB taxonomy): Bacteria > Myxococcota_A > Bradymonadia > Bradymonadales > SYOX01. The sequence goes on from SYOX01000072.1 coordinate 4,920, forward strand.
GGTGGCCTCGCCAGAGGTTGCCCTGCCTGGACTCCTCGCGCGCGGCGCTGCCCTCGGCCAGCAGGTGGAGGGTGTCGGTCATGTAGAGCTGAAGGCGCAGGACGGTCGAGTAGAAGGTGCGGTTGCGCTCGCTGGCGGTGATCTTGTCGTCCTCATCGACGCTGAAGCCGAAGAGGACGCCCCAGGCGGCGTCGAGGAGGCCGGGGACGAGGGTGAGCTGCATCTCGTTGCCGCCGTTGATCTCGACGCGCTGGTCGGTCAGCTCCTTGAGGAAGATGCGGTACTGGCGCCCTTCGAAGACCTCGGTGGTGAAGTTGTCGGGGTGTCGCCGGGCGACGTTGACGAAGAGGTTGTTCCAGCGCAAGGGGCCGAGGTCGCCAAAGCCCAGGTAGCCGACGACCTTGTAGGAGTCGGCGGCGACGGGCTCCGGGCGAGGGAAGTCGTCGATGCGACCGGGGTTTGCCTCGATGTAGCGCTCGACGACGCGGCCCCGGACGAAGTCCTCGTAGGAGACGTTGGTGGGCAGGATGGTCCGGTGGGGTCCGAAGCGGTTGCCGCGCACGGGGGGCTCGTGGAAGATCTCGGCGCCCAGGCCCAGCTCCAGGCCGTCGACGACGCGCAGGCGAGCGGCGCCGCCGAAGGTCAGGATGGTGCTGTATTGATCGCGGCGCAGGGCGTAGCCGGAGTCGCCGAAGCCGACCATCAGATCGAGGTGAGGGGACTTCCAGGTGGCGGACATGCCGATGGTGTTGAAGAATATCTCGGCGGGGCGCAGGTCGTACAGGCCCAGGTCGCCGAAGCTGGTCAAGAGCGAGCCGACCTGGAAGACGACGTCTTCGATGAGGACATCGCCGGCCTTGACGTAGAGCTGTGTCAGGGCGAAGGCGGCCAGGGAGCCATTGCCGGGGTCGGCGCCGAGCAGGGAGCCGCCCTCGATCTTGGCGTGCAGGCTGGTCCAGGGGTCGCCGCTGCCGGGGACGGCGTCCAGGGCGTCGAGCTTGAGCTCAAGGGCGGCGTAGGGGCCTTCGTTGAGCAGGCGGCCGTTGATGTTCCACAGGCCGAGCTGCGACCAGCCGCCGTCGAAGTCGGGGCGCGCCATGACTCTGAAGTAGCCCGCGGCGCTGAAGCGATCCTGCTCGGTCTCGGCGTTGGCCGAGCCGGGAGCGCCGAGCATCAGGGCGGCCAGCGCCATCATCCCGAGCGTCGGCGCCGTGGCCCGTGGCCAGCCCTGGCCTGAATAGTCCATGCGATCTCCTCTGTCCCTGGTCGCCCCTGGCGCGCTCATGTGCCCTTGAGGATGACGAAGCTGCGGGGCTTGACCCCGTAGACGCCGGTGACCGGCTCGGGGTTCTCAAGCTCGATGTTGGCGGATCGGCGAGGCCCCTTGGGGGTGAGGGTCTCGCCCTGGTCGAAGTAGGCCTGGGTGTCGACGACCCTGAGCCAGACCTTGTCGCCGGGCAGGGTGAAGTTGACGTCGCTGAAGGACTCCATGTTGATCAGGATGAGCAGCTCGGGGCCGGCGCTGGCGTCGAAGTAGTGCAGCATCAGGTTGCGGTTGTTCCAGTCCTGCTTGTCGTTGTTGTTGGCGTCCTTCCAGGCGAAGGGCGCCCCGCCTCCGTAGGTCTTCGGGGCCAGGGCGTGGCCGTTTTCCTTTCGAAAGCGGATCATCTGGCGCACGAAGTCGTGCATCCGGACGCGGTTGTCGTCCGCCTGCCAGGCGCCCCAGTCGAACCAGTTGAAGGCGTTGTCCGACGAGGTCGAGTAGGCGTTGTTGTTGCCAAGCTGGGTTCGCATCCACTCGTCGCCGCCGAGCAGCATCGGGGTGCCGTGGGAGATGAGCATGGCCACGAAGGCGTTTCGGATCATCTGCCGCTTGAGGGGCTCGTTGTCCGACCCCCAGTCCCGCGAGCGGTTGTGGCTCTCGCCGCTGTTGGGGTCACAGAAGGGGTTGGTCGGGTCCGAGCAGCAGATCGGGTTCAGCGGGCCGCACAGGTTGCGCTTCTCGTTGTACGTGAACAGGTCGTAGAGCGTGAACCCGTCGTGGGCGGTGATGAAGTTGATGGAGTGGTAGGGCCTGCGCCCGTTCCACGAGAGCAAATCGGCCGAGCCGGTCAGCGACCCTCCCACGTCCACGGGACCCTCCCGGCCGCTGAGCGGGAACTCGTCCTGGTTGATGAACGAGCGCCACACGTCCCTGAAGTTCGCGTTCCACTCGTACCACCCGATCCCCTCGCCCTCGTCAGCCACTGGAAAGGCCCCGAGCTTGAAGTGGGGCAGCGACCAGGGCTCGGCGATCACCTTGATCCGGTTCTCCTTGAGCCAGGGGTCGTTGATGATCTCCTTGATGACCGTGTTCTCCGCATCCCACACCGTCGGATCCGAGTCCACAACCCCCAGGATGGGCGCCAGATCGAAGCGGAAGCCGTCGACGTGCATCTCCTCGACCCAGTAGCGCAGGCTGTCCATCGTCAGCTTGCGCATCGGGCGATGGTCGGTCCTGCACTGGTTGCCGACCCCCGTCTGATCCAGGAAGAACTGCTTGTCCTCCTGCAACATGTAATAGGCCGCGTTGTCCAGCCCCCTGAAGTTGTAGATGCTGGCGACCTCCTTGGCGTCGAAGTTGAGCAGCTCCGCGCGGCCATCGAGGCGCACGTCGTCCTGCGCGATCTTCGAGCGCCAGAACCCCCCCTCGCCCGTATGGTTGTAGACCACGTCCAGGATCACGGCGATGCCCCGCTGGTGGAGCTGATCGACCATCCACTTGAACTCGTCGATGACCTCGTGCTGCTCGCGCTGGGCGCTGTAGGTCAGCTCCGGGGTGAAGAAGTTGATCGTGTTGTAGCCCCAGTAGGTGCCGTCCAGCGGCTTCTCCATGATGGGCAGCAGCTCCACGGCCGTGATCCCCAGGTCGGCCAGGTACTCCGCGCGCTCGCCCATGCCCCGGAAGGTGCCCGGGTGCTCGGCCCCCGAGGCGGGGCTGGCCGAGAAACCCTTGAGGTGGACCTCGTAGATGATGGCGTCCTGCCAGTCCAGACCCTCAAGCTCGCCCGCGCGGCGACCCTCGGTCCAGCTCGCCTCGCCCTCGCTCCAGACGTACTCGCTGGCCACGATCACGCTCTTGGACGAGGCCCCCCAGGTCAAATCCGTGCGCCCGGGGCCGCTGGCCAGCGAGCCCTTGCTCCAGTCGTGATCCCGGTTGAGCGCGATCGAATAGGGGTCCGTCAGCAGCTTGTTGGGGTTGAAGCGGTTGCCCTCGGTGTCGACGTCGGAGATGAAGCCGTGGATCGAGCCGGGGAACCACTCCGGGTCAAAGACCCAGTTCGGGCCCCAGGCAATGTACCCGTAGTGCTGCCCCAGGCCGATGCCCTCGACGTAGACGTTCCAGACGTCGCCCATCCGCACCATGGGGATGCGCCGGGTCGGCCGGTTGGACTCCGGCTCGTCGAAGAGCAGCAGCTCCAGCCGGGTGGCGTTCTCGGAGTAGACCCCGAAGTTGGCCCCCTGGTCGATCAGCGTCGCGCCGAGGTGCTTGAGCGCCTCGACGTCGGCCTGGACCAGCGAGGGCGCCACCGGCTGCTCCGAGTAGAGCTGCACGTAGTCCTTGGGCTCGTCCCCGCACGCCGCGAGCCCCCAGATCCCCAGCGTCGCAGCGGCGCAGGCCATCAACCCAACTCTTGACCTCATCATCTCCTCCTCCATCGTCCACCTGCGTTCGCCACCTGCTCGCCGCCAGATCGCGCCTCGATCCTGCCCTCGTTCGACCGACCCGAGGCCCTCATCGAGCCACGAGCACCGCGCTCTGGCGAGCGCCAACCTCGACGGTCAGCGCCCCGCCGACCACGGCGACGTCCTTGTCGGCGATCGCGTCGTAGGCCGCCTCGCCCTCGGCCAGCCCCAGGACGTCGGCCCGGACCGTGGCGGTGCGCGACCCGCCTGAGCGGTTGAGCACGACGATCGCGGCGTCGCGCTCGGTCTTCATGGCGTAGGCCCACAGGAGGCCGTCGCCGTGCATCTCCAGGGTCTCGCGCGAGCCGCTTCGCATCGCGGGGTGCGCGCTGCGCACGGCGGTCAGCCGCTTGACGTGCCCCAGGGTGGCGCGCTGGGCGTCGTTGAGGGCGCCGTCGAACTGCATGAAGCGGCGGTTGTCGGGGTCGCCAGCGCCGGGCATGCCGTACTCGTCGCCGTAGTAGATCAGCGGGATCCCCGGCGAGGTCATCAGGAAGGTCCAGGCCAGCTTGAGACGGTCGTAGGCGGCGGGATCGGAGGGAGGCGAGGGGGGGGAGGACCAGCCCTGCTCCTTGCCGCCGTTGCACCACAGATCGCCGATGTCGCCGTTGGCGTGCGAGACAGCCCGGCAGACGTCGTGGTTGCCCAGGAAGTTGCTCATGACTGCTGACTCGCCGTAGAAGCCCTCGCTCCAGTCCAGCATCTCCTTGAGCGAGCGCATGTCGCGCTCCTCCCTCAAGAAGACGCTCGTGAGCTGCCAGTAGAGCGGGAAGTCGAACTGACCGTCGAGCTTGTCCGGGCCGACGTAATGCTTGAGCTGCTCGGCGCCGTCCTCGCCCGTGAAGGTCTCCCCGACCATGTAGAATCGCTGGTCGGTCAACTTCAGAGCTTCATCGAGGCGGCCGCGCAGGGTCGTGGTGAAGTCGTCGATCATGTGCTTGACCGCGTCGAGGCGGAAGCCGTCGATCCCCGTCTCGCGCACGAGCCAGACGGCGTGCTCGACGACCCGATCGAGGACCTCCAGGTTGCGATACTCGAAGTCGGGCAGGTAGTTGGCGAACCAGCACTCGATGGGCTGGGTCCAGTTGGACTCCTCGCAGCCCAGCGGCGGGACGTGGAACCAGGCGGGGTTGTCGCTCTGGTGGTGCTGCCACAGCGGGCTGTCCTCGTGGACGTGGTTGGCCACGAGGTCGACCAGCACCCGGATGCCGCGCGCGTGCGCGGCCTGGACCAGCGCCTTGAACTCCTCCAGCGTCCCGAAGTGCGGATCGACCGGCGAGACCCCCTCCATCTCATTGCCGTCGCTCCAACCCGTCGAGATCGGCCAGTAGGAGTGGTAGGCCGAGTACCCCCGGCCGTCCAGCCCGTAGCCCACCCTCCCCGTGTTCTGGCTGATCGACGAGATCCACAAGGCGTTGACGCCCAGATCGTCGAAGTAGCCCGCGTCGAGCTTCTGCCGCAGCCCCGCAAAGTCCCCCCCTTGCCAGTTGGCCTTGACGTCGACGTCCGGGACCGGCGCGTTGTTGCCGGGGTTGCCGTCGGCGAAGCGGTCGGTGAAGACGAAGTACATCACCGCGTCCTCCCACTCGAAGCGCTCCGACTCGACCCACACCGGCACGAAGAGCGGCTCGGCCGCTCGACCTGCGCTGTCGCTGGCCTCAAACCGATAATGGTGCTTGCCCCTGGGCAGCGCGACCTCATCGACCGTCACGACGCCCGTGGACGGCTCCAGCGTCGCGGCCACGGGCTGACCGTCCCTCGTCACCACGACGCCTTGCGGCGACAGCCCGCGGGCTCCCGCCCCGTCGACATACTGGATCCTGAAGGTGATCCGCCCGTCGACCGACGTGGGCGTCTGCGTCAACCTCAAGAGCGGCTGGCTGCAATCGGGCACCCGGAGCCTGGAGTTGCGTATCCCATTGACATACTTGGTGAAAGGGTTGCCCGGATCCTCCATCCACACCTGGCCATCGGGGTTGTAGAGCTTGTAGCCGTAATCCCCCGCAGGCAGCTCCAGCACCGACCTGAAGGCCCCCTCCGGGGTCTTCTGCATCGCCTCGCTCTGGCTCCACCCGTTGAACTCGCCCGACAGGTAGAGCGCCTCGATGGCCTGCCCCTGAGGGCGGTACTCGATGGCCACGGTGCAGTCGCGCACCGCCTCGAAGAGCGCCACGCCCGAGCTGTCGTCGCAGGCCTGCCCAGGGTGCGTGGCCTCGAAAGACGCACACCCGGGCTGGCACACCCCGTCGCCGTCGTTGTCCTGCGACTGAGCGTCGCACAGGCACTCGAAGCCCGCGTCGGTGACCTGGCAGGTCGACTGGTTCGCCCCCTGACAAGGGTTGGGGCGACAGGGATCGGCCGCGCACACCCCGCCGATGTTCAGGAAACCGCCCGCGCACTGATCGCACCCCGGACCCTGGACGCCCTCGTCACAGACGCAGACCTCGCGGCCCTGCGAGATCGCGCAAACCCCGCGCTCCCCGCAGTCCAGATCGCAGGGCGCCACCGGCGCGGACGGCTGACCGCAAGACGCCGCGATCAAGGCCGCACCGACGCAGAACAACCCGGCCGTCACGCGCCTGGACAACTCCCCAAACCTCCTGTCCACGCTCACCTCCCGCGACCGCCTCTCAAAACCCTCAGGCCCATCTTGGCCAGACCCGCGCCCCGAGTCAAAGCAAGGACCATTCCACGGCGTCCACATCGGCGTCCACGGACTTGAACGCCCCCCCCTTGTTGAAGCCAGCAACACCCCCCATCAAGGTGTTGCTTTTCGCACCACCACCCTCGCCCCCCTGCCCTGTCGACACGCCCCCGCGCGAACATCGCCCCATCGTCGTCCCTCGCCGCCCGCCCCCACCCCCAAATCGCAAAGAACCCCAGGCTCGCGCCTGGGGCTACAACTTGTCCCGGGACGCCCCTGCGGGGCTGACGACGGAGTGTCAGCCTGAGTGGGGCGTGTCCATCGTGTTGATCTCACAGGAGAAGTTCAGGGGCTGGGAGGCAGACATCGCGCGGCCGTGAGAGGGTCTGTCCCCTGAAGGTTGACGTCCCCGTCGCCAGCCCCGCAGGGGCGTCCCGGGACAAATTGTAGGCCCGGGCGCGAGCCCGGGTGGACCGCCAACGTGCAGATCGCACCAACGAAGTCGACTCGCCGATCCGCCGTGCCCGAACCGCGAGCGTCCCTCCCCCTTGCGCAGCGAGGGGGAGGACAGGAGGGGGAGTAAGGCGAGGGGGAGGACAGCAGGGGGAGTTGCCATCCCCATCAAGGCGCCTCCCCAGGTCGCTCCAGCGTGCGCAGCGCCCCACGCCCCGCCGTGATCGTCGACCGAAGGCCGACGTCGAGGAAGCGCTGATCCATATCCGCTCGGCTGATGAAGCTGGGATTGGCCTCTCCGACGAGGTGCGCCCACGCCCCTCCCCGCATGTCACAGCGCCGCCCCCGGCGAAGGACGAAGCCGGCGCCCTCGCCCTGCTCCTCGGAGAGCCTCATCCCCCCAGCGACGCGATCGAACAGCCCCCTCACGAGCCCCAGCCCTCCATCAACGGGGTCCGAGCCTCCCTCGATGGCGTCTGATTGTCCCTCGACGGGGTCTACCCACTCCTGCACATTGCCCACGATGTCCCGAACCCCCCACCGATTCGGAGGCATGAGGCCGCCCTCCTGAGGGCCGCAGCGCGCACCCTCGGGCTGCGAAGGATCGAGGGCTCGACACTCGAAGGCCCCCTCGTAGTCCACCTGGCCGACGCCCATCGTCCAGTCCACCAACGCCCCGCCATCAATGCCCTGGACCCTGCCATGCGGCGCCAGCGCGGCGAAGTCCCACTCCTGCGTGGTCGGCAGCCGGAAACCCGCGCAACCCTCGGACCTGACCTCGACTCGCCCGCAGACGTAATCACCCCGACAGTAATGGCCGCCCTGCGCCGCGTCGTCGATCTGCGCGCAGCCACCCCCGAGGACACCTCGACAGGACGTCAACCGATAACAGGGCTCCAGCCCCGCCTGCTCGGACTTCGCGTTGACGAAGGCCATCGCCTCGTAGAAGTTGACGCTCTCGACCGGACAACCCCCCCCGCAACCCCCGAACCACGACGGCGCCCCGCCAAGCGCCCCGCGCCACTCCGCCTGCGTCACCTCCCGCTCGGCCAGGAAGACGCCCGATCCCGTCGCCGCGATCCGCCCCTGGCCCAGATCGCTCCACCCGGCAGGCAGGTACACGAAGCCCCTCGGCGCGCACGACCCGTTGGAGCAATGCCCGATCTCACAGTCCCCATCCGCCTCACACGAGGGCAATCGCGCGTCCCACCACCCAGGCCCCAGCGTCGCCACCGCAAGGCCGGCGGCGACCACCACCGGGAGCGCCGCCATCCCCCCCCACGTCGCCAGCCGCCGACCCCAGCCCGGCCCCTCGGACCGCCCCGACAGGCCCTCTCCTCGCCATCCCCCCCCGACCGCCCTTCCCGCGCCCCCCCCTCCGACCGCGGCCGCGCCCGCCCCGGCCGAAGACCCCACCCCAACCGGCGACGACCCGGATCTCAACGGACCTTCGCCCGGCACCTCCGAAGGCCCGCCCACAACCGGCGCTCCCTCCTGCCTCACCGCGCCCACACCCGATCGAGCCGGAGACCCGCTCATCTTCGACGTCGCGCCCAACGCCACCCGCCCGCGACCCATCCCTGGCCCCTTGCCAGACGCCGCGCCCTCTCCTTGAACCCCCAACGACCCACCACGCGATCTCGCCCCCGCGCCCTCACCAGCCGAGGGCGAGCCAGCCGGGGTCGCGACCGCGCCCTGCTCGGCCTCGCCGACGCCCGCGCCGCGCGCCTCCTCCCACCGCGCCAGCCGAAGCAACGCCCTCAACACGGACGCGTTCGAAGGCCGCCGCCCGGCGTCCGGCCCGCAGGCCACCCGCAAGATCGCCACCTCGCGCGGCGATACGCCCTCCCCAGATCCCTCCCCCGCCTCGATCCCGTCGAGCGCCATCCGCGCCAGCGCCACGACGTCCTCACCGGGATCTCCCCCCCCGAAGAGCCCAACGTGGGCCAGGACCGCCCCGCCACCCTGCAGCAGCAGCACGTCCTCAGGCGAAAGCGCCCCATGCGCCCATCCTCGCGCGTGGCACCACGCCAGCGCGCCCAGCACGCCCTCGAACCACCCTGCCCCCGCGCCGCGAAAGCCGACGGCCCCCAACGAAGGCCCCGGCGCCACCCCATAGACCAGCGACCCACCCGACAGCACCCCGATCAACGGCGCAAGCCCGGCCACCTCGACGCCGATCAGCGGCTCAAGCCGCGCCGCCGCCTCGGGATCCCCCCCTTCGACAGGCTCCGAGATCACGCAAGGCTCGCCCGCCTGCGCCGCACGCCCTTCGTATCGGCGCACCCGCCCACCGGCCTCGATCAGCCCCAGCCGTGCGATCTGGTCGTCGCTCAAGCCCATCCACCTCTCCCCCTTCAACCTGATGAGGTCTACCCCACCCTGGCGCAGACGACAATCCCCGCGCCCTCGACGCGCAAGGGGATCGCAAAGCCCCCGCCCGTGGCCAGCGCGGAGATCAAGAAAGCCAGGTTAATTCATGGGGTTGGGGATCGAAGGTGTCGAGCGCGCGGGGTCGGAGCGAGCCGAAGGGGCCGATTGAGGGCGCCGAGGCCCCGCAGGTCAGCGACCGGCGCAGCCGTCGTCGCCGTCCCGGATCTCGCAGGAGTTGGCGCAGGTGGCCACCGGCACGAGACCAGCGCCGCACTGGTAGAGCGTGCCCGGCTCCCGGTCGATGGCCTCGCCGCAGTACAGGCCTGGCCCCTCGGGGCAGGCCGGGGCGCAGACGTCGTCGGCCTCCCGCCGAGGCTCGCAGCCGTTGGCGCAGGCCTCGAAGGGGGTGAAGACGCCGGCCTCGCAGCGGAAGAGGCCGCGGGGGTCGAGGCCGAGCGTGCGGCCGCAGAAGAACTCCTGGTCGCCGTCGGGGCACTGCGCCTCCGGCGCGCGGCGGCAGACGTTGTCGACGCAGGTGAGCTCCTGCGGGCACATCGCCTGATCCCGACACGGAATGGGCCGCAGGCAGCGGCCTCCCTCGCAGATGGCGTCGGCGGGACACTCGGCGTCGGCGGCGCAGAGGCCGCCGAGGCGGACGCAGCGGCCCTCGTCACAGGCCGAGCCCTCGGGGCAGTCCTGGCTGACGCGGCAGGCCAGCAAGGGGACGCAGCGGCCCTCCCGGCAGACCGCCGCCTCGGGGCAGCTCGCGTCGGTGCGGCACTGACCGAGCGGGACGCACTGCCCCTGATCGCAGATCCCCTGGTTCCCGCAGTCCTCGGAACTCACACAGCGGGTGTCGCGGACGCACAGGCCCGCCTCGCAGAGCGTCCCATCGGGGCATACCCTGCCGCCCTCGCCGCAGTCGTCCGTCCTGACGCACTGACCCTCGACGCAGATCGCGCCGCCCGGGCAGGCCTCGTCGACGGAGCACTGGGGCGGAGGGCGGACGCAGCGGCCCTCGTCGCAGACCGCCGCCTCGGGGCAGTCGGCGTCCTGCTGGCAGCCGCCAGGGCGCTGACACTGGTTCTCGACGCAGACGGCCTGATCCGGGCAGGCCTCGTCGGTGCGGCACTGGCCCAGCGGGACGCACACGCCGCCGTCGCAGGTGCCTCGGGCGCCGCAGTCGCCGTCGATCTCGCAGGTCGGCAGCCTGACGCAGCGGTTCTCGCGGCAGACGGCCTGCTCAGGGCACTGATCGTCGCTCCGACAGGCCCCCGGTCGATGCTCGGGCGCAGGCACGCAGGCCCCACCTCGGCAAATCTGGCCGCCGGCGCAGTCGCTCGGCACCTCGCACTGCGGCAGGCAGAGGCCGGGCTGCCCTTCGACCAGGGCGTCGCACAGATCGCCGTGGGCCTCCTGCCCCGCCTCGATGCAGACCGCACCTCGGTGGAAGTCCTCGCAGCGCATCGCCTCGCAGGGCACGGTGCAGACGCCGCAGACGCAGCTCGCGCCCTGGGCCTCGCAGTCGCCGTCTTCGAGGCAGACGTTGAGCCAGTTGGTGTTGCTGTTGACCAGCTCCACCCCGACGGAGGGGACCTCGTCGTCCGAAGCGCCCTCGCAGGCCCACAGACAAAGACACCCCATCAACAGGAAGGCGCGCGCCGCAAAGATCGTCCTCATCACCACCTCACCCCGCATCTTCTGAGTCCAACGCCGCGCCCTGGACGGTCTGCCCGAAGTAGAAGGTGACCTTGGTCTTGGCCTCCTCTGGGATCGGGTGTTGCCTGTCGTGCTCCGATACCTTCTCCCACAAGGCGTTGACCTCGGCGCGCACCGAGTGAAGGAGCCCGTAGACCTCCTCCTCGTGCGGGTGCCCCTCGCAGATGTCGAAGGAGAGGGTCGCCCCGCCGATCACGTCGTCCCGCGACGAGCGCCGGGCAGTCCGGTCGAGCTTGGCGCTGATCGCCGTCACCATCGCCTGGTAATGATCAAAGACGGCGGCCTCCCACCCGTACTCCGAGCCCACCGGCACCGTCACCGTCGCGGCCCGGTAGAGGGTCGCGCCATCTTCGCCGACCTCCTCGGTGATGCGGCCTTCGGAGACGAGGGTCTTGAGGCTGGCGTCCATCAGCGGCTCTTCGACCCGGATCGAGTCCAGCAAGGCCTCGCGGGTGGCGCCACCGCGCCTGTAGATCGTCACCCAGGCCAGCGACGACACCGAGTCGATCTGCTCCTGATCCAGAAGCCGCCGGTAATCCTCCTCGGACGTGATCCCGTAGACCGTGTTGGCCCCTCGGCCGGTCTTGTAGATCAAGCCGCTGGTGATCAGGTCGTTGAGGACCGCCGCCACGATCTGGTCGCCGTCGTTCTTGAAGCGCCCCAGCACACGGGTGCGCGTCGCGCCGTTGTTCGTCTGGATGAAGTCCAGCACCGCCTCCCACAAGGTCCGATCCCGCAGCGTCGCGCTCTCGGTCAGCCGCTGGACCTTCTTCTGGTAGGAGCGCAGCGCCAGGCCGAACATGTCCGCGACGACCTTCCGGCCCACCCCCTGCGCCTCGATCTCCTTGACCAGATCGACGAAGACCTGATCGGCGACGTGCGCCAGCGGCGCCCTGATCCCCGCCGTCGTCGACAGCTGCGCGATCAAGACCGTCGTCTGCCTGACGATCGCGTCGATGAGCAGCTTGACGTTCATCGCTTCCACGGCCCACTCCCTCCCCGGACAACCCGCCCACCACCCACACACGCTCGGCGGCCCGCTGACCCGCTACGAGACTAACCCCTCGCAGGAAACCCGGGCAGATGTCCAAAATGACACCCCTCGGCGCTCCGCACAAAGCCCCTCCCGCGCTCCTGGCCCACCCATGCCAACCTCCCACGCGAACCGAGGCGCGACATCACCGAAGACAAGAGGCAAAAAACATCACTTGATCAAGGGGTTGGCGTGCAGGACGGCAGCCTGCTCCTCGGAGATGCGCTGAGACGCGGGGCTGACAAAGGGGAACATCAAGTGCGAGACATCGGGGCAGCGCCCCGGGTTGGACCACAGCGAGCCGGGACACTGCGGCGTGTCCGAGAGCGGGTCAAAGCCCCCGCCGCCGATCTCGGAGGAGTGAAAGAGGCCCAGGAAGTGCCCGATCTCGTGGGCCATGACCTGACCGGCCAGCGGCGGATCGTCCAGCAGATCGCCGGAGACGACCACGCCGGAGCCCGCCGTCCCATGCAAGCTCGCCGCGCCCGGGATGCCGGCCGAAATCCCAAGGATGTTGCCGCCCGGGATGGCGAAGTGGTCGATGAAGAAGACGTTGACCGTCAGACGAGCATCGGCGCTCTCCCCCGGCGCCTCGCTGAGCGCCACGAGCGACTTGACCCCCTCCAGAGTGCGGATCACCCTGAAGCGCGTGGCGTCATCCTCCGCCACGTCGCGGGCCCCGATGACCTGGACCACGACCCCCAGCGGCGCCAGGATGTCGGCCAGCACCTCGACGCTGGCCTGCACGCCGACGTCGTCAAGGGCCCTGTCCGCCGACAAGCCCGACACCCCCACGAGGTAGAGCTGAAGGTCCAGCCGCGCGCCGGGCCCTGACTTCGTGATGAGCGCGTGGCAGAAGGGCTCGTGGGCGCCAAGCTCCACGACGTAGCGCCCCGGCGCGACGACCTCCGCGAACTGCGGCGCCTGCGGCACGAGCAGCGGCAGCGGATCGCCGAGCAGGAAGGCGTTGGCGTTGGCGAAGCCATACTCCTCGAACATGTTCAGGCCGCCCGAAGGCCCCTGCAGCGAGGACCAGACCATCCCTCGGCCGCCCGTGGCGGGCACCAGCATGAAGCTCGTGACCCCCTCCGGCAGCGAGAACTCCAGCCTGTGCAGATCGAAGCGCTCATCCAGGAGGACGTCCTGGTCGACCTCCGTGCCCTCGGCGCACTCCAGCGCCACCGACGGCGCCTCGCACTCCCCCTCGCACTCCCCATTGCAGCAGGCCTGCCCAGGCCCGCACTCGACGCCGCAGCCGCCGCAATGCGCCAGATCTCGCGTCAGGTCGACGCACGCGCCCTGGCAGGCGCTCCTGCCGAAGGGACACCGGCAGCGCCCCTGGACGCAGCCCTCCTCAGGGCCGCATTCGACGCCGCAGCCTCCGCAATGCGCCCGGTCCTCGTCCTTGTCCACGCACCGACCCTCGCACACGTCCGGCAGCCGCGACGAGCAGAAGCACTCCCCCTCCTGACACGAGGCCCCATCCGGGCAGGCCCGATCGCACGCCCCGCAATGCTCGACGCTGCGGCGCACGCCGACGCACTGGCCGCCGCAGAGCTCCTGGTCGCCGCGCGGACAGCCGCACTGGCCCTCGACGCAGACCGTCCCTTCGCCGCAGACCCGACCGCAGGCCCCGCAGTTGTCAGGATCAAGCTGCAGGCTGGTGCAGGCCCCCTCGCAGACCTCGAAGCCCTGGCGACACTGGCACTGGCTGCCGGCGCAGCGGGCGCCCAGCTCGCGTGGGGTGTCGCAGGCCCCGCAATGATCGGCGTGGCTTCGGACGTCTATGCAGCGGCCGCCGCAGAGCTGACGGTCGGGGCCGCAACCGCAGCGGCCCTCCTGGCAAGCCACGCCCGCCTCGCAGCCTCGATCACATTGCCCGCAATGTTGAGGATCGGCGGATAGATCGGCGCACACGCCGCCGCAGAGGGTGCTCTCGTCGGGGCAGACGCAGGAGCCCGCCACGCACTGGGCCGAGGCCGGGCAGATCACGTCGCACGATCCGCAATGGGCGTTGTCGAGGAAGGGATCGCCGCAAGGCGAGCGCTCAAGGGACCCCTGGCCTTCAGGCGAGCAGCCCGCGAGCCCCAGCAAGACGAACACGATCCCGACGATCCTCGACATCTGCCATCGACCTCCGCGCATCTGCTCAGAGGTCATCATAGCATCGGCTCGGATTGTTGGGCGGGCCGATCCCGCCTATCATGGCGAGATAAACCGACTCGAGCGCGCCAACCCCATCCTGGGTCAGGGTGATCTCGTGGACCCGACGAGGGGTGAGATGGCGTCGACCCGCAGCTTCATCGCCTTCGAAGAGCGACGCGAGATCGCCATGCTCAAGGGGGTCAGCCCTCGGCTGCCCAACGAGACCGCGCTCGCGCTGCTGCTCGTGCTGGTGCTGCTGGTCCTGGGCGACCTGTTGACGGCTCCGCTGAGCGGCACGGAGGCCCTGGAGTGGCTGGGTAGCCTCCCTGACCTCTTCACCTTCGCGTTCGTGGTCGGGTTGTCCGTCTTGATGACCCGAGCCTTCGAACTCCAAAGGAGCCTGCCTGGCGCCCCCCTGAGGTTGCTGTGGCGGGCGATGGAGTGGCCCTTCAGGGCCCTGGGGCTGATCTCGGATGACTGGCGGCCGGTGTGGGTCGAGCGCAGGATGATGGTGCCGGTCGAGGTGACGATCGATCTGGAGGCCGACGCGCCCGAGCTGCGCTGGCAATGGCGCCGCGACCGTGTGCACGTCCTTGAGGACTCGCCCGTCGAGGCGCCCAACGTCCCCCTCCCGCCCGTCGACTTGGACCGAGAGCGCGGGCAGATCGAGATCAAGGGCGGCAAAATCGCCATCGATCTCAACCGGAACCTCGACGGCGCCGTGCTGCTGGAGCTTCGCCACGCCAACGCGGGCGCTCGCCTCATCCTCCAGCTCGACGATCCCGCCTGGATCTCGCCCGAGGCGCTGGCCGAGCTGCCCCTCATCGACCGACAGGGCCCCGCCATCGAGGGCGCCGAGGCCGACGCGCTGCTCGACGCGCTGACGATCGCGGCCCAGCTCCAGGGCATCGCCCTGCCCCACCCGCTGGCCCGACGCGCCGCCCTGGCCTCCGCCATCCCAAGGACCAGGCTCCCCGAGCAGGCCCACGCCCAGTCCGAGGTCGAGGTCAACGAGGCCGTGAACGCTCGTTGACACAACCTCCCGCGCGGGCTGCCAACGCCCGTTCACACTCAAGCAAAACAAACATGAACATGTGTTTACACTTGTCGACGCGAAGCCCGTCGGGGCGGGGCACGCTGGCGTGTGGCATGGCCATTGCTTTTGAGGTGAGGCGAGGGGATACGAGGGACCTTCGCCAAAGGAGCCGATGACATGAGCACCCAGCGCCAGCCCGCCGCC
Source organism: Pseudomonadota bacterium (assembly GCA_005804885.1). GTDB lineage: Bacteria > Myxococcota_A > Bradymonadia > Bradymonadales > SYOX01. The sequence continues at coordinate 20,253 of SYOX01000072.1, forward strand.
CTGACGAAGAAGCTCTCGGTCGTGACCGTCGCCGCGCTTGTGACTCTGTGGGGTGCGGCGGCTGCGGCCGAGTCGGACAGCATCGCGACGCTGGGTCTGTCGACGCGGGTGGCGGTGCAGAACGCGGGTCAGGCGCCCGAGTCGGGGACCGACTTTACGATGCACTTCGGGGCCAGGGTCGAGCTGCTCTACGTCCTGGGGGCCGAGGTCGAGATCATGCAGGGCCAGCCGAGGCTGGCCGGCGACATCTACCGCCCCACCCTGCGCCTGACCGGGCACCTGCACTTGCTCAACACGGAGTACGTCGACCTCTACCTCGCCGCAGGCACGGCGGCCTCCAGGGGCGGGGATCTGCTCGACGTCAAGGGCGAGTCGACGATGTACAGGCTCGGCGGCGGCCTGGACCTCATCCACGGGGGCCACTGGGCGCTGGGCGCCGACGGCTTCTGGAACGTGGCCGGGGCGAGCTTCTACCGCGACCAGATCGACACCCACGAGCAGGCCCTGACCTCGGCAACCTCGCCGGAGGCCCTCCAGGCCGCCCTGGACGACCCCCCTCGCTTTGACGCGGGCCACTACGAGATCGGCTTCTCCCTGCGCTACTTCTTCTGAGGCGCGAGGCCCTCGGCGGCGGTTGACAGAGGGTGGGCGCGAGGTCTAAGACCGAAGGCCCTGAGCCCTATGTCCAGAACCACCGAGGGGAGATCCGATGAAAGCGACCAAGGCCTTGAGCCACAAGATCCTGACCGCCGGCCAGGAGAAGTCCGTCGAGCTGCTGCTGTCCTTCGAGGCCGATGCGGGCGAGGTCCACCCCAGGAGGCCGCTGAACATCAGCCTGGTGCTGGATCGCTCGGGGTCGATGGGCGGCACCAAGCTGACCCAGGCGATCCGGGCCTCGACGATGCTCGTCGACAAGCTCTCGGATCAGGATACGCTCTCGGTGGTCGCCTACGACGACTCGGTCGACACCAAGGTCAAGCCCCAGAAGGTCGCCGACAAGTCCGCCATCAAGGAGGTCATCAAGAAGATCCGCGCCGGGGGCATCACCAACCTCTCGGGGGGGTGGCTCAAGGGCTGCGATCACGTCAAGGACAACTCCGCCAAGGGCGTGGTCAACCGCGTCCTGATGCTCACCGATGGCCAGGCCAACATGGGCGAGACGAACCCGGAGACGCTGACGGCGATGTCGGCCGAGCAGGCCAAGGCCGGGGTCGTGACGACGACGCTGGGCTTCGGGAACGGCTTCAACGAGGACCTGCTCATCGGCATGGCCTCCGCCGGCGGCGGCAACTTCTACTTCATCCAGTCGCCCGACGACGCGGCCGAGGTCTTCAGGATCGAGGTCGAGGGGCTCTCCTCGCTCATCGCCAACAGCCTCGTGGTCACGGTCGAGCCCTGCGGCGGCGCGGCCGTCAAGGCCGTCCTGAACAGCTACCCCTTCGGCTCGGAGGCCGGGCGCACCAGCATCTCGGTCGGCGACGTCTACGCCGTCGAGCCCTGCCTGCTGGCGCTGGAGATGGACCTCCCGGCGCTGGCCGCCGGTGAGCACCCCATCGCCAAGGTCACGCTGAACTGGATGGAGGCCACCGAGGGGGGCTTCGAGGCCCGCACGAGCGCCTTCGACGTCACCGCCCGCGCCGGGTCCGCCGACGAGGCCCTGGCCGCCGGCCTCGACGCCAAGGTCATCCAGGAGGCCAGCAAGCTGCGCATCGGCAACATCAAGGAGCAGGCCATCGCCCTGGCCGACAAGGGCGACCTCAAGATGGCCAGCGCCAGGCTGCGCGGCATGATCGATGACATCAAGACCCGCGCCCTGGACGAGGAGTTCGAGTTCGCCGAGGAGGTCGAGCAGCTCAACCACTACGCCAACCTCTTTGACAAGGGCCAGTACAGCTCCGACAACCGCAAGGAGATCCGCGACCAGTCCTACCAGGCGCGCACCCGCGGCCGCAGCGACCTCAAGCAGCGCGGCTCGACCTCGGTCGACACCTCCAGGCTCGAAACCGTCACCTTCGAGGAGGGCAAGGAGGAGGGCGGCGTCGTCGTCCAGTGCGTCAAGGACGGCGGCAAGCTGCGTGTCCGGGCCGTCTCCGAGGGCTACGACTCCTCCTTCAACGTCCAGTTCCCGCGCGACATCCGGCAGGAGGGCTGCCGCTTCCTCGTCTCCGAGCTCAGCGCGGCCAGCAACGGCGGCTTCTACCGCGCCAGCGGCGACATCAAGCTCCTGCTGCGGCCCGGCGAGTCTCGCCCGACCTCGGGGGGCTGGGGCGGCGGCTCGTCCTCCAGCCGCCGCAACCTCCAGAAGACCAACGCCAACTCCCTGGCCGACGTCCCCACCATCGACGACGTCGGCGACGGCGTCCTGATCCAGATCGTCAAGGACAAGAGCAAGCTGCGCGCCCGCGTCGTCTCCGACGGCTACGATCCCGACAAGAACATGCGCTTCCCGCGCGGCATCCGCAAAGAGGGCGTCCTCTTCGTCGTCGAGGACGTCAAGCCCTCCTCCGACGGCTCCTACTACATCGCCTTTGGCAAGATCCACCGGCTCGTTCAGCCCGGCGACCCCGCCTGATCCGGGTTCGCCAGGATCAGGCGGGTGATCCCGGCTCGCCAGGATCACCCGGGGCCGCCGCCCGATCCATGACCGCCCGGCGCGGTCGCCGCGCGATGGCGACGCGCCGGGCGTCAAACCCCTGGGAGGTCACCATGCTCGCACAACTCGACGCCATCGAGGCCCTGATGCCCGGCTGGCTGGACAAGGACGCTGAAGACCACTGGCAGAGCGTCCTGATCGACTACCACCCCCCCATCGTCGAGCGGCTCTGGCGACAGCACGGCGAGCAGCGCGTCTTCCTGCACCGCATCCACCCCTGCACCCCCGACCAGGCCCTCTTCCACCCCCACCCCTGGCCCTCGGCAATGCGAGTGATCTCGGGCACCTACGAGATGACCATCGGCCACGGCCCCGGCGAGCAGGAGCCCCCCGTCGCCGCCCGCATCGTCTCGCGCGGCGACCTGCGCTACGAGATGACCGACCCCGACGCGTGGCACGCCGTCCGCCCCGTCGATGGCCCCGCGATCACCCTCATGGTCACCGGCGCCCCCTGGGCGCGCTGGGCCCCCCGCTCCAACCACCCCCTCAAGCCCCTGCCCGACGCCACCCGCCAGGAGCTCCTCGACATCTTCCGGCGCCACTACCCCTGAGCCGCCGCCCTCACCCGCCGCCCCGCCTCACAGCGCCGACCTCGCCCAGCGCCCTCGCCAGACCACCAGAGCCTTGGCCAGCGCCTTGCCGTAGGTGGTGATGTTGATCGCCCACCAGATCCCCTCGGCGCCCATCGACATCGGGAAGGCCAGGAACCACGCCAGCGGGATGCGGATCGCGTTGAGCGGCGCGGAGATCCAGAACACGACCCGCGTCTCGCCGGCCCCGTTGAGCGTCCCCTCGAAGAGCGTCTCCCAGGCCACGAAGGGCTGCGAGGCCGCCAGCAGCAGCGCGTAGGTCGTGGCCGCCTCGTGCACCCTCGGATCGTCGGTGAAGAGCCCCGTCAAGAGGCGGCCACCGACGACGAAGACCACCGAGGCCGCCAGCCCCAGCGCCGTCGCCAGCGGCACCGCCCGCCGCACGACGGCGCGGGCCAGATCCGGACGCCCCGCCCCGAGGTGGCGCCCGACGAAGGAGCCCACCGCCAGCGAGAGGCCGTGGAAGACCGGCCAGACGAAGCCCTCCAGCGCCGAAAAACCTATCCCGAGCGCCGCGTTGACGTGCGGCCCCAAGGGCGAGATCGACGTCTTGAGCATCCCCCAGTAGACCAGCGCGTAGGTCGCGACACCCACCGTCACCGGCAGCCCCAGCCCGCAGACCTTCTCCAGCAGCGCCCACTGCCCCAGATCCTCCCACCGCAGCCCCACGCGGCGCACCAGCACCCACAGCGCGATCCCCGTCGACACCGCCCTGGAGAGGTTCGAGGCCAGCGCCGCGCCCTCTATCCCCAGCCCCGCGTCGAAGATGAGCACCGGCGTCAGCGCAATGTTGAGCGCCAGCGAGAGCGCGTGCATCGCCATCGGAAGCCGCGCGTCCCCCATCGCGATGAAGACCTGATCGACCAGCGGCGTGAAGACCAGCGGCAGGCTCGTCCACGCGATCACCCGGATGTAGGCCGCGCACTCGACCTCCGTCTGCCCCGTCAACCCCAGCGTCGACGCGATCCACCCGGCGCCCAGGCCCCCGCACACGGCCACCACCACCGCGATGATCAGCGCCCCGGAGATCGCCCCGCCGACCACCCCGCGCACCCGCTGCATGTCGCCCGCGCCCACCGCGCGGGCCACCAGCGGGCTCGCCCCGCCGCTGACGAGGTGAAAGAGGGCGTAGAACAGGATCAGCACGAAGACCGACGCGCCGATGGCCGCCTGCGCCTCCGTCGACACGTCCTTGATCCAGTACTGATCCACCGATCGGTAGGCGTTCGTCAGCACCGCGAAGGCCACGCTCGGCACCGCCAGCCTCAACAGCGCCCCATAGCCCGGCGCCTCCGCCTCCCCGCCGCCCCCCATCGCCCCTCCTGGCACGCCAACGCTCGCCCGCCGCGGCGGCTCTGGCCCATCGCACCGCCCCCGACCACCCCGCGACGCGGCGGATCAGGCCGATTACCCCGCCGCGCCCCCGACCGCAAGCCCCTCGCCTCATCCCACCACGAAACACAGGCTTGTCAGGCGAAGGCTCCAGGCCCGACGAGCGCCCCACGCTCGACGAGCGCCCCACGCTCGACGAGCGCCCCACGCTCGACGAGCGCCCCACGCTCCTCGCACCGCCCCCGTTGGGGACGGGCTCGTCGGGTGGGGCTAGAAATCCAGGGTGGGCTGCGCCCTGTCGGTCGCAGGCCAGCGCACGGCCCAGGTCGACACCAGGGGGCGTGAAAACCCC
>SYOX01000073.1 GCA_005804885.1 Pseudomonadota bacterium
CGCGATGCCGGCCACCGGCGCCTTGAGCGGCACGCCGGCGTCCAACATGCTCATCGTCCCGCCGCAGACCGAGGCCATGGAGCTCGACCCGTTCGACTCGGTGACCTCCGACACGATCCGGATCGTGTAGGGCCAGTCCTCCGACACCTTCGGCACCGCGGCCTCGAGCGCCCGGCGCGCCAGCGTCCCGTGGCCGATCTCGCGGCGGCCAGGCCCCCGCAGCGGCCGCGTCTCGCCGACGCTGTAGGGCGGGAAGTTGTAGTGGAGCATGAACTCGCGCGTGGCCTGACCCGACAGCGTGTCAAAGCGCTGCACGTCGCGGCTGGTCCCCAGCGTCACCGTCACCAGCGTCTGCGTCTCGCCCCGCGTAAAGAGCGACGAGCCGTGCGTGCGCGGCAGCACCCCCACCTCGGTGGTGATGTGCCGGATGTCCGTCGGGCCGCGCCCGTCCAGCCGCTTGTGCTCGCTGGCGATGAGCTTGCGCTGCACCTTCTTGAGCACCTTGTCGAAGGCGCCCTTGATCTCCTGCTCGGCGTCGAAGCCCTTATCCTCGAACTTCGACTTCAGCGCCGCGACCGTCTCGGCCCGAAGCGCCGCGACCGCCTCGTGCCGCTCGTGCTTGTTCGTGCTCAGGACCGCCTCGCGACCCCGACCGCCGACGAAGCCCTGCACCGCCTCGATCACCGCCGGGTTGAGCTCCTTGACCTCGAACTTGAGCTTCTCCTTCCCGCACGCCTCGCGAAGCCGGATCTGCAGCGCCAGCACGTCCTTGACCGACTCGCGGCCAAAGTCCAGCGCCCTGAGCATCGTCTCCTCGTCGACCTCGTCCGCCTGACCCTCCACCATCACGATCGCGTCGGGCGTAATCGCCAGCACCACGTCCATGGCGCTGAACGGGCGCTGCTGCTCGGTCGGGTTGGCCACGAACTGACCATCGATCATACCCACCCGAACGCCCACCACCGGGCCCGTCCAGGGGATGTTCGAAATCATCAGCGCCGCCGACGCGCCCGTGATCGAGTGCACGTCCGCCTCGTTCTCGCCGTCGCTCGACACCACCATCGCGATGATCTGCGTGTCGTTCTGGTAGCCCTTGGCAAAAAGCGGGCGCACCGGCCTGTCGATCAGGCGGCAGGTCAGCGTCTCCTTCTCGCCCAGCCGACCCTCGCGCTTGAAGTAGCCCCCCGGGATGCGCCCCGACGCGTAGGTCTTCTCCGAGTACTCCACCGTCAAGGGGAAGAAGGGCAGATCGCGCGCCCCACCCTCCGTCGCCGCCACCAGCACCACCGTCTCGCCGTACTGCACCAGCACCGCGCCGCCGGCCTGACGCGCCACGCGGCCCGTCTCGATCGTCAGCTCCTTACCCCCGAACAGGGCGCTCTCTCTAATAATTGTCATCTAGCACATCCTCCACTTGATCCATTTCATCTGCGCCCGACCCTCTCAGAGCCAGACAACCCATCTCAAACCCAACCGGGCGCCCGAAAACAAACGGGCCCGGCGACCCCCTGGCCGCCAGGCCCGCTCTCGACCTACTTGCGGATGTTCAACCGCCCGATCAACTCCCGATACCGGACCACGTCCTTGCTCTTGAGGTAGTCCAGCAGCCGGCGGCGCTGGCCGACCAGCTTGAGCAGCCCACGCCGGGAGTGGTGATCTTGCGTGTGCGTCTTGAAGTGCTCCGTCAGATCCACGATCCGCCGCGTCAACAGCGCGATCTGCACCTCCGACGACCCCGTGTCGCTCTCGCTCAGCTTGTACTCGTCGATGATGCTCTTCTTGATGGTCGGGTGAAGGGACATGGTCTTCTCCTGCTTGTTTCGCCTCAACGACAAGAACTCACCACCGACAACCCCAGGCAACATCGCCAGGGATACGCGGCCGCGCACACCCGCAGGTGTTCTCAATGAGTGTCTCGCAGGCCCCTCTCTCATCATGGAGCGAGAGCGGGCCCGGTGGATCCTGCCCAGGGATTGTATGGATCCCCACGAGGTCGGCTGGTTCAATCGCACCACCCCACAACAATCATCAACAGGGTGGCCAATCAAGCGGCGGAAACGTAGCGCATGCCCGCACTCCTTGTCAAATGCTTGCGCCGCCCCTCCAATCTCCCCAGCGCACCCCGCCGATCCCAGTTGAAGACCGCCTTCGAATCAGCGAAGCTTCACCCCGGACAGAGCGCGCTCCAACCCGGGCGCAAAGCTCCACCGCGCGACACGACGGGCAAGGCCCGAGCGGGCATGGCCCGACCCCACGCGCCTCGACCAGCGAGGCGCCCCAAACGCCGGGCGACACCCCCGGCCCACACCCGAGGGCGAAGTTTGAGCGCCTTGTTCTCCCGCTGGCCCGAGCTCCAGGGCCGGCTGCCCCACATGCCGCTGGCGAACCTGCCCACGCCCGTCGAGCGCCTCGACCCGCCGCTGGGCGCCGGCGTCCGCGCGCCCGGCGCCGGCCTGTGGATCAAGCGCGACGACATCAGCGGTCACCTCTACGGCGGCAACAAGGTCCGGAAGCTCGAATTCATCCTCGCCGATGCCCTCCAGCGCGGCGCCGAGGTCCTGTGGACGGTGGGCGCCGTCGGCAGCCACCACGCCCTGGCCTGCGCCCTCTACGGGCAGGCCCACGGCCTCAAGGTCCACATCGTCCACTTCCCCCAGCCCCCCAACACCCACGTCCAGAGCGTCCTGTCGGCCCTGAGCGCCACCGACGCCCAGCTCCACCTCACCCGCCACGCCTCACTCATGCCCCTGGCCATGGCGCGCACCCACGCCTCCCTGAGCCGACGACACCCCCGCAAGGTCGCCTTCGTCCCCCCCGGCGGCTCCAACACCCTCGGCACGATCGGCTACGTCGCCGCCGCCATCGAGCTCGCCGATCAGATCGCCGCCGGCCTCGCCCCGCAGCCCGCCCGGATCTACGTCCCCGTGGGATCGACCAGCACCTTCGCCGGGCTCTGGCTCGGCTGCAAGCTCGCCGGCCTCAAGACCGAGGTCATCGGCGTCCGCGTCGTCGACCTCGTCGCCGCCAACGCCCTCAACGCCGCGCGCCTCATCCGCAGCGCCTCCGCGCTCCTGCACGCCGCCGCGCCCTCAATCCCCCTCGTCGACCCCGACCCCGGCGCCCTCCAGATCCGACACGGCTACTTCGGCCAGACCTACGGCGCAAGCACCCGACGCGGCGACAGAGCCACCCACCTCTTCGCCTCCATGGGCCACGACCTCGACCCCACCTACACCGCCAAGGTCGCCGCCGGCCTGCTCGACGAGCTCAACCGGCCCAACCTCCGCCCCCTCGGCCCCGTCCTCTTCTGGCAGACCCTCTCCTCCATCACCGCCCCCCCGGGCGACGCCGCCTCCCTGAGCCGCCTCCCCCCCGCCTACAAGGCCTTCCTCGCCCACCAGGAGCGCCCGTGATGCCCGCCGCCCCACCCAGGATCCTCTGCGTCTGCTCCGGCAACCTTCACCGCTCCGTCATGGCCGCCGCCCTCATCGACGCCATGCTCAAGCAAGCAGGGCGGCCCGCACTCGTCGGCTCCGCCGGGACGCTCGGGCTCCAGAGCCGACCCGCGCCGCCCCAGGTCGTCGAGGTCTGCGCGGAGCTCGGCCTCGACGTCTCAGAGCACCTCAGCCGCCCCCTGACGCTGTCGGTGATTCAACCCTCGGACGCCATCATCGTCATGGAAGACCAGCACGGGGAGCGCGTCCTCAAGCTCGACGAGACCGCCGAGACCCGCCTCTTCTACCTCGGAGACTACGCCGACGAGCCAGGCGACATCTTCGACCCCATCGGCAGCCCCACCGCGACCTTCCGACAGAGCCGCGATCACATCCTGAGCTGCCTCCAGCGCCTCCTGCCCGATCTCCTGCGCCTCCTGGACCTCGGACGGGCCAGGGTGTAACCCCTCCGCTCCGCCCGCTGTCAAGCGGGCCTGACACCCTCTTGCCCCTCGATGTACCCCACCGGCGGGGCCGCCGCCCCGACCGGTTCGTGCTCCTGGCGAGGGCGAGGCCCCGCCGAGCGCGCGATCACCTCGACGGCGGCCTGATCGTCCTCTCTGAAGACGCCCTCGAAGCGCTCGGCGGGGTCCAGGCTGTCTCGAAAGGCGCTCAAGGTGAAGGCCCCCTCCGGCAACCCCCTCCCCCGCGCGCGGCGCAGCGAGAAGCGCCCCAGCGGCAGCCCGAAGTCCCGATCCACCCACTTGAGCAGCAACAGGACCACCAGCAGGGCGCCGACCACCACGACCTCCATCCAGTCCAGGCCAACCCCCCCGGCCGCCGCCGACGTCGGCTCTCCGGCCTGCGCCCTCCAACCCACCGCCAGCGTCGCCCCGATCGACACGCCCCACAAGACCACGCCCCACCACGGCGCCTGCCGGGCCTCCCCCGATCCCGCGTGCCGCTCAACGTGAAGTCGATCCATGGCTGTCTCCCGCGCTCGGCAGAGGGCACCGCGCCGCCCTGACCCCGAACACGAGAGCAAGACGCGAGCCAAGGTCTCCTGACGAGCCCCGATGAGGCCAGGCGCGCCCCCGCCACCTCGCCGCCTCAACCCCTCACGATCCCTTGACCTCCACCCAGACCTCGCCGTCGCGCACCTCGACGGGGAAGGTCTCCACCGAGTACATCTTGCGGCCCACGCACGCCCCCGTCCCCAGGTGGAACTGCCAGTCATGGCGAGGGCACGCGACGGTCATGGCCTCCACCCTCCCCACCCCGAGGCTCCCGCCGGCGTGCGGGCACGCATTCTTGATTGCGTAGATTTGATCTCCAATCCGGAACACGGCCACCTTGAGCGTCCCGGCGAAGACCACCCGGCCGCGCCCCTCCTGAAGCTGCTCCACCCTGCACACTCTGTAGGCCTGCGCCTCGGGCTCGTCCCCCGGCAGATCGTCAAAGTCCTTCCAGTCCACCTGACCTCCTCGCGCCGCTGACTTCCAGCAACGCTCTGTGCTATCTCAACGATGACCCCTCGGCGCCCCTCGACAACCCACGGGGCCCACTTCGCACACAGGGCAGGGGCAGATCCGCGCCCGGACAAGGGCCGCCGAGCGCGGCCACGAGGAGATCATGAGCCAGGAGCCGACACGCTTGACCCACGCCCAGAGCGCCCGGACGATCATGAAGCGCTGCCGCAACGGCGCCTTGTCCACGCTGGCGACCTCCCCCGACGGCTTCCCCTACGGCTCGCTGGTCAGCCACGCGATGACCCAGGACGGCGACCCCGTCCTGCTCCTGAGCAACCTGGCCGAGCACACCCAGAACCTGCGCCGCGATCCCCGCGCCTCGCTCCTGGTCACCGACAGCCTGCGCCGCGACGATCCGCTGGCCGACGGCCGCGTCTGCGCCCTGGGCCACATCGCGCAGGCCGCCGCCGCCGAGCGCGACGCGCTGCGCGCCCTCATGCTCCAGGCCCACCCCGAGGCCGAGCTCTACATCGACTTCGACGACTTCAACCTCTACCGCCTGCGCGTCAGCGACGTGCGCTACATCGGCGGCTTCGGCCGCATGTCCTGGGTCGACCTCGAGGGCTGGCGAGCCGCCGAACCCGATCCGCTCTGGGAGGCCGCCCAGGGCATCATCGATCACATGAACGACGATCACGCCGACGCCCTCGTCCACTACGCGCGCCACTTCGGCGGCCTCGACGCCGTCGAGCGCGCCCTGATGATCGCCGTCGATCAGCACGGCTTTGACCTCATCGCCCACAAGGACCAGGGCCGCCCCGAGCGCCTCCGCCTGGCCTTCTCCAGGCCCGTCGACACCGCCAACCTCGTCCGCAAGGAGCTCGTCCGCATGGTCAAGGAGGCTCGCGGCGAGGGCTGACCGGGAGAGGAGGCTCGCGGCGAGGGCTGACAGGGCGATCACGGGCGCCTGGAGCGGCGCTCGGGGCGAAACTCGATGCGCCCGAGGGTGGACTCCAGCCCGCGCAGCGTCGCCACCCGCTCGACCGCAGGGCGATCCCCGAAGAGCACCCCCGCCAGCGATCCCAGCGACGCGCGGGCCTGCCGGTTGGCCACGCACGCCCGCGCGAAGGCCATCGCCCGATCCCGGCGCTCGCCCTGGGCCTCAAGCTCGATCTCGCCGGGCTCGATGACCGGCGCCTCGTCCCAGCGCGACAGCAGGTAGGCGATCGGCGCCTGCGCCGACCACAGGCTCGTGGCCTCCTGCATCGTCAGACCCCGGCCCGCCAGCGCCTCGCCGTCGGCCAGCGCGTCCAGCCACACCAGCCACATCGACCCCAGCAGCCGCGCCCTCGTCGCGGCGTCTGACCAGCGCCTCGGCCCGAAGAGCTCGTTGAAGCGCATCGAGGGCGTCAGCCACAGCGCCGCCCTCAGCGTCGACTCGCCCGGAGGGCGCCACGGGCGCCCGAGCAAGGCCGTGAGCGCCTCGGACACCACCCGCCGACGCCGCAGCGCCTCCTGCGCGGCGCCGACCTGCGCGGCCAGCGCCGCGTCGAGGCCCTCGCCGACCCCGCGTGCCGTCGCCGCGCTCGCGGCCACGAGGCAGGCCGCCTGGACGGCCCGCTCCGCCTTGACGAAGGCCTCCGGGCTCCCGTAGGACCCCTCCAGCTCCAGCCTCGTGCCGACCATCCCCCTGTCCTTGATCCCGCCGATCTCCGCCAGCACGTCGGCGTGGCGCACTCGCCCGCTGAGCCCCACCTCCTCGGCTGACGCCTCGGCGGCCTCGGCCCTCAAGGGGCAGATGACGCTGTTGTAATCGACGATCGTCCACCCGCCCAGCCGGAAGACCCGGTTGAAGGGGAAGAGCCGACACGCCGCCGGCTTGGCCTCCCGACCCCGCTCCACCTCCACCCGGCACATCCCCCCCTCATCCAGGAAGAAGCACCGCCCGCGCGGGTTGATCGCCGTCCACGCCTCCCCCCGCTGGCGCACGAAGGCCAGCAAGGGCGGGTAGGCATCCAGCAGCGCGTCGAGCTCTCCCGAGGCCGCGTCGAAGCCGATCCCGAGCCCCTTGCAGCAGTCGCCGCAGCCCCTGCACTCGTAGGAGAAGACCCCATCCGGGAAGGTGAACCAGACCCGCTCGACGTCCACGGTCATTCGACCCCCCAGGACTGGCTGAAGAAGCCCCCCGCCAGCGCCTCGCGCCGATCCATCAGCATCGCGTGGCGCTGCGCCCTCACCCGCCGGTCGTAGACCAGGTAATCGGGCGCAAGCTCTGGCAGGTGGCGGCTCGACAGCGTCCCCTCGAAGCCCACCCCCGCGTGCAGCACGATCAGCTCATCGGGGTTGAGCGGGTGCGGGTGGATCAGCGAGACGCCCACGTCCTCGCCGACAAAGCGCCTCGCGCCCAGCGACAGCGCGCCGGCCTCGAAGCGCACCGGCAGCTTGTCGACAAAGCGCGCCGAGAGCGCATTGCTGGACGGGTTGCCGATCAGGATCAGGCTGTGGCCCGCGATCGCCTCCTCGGTCATCTCCACATCGGCGCGCACCGGCAGGAACACCTCCGTGCGGCTGTCCTGTTGCGAGAAGTGCTCGGCCACCAGCCGGTTCGTCTCCACCTGGGCCGGATCCAGAGTCCCGTAGACGACGATCTGCGGGTGCGTCTGGATGTCATCCAGCGGCCCGGCCACCCCCGGCCTCTTCATCCCCGCCCGCGAGGGCTCCTTGTCGACCCGCGCCCAGGCCCCGCCCTGGCGCGCAAAGAAGCACCGCCCCGCCGAGGCCTCCACCGCGATCCCCGCTCCGCCGTCAATGACCACCGACGACGAGGGCGCGCCGCCCTGTCGGGCGTGACGGCTCATATCGACCTCGAAGGCGTCGACGTTGGACGTCTTGATCGTCAAGACCTCCAGCGCCTCATCCCAGAGCGCGTCGATCTCGGCGAAAACTCCATAATCCGCCGACGCGATCAGCCGCAGCCAGATCGACCTGTCGTAGCGGTAATCCGCCGTCACCAGCCGGTCGCGCCTCGGCGCCCGAGGGCTCTGGCGCCACCGCATCCAGTCCAGCAGCTTGCCGTCCTCATAAGCGTAGTCCCACACGTTGTGCCCAAGGTCGTCCTGAATATCGAAGGTGTGCCAGTAGCCCAGCCCCCGCAGCGCGTTGGTGACCACCGCCGCGCGCTCCGGCGCGTCACGGCCGCCGTGGATCGCCTTCACCCGCGTGTGCAGCGCGTTGGCCGCGTAGTTCCGGACAGACTTCTTCGACAGCAGCACCTCCTCCCACGGCGCCCGCGACGCCACCTGCTCGACCTGGCTGTACGTCTCGATGTTCGGGTAGCCGCACAAGGTCACGATCGACGAGAAGCGCCCAGGGAAATGCAAGGGCACGATCCAGCTCACCGTCCCCCCCAGCGACGCCCCCGTGATGGAGATCCGCTGCGGATCGACGCGGTAGGCCGCGCGCACCTGATCGATCACCGCCAGCGTGTCCGCCTCCCCCATCAAGCGCTGGCCCGAGTGCTTGAACCCCCAGGGCGCCACCAGGATCGCACGACGATCCCGCAGCTTCCGCCCCATCGTGATCGACAAGGCGTCCTCCGGCTTCGAGTTCAAGCCGTGCGCCACCACGATCAACGCGAAGGGATCGTCCTTGAAGCGCTTGTACGAGGGCGGCACGTAGATCGCGTAGGGCTGCAGGCGCCCGTCGATCGGCGACCGATAGCCGCGCACCATCACGCCCAACAGCGACGCATAGGGATCCTGCCCCTTGGAGAGCGCCGCCCCTATCGCCTCGGCCTGCTCCAACCTCCGCCGCAGCTCCCGCCCATCCTGCCTCGGCTTGAGCGCCAGCCCCGACAGATCGTCGAGCAGCGCCTCGTAGCTCTCGCGACTGCCCTGCGGGGCCGCCGCCCTGGCCGCCGCCTCGCGCCCCTTGAGCAGCGCCGACAGGCGCCGCGCGAAGCTGCCCCGCCTCTCGACCACCTCGTCGAAGGATCGAGCGCCCACGCTCCACCGGATCGTCCACTCCCCATCCGCCTTCAGCGGCACCTCCACCCGCGCCTCGTGCGACAGGCGGCTCGCCTCAATGGCCCACTCTCCGCCATCTATCTCCTTGATCTTCTTGCCCTTATCGTCCACCAGAGAGACCCGCCAGGGGATCGCCGCGCCCTCAAGGGCCACCCCCTCCAGGCGCATCGAAAGCGCCAGCGAGGCGCCCCCCTCGGTCACCGACATCGCGCGGTCGAGCTGCGCCAGCTGCGCCGGATCGCACGCCCCCTGCCCGAAAGGCAGCGCCACCCGCAACCCCGGCAGCCGCTCGCCCTCGATCCCCCGGATCCGCATCACCACGCCGAGCGCCCCCGCGCCCACCTGATCCAGCCGCACCCTCAGCGCGTTCGGCCCCTCCTTGAGCTTCACCCGGATCGGGTGCTCATCCTCAAAGGGCCGACCGACGCTCACCCCCTCGTAGACGCGATCGCCGTTGAGCACCACCCGCACGTCGCCCGCCGCGCCCAGCTTGAGCCACGCCTCGCGCGCCCTGTCCGAGACGACCACCGCCGCAACGACCGTCCGATCCGGCGCCTTGGGCTCCTTGTCGACCGCCTCCCTCACGACCACGAAGGGGCCAGGGCCGCACACCCGACGCCAGCTCGCCCTCACCCCCGACAGCCCCTCCTCGGCGAGCCGATCGTCGGCGAGCCGATCGTCGGCCAGCGCCTCCCGCTCGAATGGCCCCGCCGCCGCGAAGGCGTTGATCCAGCCCTCCGCGCCCAAGGGGCGCAGCGCGGCCCGATCCACCGCCCCCGACAACCCCACGCAGCGATCCACGAGGCAGACCGTCCCCTCCCCACAAGGACGCGACGGCCCAGGCTCCCCCGACACACACTCCTTGATCGCCCCTTCGCCTTCACAGGAAGCCTCGCAGGCGCTCTGCTGCCCGGCCTCGCCCACCTCCGGCGCCCGCGCCGCGCCCGCCGTGACCTCGGGGGTCGCGTCCACGGGGCCGCTGCGCCCCCCCTCGCACCCCGCCGCGCTCAAGACCGCGCTCAAGGCCGCGCTCAAGGCCAGGGCCGCCTCCATCGCCCGAACGCGCATCATCGGTAGACCACCAACGTCACCGTCCTCATCCCGCCCTCACCCCAACGGGCCTTGTACTCGATGTCCGACCCAAGATCGTAATAGACCACGCCCTCGCCCGCCAGCCGCTCGATCATCGCCACCTGGGACAGGTTCCCCAGCGCCAGATCGCGGTGCTGGTGGACGTAGCTGAACTGGAGCCCCCTGAAGGTGTCCCCGAGCACCCCGCCGAGGATGTAGGACACGTCCTGATCCCCCAGCCGCGCGAACAGCACCCGCAGCGCGCCGATAGGCAGCAGCTGCCTCACCATCTGGGCGTAGAAGTCCCGCATCTGACCCTGGTCTATCCCGACCCCCCTCATCCCCTTCCAGCTCTGCCTCTCGACCCTCAAGATCCGCTCATAGAGCGCCGCCGGATCCAGCTCAGGCCCGTCCGCCTGCTCAAAGACCACCCCGGCTTGCGCAGCAGTGCGCTGATCCCGGCGCAGGTTCGCCCTGAACTTCCGCGAGCGCCTGCTCAAGAAGCCCTCCAGGCCCCCCTCCAGGCTGGCGCAATGCCGCTGCGTCGCCCGACCGAGCCTGAGCCGGTAGCGCGAGCCCATCGATTTGATCAGGCTGTCGTAGGCCACCGAACCCTGTACGACGCCGCCGATGAGCAACAGCTCCCAGTCCGCCTCGTAGCGCCGCGCCAGCTGGGTGAAGGCCGCCACGAGGACCGCAGGCTCCGGGCTGATCAAGGGGCTGGCCAGCCCCCACATCGACTCCAGCGGCTCAAGGTAGTGCCAGCCGTCCGGGTGCATCCCCCGCATCATCGCCACGAAGCCCTCTGGCCCCTCCCAGATCCAGGGGTCGCGCCCCGGCATCAGCGCCTCGGCCGCCGGCAACACCCACGACGAGGACGAGCAGAAGAGATCCACGTCGGGGCTCTGCATCACCAGCCGATCGAAGCGATCGGAAGCCTGCGAGAACTCCTCAAGAGACAATGACTTCATGGACTCTCGCCGGGTCTGGGCGCCCGCGCCTCAACATCGCTGCGCCGCGCGCTGGCGAGTATAATGGGTCACCGAGCCGACACACAAAACATCGCGCTCGCCCAGGGCGCTCCCCTGCCCGGCTCGGACGAGCCAGAGCGGCCGCCGAGCCATCGGCGCCAGAGGGCTTGAGGGACCGACGGGGGTCAAGCCGGCCCTCTAGGTGGTGCTCTCGAAGAGGCGGCCGCCCTCCTCCAGGCGCTTGAGGCGCTTGTCGCGCAGCTCCACGGCGAGCTGGCGCAGATCCGCCGTCCGATCGAACTCGTCGACGATCTCGGCGCCCAGCACCGTCTCGAGCACATCCTCCAGCGTCACCAGGCCCGAGACGCCGCCGTGCTCTCCCACCACGATCGCCAGCGGATCGTGCCGGTCCAGGAACTGGCGCATCGCCGCGTCCACCGAGGTCTCCAAGGGCAGCGCCCATATCTTGCGCAGCCAGGTCGTCACCGGCTCGGCCGGATCCGCGCCCCTGGCCGCGGCCCTGAAGGCGTCCCGCACGAGGATGTAGCCGATCACGTCGTCTCGCCCCCCCTTGTCGTACACGGGCACGCGGCTGTAGGCCGACACCGTGTCGTCCCCGATCAAGGCCCCCAGCGTCGAATCCGCGCTGATCATCGTGACGACCGTCCGCGGGGTCATGATCGCCGAGATCGGGATGCCGTCGAACTTCAGCACGTTCGTCAAGACCTGCTGGCGGCCCTGGTCCAGCGTCCCCTCGTCGGCCGCCATCTCCACCATCGCCAGCAGCTCGCCCCGGCTGATCGGCCGCCTCTCGCCCCGCGACACCAGCCGCGTCAGGAAGTGGGTGAGGAACAGCAGCGGCTTGAGCGAGAAGATCATCAGCGTGATCGTCCGACCTGCGAAGCTCGCAAGGCCGCTCGCGTGCGCCGTCCCCAGCGTCTTGGGGATGATCTCGGTGCCCACGAGCACCAGCACGGTCAACACCGCCCCGAAGGCCCCCACCCACTGCGTCCCGAAGAGCTCACCGACCTGAACGCCCGACAGCGCCGAGCCGAGCGTGTGAGCCACCGTGTTGAGGGTCAAGATCGCGCCGATGGCGTTATCGAGCTGGTTCTGCTTCAAATCCAGCAGCATCGCGGCGCCCTTGTCCCCGCGCCCCGAGCGCTCCTTGAGCTCCGCGGCCGAGATCGACAGCAGCGTCGCCTCCAGGATCGAGCACAGAAAGGAGACGAGCAGCGCGATCGACACTGTGACGGCGAGGATCAGGAAACCCATGGCGAACTCCTCCGTCTTCAGACCTTGTGCAAGCGCACAGAGCCGGTCTCGTCCACTTGCCGCACGCCAAAGGCGACGTCCAGCAGCCGCTCGCTCTCAAAGTCGTGGCTGGCCTTGGACCCCGTCGCCGGGCTGGCGCTGGCCGCCCTTGAGATCACCTGCAGCGGGAAGTCCACGCCCATCACCTCCCGGATGGAGGCCTGGATGAAGAGCCACGCCCCCATGTTCCACGGCTCCTCCTGGACCCAGTAGCACGGCACCCCCTTGTAACCCCCCAGCGCCTCCAGGATCACCTCGGCCGACAGCGGGTAGAGCTGCTCGAAGCGCACGATCGCGACCCCCTGCGCGCCCAGCGATGAGCGCCTGGACATCAAGTCGTAGTAGAGCTGCCCCGAACACAGCAGCACCCGCTCGACCTCCTTCGGTCCAAGGCCCAGATCATCCGGCAGGATGTGCTGGAAGCGGCCGGCGGTGAGCGCCTCCAGATCGCTCGTCGCCTCCTTCAACCTCAACAGGCCCTTGGGCGACATCACGATCAGCGGCTTGCGGATCGGCCGCAGGACCTGTCGGCGCAGGAGGTGGAAGAGCTGCGCCGGCGTCGTCGGGTTGCACACCTGCATGTTGTCCTCGGCGCACAGGAGCATGAAGCGCTCAAGCCGCGCGCTGGAGTGCTCCGGCCCTTGCCCCGCGTAGCCGTGCGGCAACAAGAGCGTCAGGCCGCTGAGCCTGTCCCACTTGTCCTCGCTCGAGGCCAGGAACTGATCGATGATCACCTGGGCGCCGATGGCGAAGTCCCCGAACTGCGCCTCCCAGATCGTCAACCCCTCGGGCCGATCCAGGCTGTAGCCCCAGTCAAAGCCCATCACCGACGACTCCGACAGCGGGCTGTTCCACACCGTGAAGGTCGCGCCGCCCTGGCAGACCCCCTTGATCGGCGCCCACCGCTTGCCGCTGCGCGCATCCGACAACACCGCGTGGCGGTGCGAGAAGGTCCCTCGCTGCCCATCCTGGCCGCTCAGGCGGACGCAAAAACCCTCATCCACCAGCGTCGCGAAGGCCAGCGCCTCGGCCGCGCCCCAGTCCAGCGGCCGCTCCCCCGCCGCCATCTCACGGCGGCCAGACATGAAGCGCCTGAGCTTGCCGGAGATCTCGAAGCCCTCCGGCGGCTCGCACAGCGCCGCCAGCAACCTCGACAGCCGCTCCCGCTCGACGCCCGTATCCACCTGCGGCGTCTCGCCGTCCGCGCCGCCCCTGTAGCCCTTCCAGACGCCGTTGAGCGACTCGACCGAGGCTCGGACCTTGCGCTCCAGCGAGGCCTGGAGCGCCGCCTCGGCCACCTCCGTCCACGCCTCGATCATCGCCGCGTCCTCGGCCGCGCTCAACACCCCCTCGGCCACGAGCTGGCCGGCGTAGATCTCCCGGATCGGCGCGTGCCCGTCGATGGCGCTGTACATCTCCGGCTGCGTGAAGCGGGGCTCGTCGCCCTCGTTGTGGCCGTGGCGACGGTAGCAGATCAGATCGATGAAGATGTCTGACCTCGTCCGCTGCCGCCACTCGAAGGCCACCTGCGCCGCGTGCACCGCCGCCTCGGGGTCGTCCCCGTTGACGTGCAGCACCGGCGCCCCGATCCAGCGCGCGATGTCGGTCGCGTAGCGCGTAAAGCGCGACTCGCGCGGGTCGGTCGTGAAGCCGATCTGGTTGGTGATCACGATGTGCACGGCGCCGCCCGAGCTGTAGCCGTCCAGCTGCGCCATGTTGAGCGACTCGGCCACGATCCCCTGGCCCACGATCGCCGAGTCCCCGTGGATCAACACCGGCATCACCCGCCGGCCCTCCGCGTCACCCAGCCTATCCTGCTTGGCCCGCGCGCGCCCCAGCACCACCGGGTTGACGAACTCCAGGTGGCTCGGGTTGAAGCACAGCGACAGGTGGACCCGCTCTCCCCCCGACGTCACCACGTCCCGCGACTGCCCGTGGTGGTACTTCACGTCGCCGCCGCCCAGGTTCGACAGCGCGTCCACGTCGTGGAACTTCGCAAACAGCTCCTCGGGCTCCTTGCCCAGCACGTTGACCATCACGTTGAGGCGGCCGCGGTGGGCCATCCCCAGCACGATATCCTCGACGCCGCCATTGCCCGCCGCGTCCACCAGCCTGTGCAACATCGGGATCAGCGACTCCCCGCCCTCCAGGCTGAAGCGCTTGACCCCCACGAACTTGCGGTGCACGAACTGCTCCAGCAGCGTCGCCTCGTTGAGCGACTTGAGCACCCCCAGGCGCCCCGCCCTGTCGAACGGCTCGCGGTTCCGACACCCCTCCAGCCGCCCGATCAGCCACCGCCGCGCCTCTCGATCCTCGACGAAGGCCACCTCCGCCCCTATCGACCCGCACCAGGTCGCCTCCAGCGCCCCGATCAGCTCCCCCACCGTCGCCCCGGCCCTCATCGGCACGTCGCAGCGCGTCAGCGCCCGGCCCATGTCCGCAGGCGTCAACCCGAAGGCCCCCAGGTCGAGGTGGACACCCCTGGCCGCCGGCTCCAGCGGGTTGAGGTCGGCGTGCAGGTGCCCGTCGCGCCGGTAGGCGTCGATCAGATCCCGCACCGCCCACTCCAGCCGAAGCTCATCGGCGGCCCGCCAGCCAGCCGCCGCGCCCTCCGCCCCCGCCGCCGCAGGCGCGTGGCCGTTCTGGCGCGCACGCCGCCGCGCCTGCCACACCATCACCGCCTCGGTGCCCGCCAGCAGCGACAGCGCCTCGGGCCCCATCGCCTCGAAGACGCCGCGCCACGGCTCGCCCACCTCGTCGGGGTTCTCCAGAAACCGCTCCGCCAGAGCCGCCGTCATCGCCGCGTTGATGCCCGAGAGGCCCTCGATATCCTTCATCGTCCCCACGCTTCCCAAGGTGATGTCCCTCCGGCGCCTGCGCGCCGGGGTGATGTCCATACCACAGGGAAAGACCCAATGCACACAGGCATTGCCAACTTCAATCTCGATCTGTATGGTGTCGCCCTTGAAAATGTGGGCCACCATGATGGGGGCGACCCCCTGACCCGCAACAACATCGCGCGCTGCCTGAACAACGCAGCCCGCGTCCGGAGAAACTGCAGATGAAGACCCTCAACAAGAACCTGCTCATCGCCCTCATTCTGGGCCTCGCCTTCGGCTTGACCGCCTGCAAGAGCGAGATCGACGACAAGCCCGCCGCCACCGTGGTCGAGGGCGAGACCAAGGAGCAGCCCGCCGAGAAGGCCGCCGACGCCCCCGTCGAGAAGGCCGTCGACGCCCCCGCGGAGAAGGCCGCCGACGCCCCCACCGACGCCCCCGCCGACCCCGGCGCCGCCAAGACCGTCGACGGCACCTTCAACGTCGACCTCGCCTCCAGCTCCATCAAGACCGTCGGCGCCAAGGTCACCGGCGACCACACCCTCGACTTCAAGAAGTTCGAAGGCAAGATCGACGTCAAGGCCGGCCAGCCCGCCGCCATCGACTTCACCCTCCAGATGGGCGAGTTCACCACCGACATCGACAACGAGGAGATGAGCGCCAAGTTCATCGGCCACATGAAGTCCGCCGACTTCCTCGACGCCGAGAAGTTCCCCACCGCCACCTTCAAGAGCACCAAGATCGAAGCCGGCTCCACCGCCGCTGGCACCCACCAGATCGAAGGCGAGATGACCCTGCGCGGCGTCACCAAGACCATCAGCTTCCCCGCCACCCTCACCCTCGACGGCGCCAAGGCCAGCGGCAAGGCCGAATTCACCATCAACCGCAAGGACTTCGGCATCGTCTACGCCGGCAAGGCCGACGACCTCATCAAGGACGACGTCCTGCTCAAGCTCGACCTCAACTTCAACACCAGCAACTGATCAGACCCCGCCTCCGAGCGCCCGCCGGGCCTCGACGGCCTCCATGAACGCCCCAAGCAACACCCGGGAGTCCAGCAGCCAGGCCGAACGCCCCTGCTGGAACTCCGGGTGCCACTGCACCCCCACGATCCACGAGTCCGACGCCGCCACCCGCGGCCTCCCCAGCGCCTCGATCACGCCGTCCTCCGTTGACCTCGCCTCCACCACCAGCCCAGGGGCCACGTCCTTGACCGACTGGTGGTGCACGCTCGTCACCACACCGCCCCCCACCCCGTAGATCGCCTCCAGCGACGATCCCGACGACAGCTCGATGTCGTGGACGTTCTCGTCGTAGATCGACCAGTCCCGATGCACCCGCGCGCCAGGGATCTGCGCGGCGATGTCCTGGTAGAGCGTCCCGCCCAGCGCAACGTTGAGGATCTGGAGCCCACGGCAGACCCCCAGGATCGGCTTGCCCTGCGCCATGAAGGCCTCGATGAGCGCGATCTCGTACACGTCCCGCACCCGATCACCGCCCCAGGCCGGATCCAGCGGCGACTCCCCGTAGCTCTCCGGCGCCACGTCCGAGCCCCCTTGCAGGATCAGCCCGTCCAGCTCCTCGACCATCGCCTCGGTGCCGACCGTCGCCGCACCCTCGTAGCGCCCCGGCGGCGGGATCATCACCGCCAGCGCCCCCCGCGACATGGCAAAGTCGACCATGCCGTGCTCGGCGTAGAGCAGCGTCTTTCCCTTGAAGATGGCCCGCGTCGGATCGGCGTGGAAAAAGCACGCCGACAGACCCACCCGCAACGCTCGACCCATCGCTCTCCGCCCCCACTGAAAGTGTCGCCCCTGGCGTCGAGATCGCGCGCCATCGACCGCACCTGTCCTCATCCAACCCCAAGGAGCCTACCAAAAACAACCCGACCCCTCCACGGCTTGGGTCATTGAACCTTCCATGATCCGCGACGGCCCCACGCTCAACGACAGCACCGATTCGCCGCGTGACCAACACTCAGCGGGCAGATCTGGGCCGGCGTGGTAGAGTTGCGTTGCGCGATCGGGCTCCCTAGAATGTCAGGCGCAGGCGAATTTCCTTTGGATATCCGGGCGGTTGCGGAGAACACCTTGAGCGGAGACACCTGGACCCGACATCGGTGGGGTTGGATTGTCGCAGGTTGGTGCGCCCTGGGGGGCGCGGCGTGCTCGGTCGATGGGCCAGAGCCGGGATCGGGCCTGCCGGCGGCGGGGACGGAGCGGGGGCCTTGCGACGCCGAGGGCGGCTGCGAGGCGGGGCTGACCTGCCTGTCGGATCGCTGCGTGGTGTGGAGCCCCGAGGGGACCCCCCCGATCGACGGGGCGGACGCAGGCCAGGGCGACGACCAGGGCGGGGAGGATGCCTGCCCGGGGTGCGTGTGCGAGCCGGGCGAGGGGCGGCCTTGCGGGGTGGCGATCGGGGCGTGCGCGGCGGGGGTCGAGACGTGCGAGGGGCGGCGGTGGGGGCCTTGCGAGGGCGCCACGGGGCCGCAGGAGGAGGCGTGCGACGGGGCAGACAACGACTGCAACGGCGTCACGGACGAGGGCTGCGCGTGCGAGCCGGGGCAGGAGCGCGGCTGCGGGGTGGACGTGGGCGAGTGTCGCGTGGGGGTTCAGCGCTGCGAGGCCGGGCTGTGGGGGGTGTGCGCGGGAGAGCGAGGCCCGGCGGTCGAGGGCTGCGACGGGCTGGACAACGATTGCAATGGGACGGTGGACGAAGGGTGCGCGCCGGAGGTGTGCGAGGGGGACCTGGGCTCGGAGATCTACGCGCGGCGGATCGAGCCGCTGGTGGGCGGCGGGCAGCCGACGACGTGCAACCAGTGTCACCTGTCGGGGGCGGAGCTGAGCGCCTTCGTGCAGGCGACGCCCTGTCAGTCGATGGCCTGCCTGGTGTCGCAGGGGCTCGCGGATCTGGACGATCCGGCGGCCAGCGCGATCCTGCGGCAGATCCGCATGGCGCGGCCCGACAGCGTCCTGATCACGCAAGAAGTCATCGACGCCGAGTACCAGGGCTTTCTGGAGTGGATCGAGTACAGCGCGGCGTGCATGGCCTACACCTGCGAGGACTTTGAAGATCCCTGCGGAGGGGGTCAAGGCGCGGAGCCGCCAGGGGACGTGTTGACGCCGCTGGGGCGGTGTACGGAGGAGGCCGTGGGGGAGGCCTTCGAGACGCTGGTGTACGCCACGCGGGAGCGCTGCGCGGGGTGCCACGATCCTCAAGGGGCGCGCTTCCAGCAGGGGACGATGTTCCTGGATCAGCGCTTCACGCCGGGGGACTCGGGGTCACGGAGGGCGGCGGCGCTGCGGACGATGTACAACCTGATCGGGGCCGGGGACGTCACCGTGGGCGATCCGAGCCAGAGCCTGCTGCTGCTCAAGCCGCTGGCGGAGGAGGCCGGCGGGGTGCCGCACGCGGGCGGCCCGAAGTTCGCCGGGACGGACGATCCGAGCTACCGGAGCGGCCTGCAATGGCTTCAGATGTACGCGGCGTGCTACGCGTCCGGCGACATGCCCGGGCCGCCGCCGACGCCCTACGTCGGGATCCTGTCGCCCGTCAACGGGGCGACGCGGCCTCGCGGCGAGGCAGTAGTGTTTGTGGGCGAGGCGGTCGATCCGCAGGAGGGTCTTCTGCCGGGGGATCGGCTGCGGTGGACGCTGGACGGGCAGCCGGCGGGGTCGCAGCGGCGCTTTGAGCGTCGGCTGGAGGCGGGGCCGCACACGGTCACGCTGGTCGGCACCGACGCCGACGCCAACGCGGTCTCCGTCACCCACACCTTCACCGTGCAATAGCTGGAGGCCCTGCGATGACCAGGTTCACCGAGTCGCTCGCGCTGATGGCGCTGGTCGGCGCCGCGATGGCCGCCATCGGCTGTTCGGAGGAGGGCGCGCCGGGCGGCGTGGAGGTCGCGCCCGTCGGCGAGGAGCGCGGGCCTTGCTTTGGCAACGGGACCTGCTTCGAAGGGCTCGTGTGCGCCTCCGACCTCTGCGTGCGCCCGCCCGAGGGGCTTCTCGACGCCGGCCCGGACGCCCCCCACCACGTCGATCCTCCGGCGCCCGACGCCGAGGGCATGGACGCCGAGGTCGACGCGGAAGGGC
Source organism: Pseudomonadota bacterium (assembly GCA_005804885.1). Taxonomy (GTDB): domain Bacteria; phylum Myxococcota_A; class Bradymonadia; order Bradymonadales; genus SYOX01. The sequence goes on from SYOX01000073.1 coordinate 19,216, forward strand.
TTCTTGACGCCGCCGAGGCCGACGCCCCGGACGACGCCGACGAGGCCGAAGACGCCGACCCGAGCGACGCCTCCTCCGAGGACGCGGCCTCCCCGAACGACGCAGATCCCGCCGAGGACGTCGCCGACGAAGAGGTCGCGGACGACGCGGATCCTGTCGGCGATGGGGGTGATCCGGGGCCGCAGGCGCCCGAGGTGCGCATCACGCATCCCGGCGAGGAGGTCCGCAGGGCCGGGGTCGAGATCTTGTTTACGGGCTTCGCGGTGGATCCACAGGAGGGGGAGCTTGGGCCGGATCGGCTGGAGTGGCGATCGGAGCCCGGCGGGTTCATGTTCGCGGGGGGTCGCGGCTTGAGGATCTTCGACACGCCGGGGGTCTACACGATCACCTTGACGGCCACCGACGCGCAGGGCAACCAGGGCGCCACCTCGCTGCGGCTCAGGATCCAGGGGCCGCAGGATCCCATCGCCACCATCTTGCACCCCGCCGACGGCGATCCCCCCAGGGCCTCCAACGTCCCGGTCCTCTTGCGCGGCGAGGGCGAGGATCCGCAGGACGGGCGCCTGCCCCCTGATCGGCTGGAGTGGCGGGCGGAGCCCGGCGGGTTCCTGTTCAGGGGCCGCCAGAGCGACCGGGTCTTCATCGCGGGGACCTACACCATCACCCTGACCGTGACCGACTCGGAGGGCAACCAGGGCTCGGACTCGGTGATCCTGACCATCGAGTAGGGCGGCTCCGGCGGGTGGGATCGTGGTCCCTGCGCCGAGGGGATCGGGCGGAGGACACGTCGATCATGACGGGTCGGCTCCGATGGGTGGGATCACGGTCCCTCCGCCGAGGGGGATCGGGCGAGAGGGCACGTCGATCATGACGGGTCGACTCCGATGGGTGGGATCACGGTCCCTCCGCCGAGGGGATCGGGCTCGCGCCTGGGGCGACTATCGTGCCGACGGCGTCTCGCCCCTTCGGGGCTGGCGACGGGGCGTCAACAGGTCTGGGGTGTGTCCCTCATCTCCGAGGCCCGTGTTGAGGATGCCGGTTGTTGTCTGGGACACGACGCGTGCAGGTTGACACCCCGTCGAGAGCCCCGAAGGGGCGTCCCTGGCCTGTAGCCCCGGGCGCGAGCCTGGGGCGGGCGGGCTCGTGATTGTTTGTTCGCGGCTTCTCAATCGGGCAGCGGGCCCCACAGCGGGAGCAGCCACTCGACCGCGCGGGCGGGGTGGCCTGCGTCCAGGGCGCGTTGGGCGAGGGCTCGCAGGAGGTCGTGGAGGTGGGCGGGGGCCTCGCGGTCGAGGGCGGTCAGGGCGCGGCGGGCGGCGTGCTCGGCCAGCTCGGGCTCGTCGAGGGCGATCATGGCCACGCCGAGGGGGGCGAAGCCGGCCGCGGGCATCGGGGCGTGCTGGATGAAGAGGCCGAGGGCGCGGCGAAGCTCCACCTGAAGCTCGACCCACTCTCGCCAGCGCGACAGGAGCGTGGGCAGCGCCAGCGCCAGCGCCGCCTGGGCGTGGGGCGTGCGGTGCTGCGGTCGGGCGAAGGCCACCAGCAGCGCGCGGGCGACCCCGCGATCCGGGTGGCAGCGCTGGCGCAGGCTCTCCAGGGCCAGCTCGGGCAGCGTGTCGAGGGCCAGGGCCGGGCCCTGGGCGGTGATGCCGTGCCGGGCGAGCGCTTGCGCGACGACGTCGCGGCGCTGACGGCTGCGATCTTCAGCGCCGTCGAGGCGCTGCCGGTTTTGATCTTCAGCGCCGTCGAGGTGCTGCCGGCTTGGATCCTCAGCGCCGTCGCGAGGATCGACATCGGCAGCGTCACCGCTGGCGTCGTGGATGGAGAGGGCGACGTCGTAGTAGAGGCAGGCCAGCGGGTCGTCCTCGCTGGTCTCGCGCAGGCGAGCGAGGTGTCGGCGATCGGGGCGGCTGTGTCGGCCGAGGACGCCGTGGAGATCCTGGAGCAGATCGAGGTAGGCCAGGGTGCGGGAGATCGAGCCGCCGGCGAGCGTGTCCAGCAGCGCGCGGGCGCGGTCCTGCTCGGTGGAGTAGAAGCCCCAGTCCAGGGACTCCAGGTAGCGCTCGGTGACCTCCAGGGAGGCGGCCCGGTAGTCGGGGGCGGCCTCGTTGATCTCGGCCAGGGCGTCCAGGGCGCGCAGGCGGCTCATGGCGCTGGCCGAGCCGCCCAGCCACGCGACGGCGACGGCGAAGCGGAGTGGGGTCGGGAGGCGGCGGACGGCCTCGCGATCGAGGGCTTCGACCAGGGCCGCGGCCTCGGCGATCGACTCGGGGTCGTCGGCGCGGTGGCGCAGAAGGAGGCGGGCGACGCGGGCGTGGAGCGTGGGGCGCCAGCGGGCCTGGGCGCCGACGCGGATCGCGGCGCCGAGGGCGCCCTTGTAGGCGGCGACGGCCTCGGCGACGCGGGCCGCCCGCGCGCCGCGCGCCAGCGCCGGACCCGCGGCGTCGAGGCGGAGCTCCAGGGCGCGGCCGTGGGCGTAGGAGGGCCTGGGATCGTCGTCGAACCAGGCGCACAGGGCGCCGGTCAGGTCGACGACCTCGACGACCTCGGCGGCGAGCAGCCGGTTGACGAGCCCTCGGAAGGCGGCGTAATCGCCCCAGCCCGTGGGCAGATCGCGGCGGCGGCAGGGCGCGACGCCGTGGACGAACTCGGCGATGAGGCCGGGATCAACGGGCAAGGGGCGCGGAGGGGCGGAGCCGACGAGGCCCGTGGCCTGCGCGGGGTGCTGATCGAGGATGAGGGCGAAGGCCGCCAGCGCGGCGAACCACGCGCGGCGGCGCAGCGCCGGGTCGAGGCCTCGGCGGGTCAGATCGCGGGCCTGCCCGAGCGCGAGGTTCAGGGCGTCGCGGGGGTCGCCGCGCTCAAGGGCGAGTTCGGCCAGGGCGAGCACGCCCTCGGCGCGGGCGATGAGGATCTTCGTCTTGAGATCCATGGACCTAGCCGCTGACGAGGCCGAGGGAGGGGAGGCGCTCGAGGCGCTTGTCGATCTTGCGCAGGGCGCCGTGGATGCGCTCAAGGCGCAGGCGCGTGTCTGCGCCGGGCTTGGGGTCGGGGCCGATCTCGGCCAGCGGGGAGATGGCCTCGGTGTTGAGCTCGTCGAGGATGGCGAGTCGCTCGCGCTGCTGGTGTTCGCGGGTCTCGGCGTTGTCGGACATGGAGAGGGCGGCGAGGTTCTCGGTGATCTCCTGGACGTGGTGCATGGCGGCCATGTAGCTGCGCGAGAGGGTGTCGGCGGCCTCGGGGTTGGTCGAGCGGTAGTCGTCCTGGGAGAGGGATTCGAAGATGGCCTGGATCTGGGAGTAGGCGCGCGACCAGGCGGTCTGATCGGCCCTCTGGTAGGCGGCCCGGCCGTCCTGCTCGATGTTGAGGAGCTTCTGGTTCCAGGCCTCGGGGGCAAGGCCGAGCATGGGCCGCTCGGTCTCGCGGAAGACGCGGCGGCGCACGAGGGTCAGGATGCGCTCGAAGCGGTCGTAGGAGGGGGTCAGGTCCCGGTCGGGGGCTCTGTAGTCCTCCATGAGCTCTTCGAGGCGGCGGGCGAGCACCTGGAGCTTGTCGGGGTCGGTGCGCGCGGACTCGCGGATGCCGGCCTTGAGGTACTCCACCTTGTCTCTGTAATAGGCGGCGTCATTGCCCCAGAGGGCCAGGCCGATGGCGTCGGCCTCGTCGAGCAGGGGCTCGATCTGAGCCCAGTTGCGGTCGTCCTGGGCCGGCGGGGCCTCGATCGAGGCCCAGAAGACCTGATCGGCGACCCCGCCCTCGGCGACGATCGTCATGGCGTCGTCAACGGTGAGCTTGAGATCGACGGGGGTGTGCAGGGGCAGCGACTTGGGGACCTCGAGGTGGAGGGTGCGGATCGGCATGCGGTTCTGCATCAGGCGCAGGATGACGGCGCCGCTCTGGTCGGCGGTGAAGAAGCGGAAGCGGGCCTCGTGAGGGAGGCTGACGCCGGCGGCCAGGAGGAGCTGGCGGTCGGGGCGGCCGAGCTTGACGACCTCGAGGTAGATGTCCTTGGCCAGCACGGTCGGGTTGCTCAGGGCGCTGCCCGTCGAGCGGACGTCGGCGCCGCGATAGAAGGCGATGGGCAGGGCCAGGGCGGGATCGGCCTTGCCCTCGGCGCGCAGCCGGATTTCGAAGGGGTAGGTGCCCGTGTCGGGCAGCTCGATGTCGGCGACCTTGAAGCGGCCCTCCTCGACGGTGACGGACTCGACGATCTCGGGGTTGTTGGCGTCGGCGGTGTCAAAAAGCTCGACGCGGCGGATCAGGGCGGCGTTGGGGCCGCGCAGGTGGCCCACAAGGCGAGCGGTGCTCTGCTGGGTGGTCAGGGAGCTGGTGATCTGGACGCCGAGGCCCGCGCCGTGGTCGCCGAGGCTCAGGCCGCCGAGGTTGGCGGCGTGGATGGCGGCGCCGAGGGCGACGCAGGTGTCGGGCTCGTCCATGTCGGGCCGCTCGGCCTTGGAGCGGCCCTGCCCGCAGAAGGCGGCCGCGACGGCCTGCTGGACGAGGGGCGAGCGGGTGCTGCCGCCGACGAGCAGGACGTGGTCGATGTCGGCCAGCGTCAGGCCGCCTGACACCCTGGCGGCGTCGAGGGCCTTCTTGCAGCAGGCGATCGTCTGATCGACGGTGGCCTGCATCATCCCCTCCCACTCCCCTCGGCTGATCTCCATCTCCAGGGTGACGGGGTTGCCCTTGTGGTCGGTGAAGAGGTCGCGGCGGCCGATGTACTGGAAGGCGCTGGTGGACAGGGCCTCCTTGACCTCCTGGGCGACGCGGCAGAGGATCAAGAAGCGGGTGGCGTCGTCGGGGTTGCCGGCGATGTCGAGGTCGAGGGCGTAGCCGACGCTCACGAGGTGCTTGCGCAGGTGCTCGGCGAAGCGCCGGTCGAGATCGTCGCCGCCGAGGTAGTTGTCGCCGTCGATGGCCAGCACCTGATACTCGCCCATCAAGCAGCGGATGACCGAGACGTCGAAGGTGCCGCCGCCCAGATCGTAGACCAGGAAGTTCGCGTCGCCGATCCCGCGCTTCCAGGCGAAGTACATGGCGGCGGCGGTGGGCTCCTGGAGCAGGCCGAGGACCTCGACGCCGGCCAGCTCTCCCGCTCTCCGCGTGGCCTCGATCTGGGGGGCGTCGAAGTAGGCCGGGACCGTGATGACGGCGCGCTCGACCTCCAGAGCGTAGCCTTCGAGCTTCTCGCCGGCGTAGTCGCGCATCGCGCCCGAGAGCGCGGCGAGGATCTTGGCCGAGATCACCTCGGGGTTCAGAGCGTGCGGCCCGACCTCGACGCTCTGCGGTCGGCCCATCTTGCGCTTGATCGATTGGACCGGCTCAGGCTTGAGTCCTCGCCGGTTCCAGGCCGGGAAGCCGACGATGAAGTCCTGCCCATCAGGATCCCAGCCGACGACCGAGGGGACGACCTTGCGGCGGAAGCGGTCGGTGTAGATGAGCAGCTCGCGGCCGCCGGGCTCCAGCATGGCGATGGCGGAGTTCGTGGTGCCGAGGTCGATGCCAACAGGGCGGTCCAGGTACATGAGGGCTCCTTTGGGCGCGGACCGGGGCTCCCCGGCCTCAGAGCTTGAGCAGGACGTCGTCGTCAGGATGCACGTCGGGCCAGGTCGGCGCGGGTCGGTCGGGCCGCCGAGCCACGGGGCGAAGCTGCGGGAGGATGACCAGCTCGGCGATGTCGGGCGCAGGGTCCAGCAGCGCCTTCGGGAGGGCGCCGAGGCCGTGGGAGAGGCGCAGGCGGCGCAGGCCGTCGAGGTCGTCGAGCGCGGGCAGATCGCGCGCGGGGGCCGGGTGGGCGAAGAAGGCGGCCTTGAGGCGATCGTCGGGGTGGAGGGTGAGCTGCCGCCAGTGGCCCTGGAGGCGCCGCCGCTCGTCCCCGTCGACCTCCTCGGCCAGCTCCCGCATCAGCGCCGTGATGGCCTCGGGCGTCGAGCGCGGATCGATCCCGAGGAGATCAAAGGGGTTGCGGGTGGGATCGCGGGGGCTGCTCACGGCGTGGGCTCGGGCGGTCACATGGGCGCCGGGGCGCCGCCGCGTGTGGTGACGAGGACCTCGGTCGGGGCGGTATCGTCCAGGGGAGTCGCCAGTTCCGGAATCCGGGGCGCGTCGATGACGAGGCGGATGTCGGGCAACAGCAGCGGCTGGGTGAGCTGCTCCATGAAGGCGTCGGGGGCGTTCAGCACGAGGGCGTGCTTGAGGACCTCGTCCATGTGCTCGACGAAGATGAACTCCATGGCCTTGCGGACGGGCTTGGGGATGTCGCGCAGGTCCTTGCGGTTGTCGCGCGGCGCGATGACGGTCTTGACGCCGCCGCGGTGGGCCGCCAGCGCCTTGTCCTTGAGGCCGCCGATGGGCAGCACGCGGCCGCGCAGAGAGATCTCGCCCGTCATCGCGACGTCGTGCCGGACGGGGATCCGGGTCAGCGCCGAGACGATGGCCGTGGCCATGGTGATGCCCGCCGAAGGCCCGTCCTTCGGGATGTGGTCGCCGGGGAAGTGGACGTGGATGTCGATCTTGTGGGCGAAGTCGGCGGCGAGGTGCAGGTTGAAGGCCCGCGATCGGACGTAGCTCATCGCCGCCTGGGCGGACTCCTGCATGACGTCGCGCAGCTGCCCGGTCAGGACCAGCTTGCCGCGGCCGGGCATGATGGTGACCTCGTTGGTCAACATCGAGCCCCCGAACATCGTGACGGCCAGGCCGTTGGTCAGGCCGATCTCGTCCTTCTCCTCGGCGGTGCGCACGCGGTACTTGTAGGGACCCAGGAAGCTGACGACGCGCTGCGCGGTGACCTTGAAGGACTGATCCTTGCCCTTCTTGACGACGTCGCGGGCGATCTTGCGGCAGACCGAGCCGACCTCGCGCTCCAGGTTCCGCACCCCGGCCTCGTAGGTGTAGTGGTTGATGATGGAGCGGACGGCGGACTCGGTGAAGTGGACGTCGACGTCGTCGACACCGTTGGCCTCCATCTGCTTTGAGATCAAGTAGTTGCGCGCGATGTTGAGCTTCTCGTACTCGGTGTAGCCGGAGATCTCGATGATCTCCATCCGGTCGCGCAGCGGGATCGGGATCTCGTGCAGGGTGTTGGCGGTGGTGATGAACATGATGCTGGACAGGTCGTAGTCCATGTCCAGGTAGTGGTCGTTGAAGGCGAAGTTCTGCTCCGGATCAAGGACCTCCAGCAGC
>SYOX01000011.1 GCA_005804885.1 Pseudomonadota bacterium
GACCGGATACTTCACCATGGACGCTTGCTCAAACTCGATGGGCCGTCCCAACGAACCAACTCACGCAGTCCTGGCCTTGCCGACCACCCTCAACCCGTCAGAGTTTCTGGAATCTCGCCTTCATACTTGACGGAACCCACAGCCATCTCGCTTGATTTATCGTTCGATATCATCGGTCTCGCCCATGACTTTTGGCGAAGGCTGATAAACACGGGGTTCTTCAAAGATGAAACACGCACTCGTGGCGCTCTTCGAGCCAGTCCTGGAGTGTGAGCGGTTTGATGCCTGTGGAGTTTGAGCCCGCCAAGGCTGTCTCCTGACACTCCCAATGTTTCGACCAACCCCGATGGGGAGGGGGTCGGTGTGCCCAAAGGGCAGCGTTGCTGCCGGATTCAAGGCCTCATGAAGGCCTCACTGCCTGCCTTTGCCACCATTGGGGCCTTCACTGAGCGAACCTGGCGCCTGGGGCTGCGCGCCGCGGCCGGGGAGCGGGGCGCGAGGATCAGCGGAAGCAGCGGGCGTCGTACTCGACCTCGATGTCGGCGCCAGCCGCGGGGATGGCGTTGCGATCGAAGACGACGGAGTTGGTCGTCTCGTCGAAGATCCAGCCGGTGGTCTGGTTGGCGCCGTTGACGCGCACCCGGACGGAGGCGGGCTCGGCGGCGCGGCTCAGGAAGAACTCGCGGCGCAGGCCGAAGGCCCGGTTGCCGATGTTCTGCAGGAAGCTGGAGAAGTTGGACGAGCAGATCGAGCCGATGGTGCCGCCGGTGGCGTCGGCGACGGTGCCGTAGCGGCGACCGGCCTCGGCGGTGTCACAGTCGGCGGGCCGGTTGCTGCCCACGTCGGCGCCGATGATGGTGGAGATGTTCAGCAGGGCCTCGTTGCGGAAGCCCTTGAGGCTGCGGAAGAAGTCGACAAAGAAGGAGGGCGTGGGGACGGACTGATCCTCCTCGTCGGAGAGGATGACGATCTCCAGGGAGGCGTCCTCGCGCAGGAAGGTGGCGTTGCGGCCGCCGCAGGTGCGCGCGGGCGAGCAGTAGTTGTAGGGGGCCGAGCAGGCGCCGTTGTTGTTGCAGGAGGTGCTCGTCGAGGTGATGTAGGGGTCCGAGAAGGCGGCGTAGGCGGCGTCCAGGCCGGCCTCGCGGCTGCCGCCCGTGGCGCCCATGCGGATGCGGTTGCGCAGCTCCTGGGAGGCGCTGGGGTGGGCGCGGGTCACGTAGGCGGGTTCGCCCATCAGCTCGCCGGCCTCGTAGCGGACGCCGTTGTATGTCTTGGTCTCGTCCATGTCGAGGTGGGTGACGCCGATGTGGTAGTCGTTGTTGAAGAGCTCGGCGGTGGACAGGAAGCTGTCGAGGTTGCGCGCGACGTCGTCCTGCTCCTCGGACATGGAGCCGGAGCCGTCGATGACGAAGAGCACGTCCACCTTGCGCCCGTCGAGCTGCTCGAAGACGTCGATCTGGTGGGAGCTGTTGGTGCCCTCGCCGCGCAGCGGCACGAGCAAGTCGGGCTCGTTGGGGTTGGCCGTCGAGGTGATGACCAGCGAGCAGCTGTCCACGCCCAGGTCGCGCGGCCGGTAGATGACCTGGATGGGCACGGGGGTGTTGCGGTCGATGTTCAGGGGGAGGTTGGGGACGCCGCGCAGCTCGAACTCGTTGCTGCAGCCGTTGAGCCGGATGGCGCTGACGGACAGGTCGGCCACGCCGGTGTTGTAGACGGTCACGACGGTGGTCTGGCTGGCGCAGCCGAGCGTGACGAGGCCGAAGTCCAGCGATCCGGGGATGACGGCGATGTCGGAGGGGCCTGCGAAGCCGGTCAGGTCGACGCCGCAGGCCGGGGGCATGAAGGCGCAGGCGAAGTCATTGGGGTTCTGCTGGCAGCGCAGGCCGACGTTGCAGAAGACCTGGGCGTTGCCGTCGAGGGGGTCGGTGATGTTGACGGTCAGCTTGCCGTTGTTGATGTCGGCGGCGGTCGGGTTGTACTTGACCTCGACGCGCAGGGTCTCGCCGGGGCCGAAGGTGTTGTTGGGGTTGATGGAGGTGCCCTCGATGGTGAAGGCGTTGTTGAGGATGCCGGCCGCCGTCGCCCGGGCGAAGGTGCAGGGGCCGGTGCCGGTGTTCAGGACGTTGGCCGGCAGGATCTTGACGCCGCCGCGGGCGATCAGGCCGAAGTTCAGCGGGTCGGGGCGGATCTGGACGGCGCACTCGGCGCGGTCGAGGCCGTTGGCGCTCAAGGGGACGGGGATGACGGGCTCGTCGGGGTCGTTGCTGGAGATCGACAGGGTGGTGGCGTCAGAGCCGAGGTTGGTCGGCGCGTAGCTGACCCGGACCTCGACCGTGCCCTGGGCCGGGATGAGGCCATCGCCGGCGCCGGTGGTCGGCGGGAAGCGGCCGTCGGGCTCCAGGGTGAACTCGCCGGGGTTGGCCACGACCATCGAGGAGACGATCACGTCCTCGGTGCCGTTGTTGATCAGCGTCAGGGTGCGGGTGGCCGTGGCGCCCTGGCCGACATTGCCGAAGGCGAGCGACTCGGGGCTGACGACCAGGTCGGGCCGCAGGGGCCGGCCCAGCATCGGGATGGCCGCCTGGGGGTTGGTCAGGTCGGTGTTGACCAGGACGGCGGTTGCGTTGGCCACCTCGGCGCCGCCGGTGTAGCGCGCCTTGAGCACGACCGAGTCGCCGGGGGCGATCTGGACCGGCTCGGTGGGCGGGTCGACGAAGGCGATGTCGGGCGAGGCGCCGCGCAGGAAGGCCGGCGGCTGGATCTCGAGCTGGGCCGAGCCGGCGTTGGAGACGGTGATGTCGACGTCGACGCTCTGGCCTGTGGGCACCGAGCCGAAGTCCACCCGCGGCGGGTCGATGGCGATCTGCGGCAGCGGGGTGTTCGAGCGCACATTGCAGGTGAAGAGGCCGGGCGCCTCGCTGGTCAGGATGCGCAGCGCGTCGACGCTCATCCCGCCGCCGAAGGGGGTGAAGCTCATCGTCACCGAGGTGCTCTCCTGGGGCGCCAGGACGAGGTCCAGCTCGGGGGCCTCGACCACGGCGTACTCGAAGCCGTCCTCCATGGCGAAGCCCGTGATCGTGACCGGCAGCGTGCCGATGTTGACCACCTCGACCTCGGTCGTGGCCGACTCGCCCAGCTCCGAGCCGGTGAAGATGATCGTGGACGGATCGCACTGCAGCTCGCGCCGGGGCGGCACGGTGCTGAGGATCACCTCGGCCCGCTGGCTGTTGCTGGCCTCGATGATCAGGACGTCGTCGTCGGAGGCGTCGTTGTCAGGCCGATAGGTGATCTGCAGCTCCATCGACTGGCCGTCGTTGAGGCGGTCGATGGCAGGCGGCACGAAGGTGAAGGGCCCCTCGTTCTTGCGCAGCTGGTAGGTGAAGTTGGTCATCGCCCCCGAGCCGACGTTGCTGATGAGCACCGTGCGGATCTCGGGTCGATCGGGGGTGGCGGCCGAGAAGGTGATCGACTCGGGCGTCACGAGCAGCTTCGGGTCCGAGGCCAGAGCGAAGTCCCCCTGCTTGTCCTCGCAGCTGCAGCCGGCCAGGTCCGTCGCGCCGATCAGGAAGAACAAGGGCGCCAGCCGGAAGATCCACCCCGGCCCGCGCTGTGATCGGCCAGTTCTCGTTGTCATCGTCTTCTCCTGGTGGGTCCAAGCTGGCACCGCGGGCGCTGGTCGGATCGACGCGCCCTCTCGGGAGCGCCGCGTCGCACGATCACATCGCCCCTGAATCGGTGGCGGATTATAGTAGCTCACCCGGAGCGCCGCAACATCGCCCGCGCCGCCCCCCCCGACGCCCCACGCTCCTCGCACCGCCCCCGTTGGGGGCGGGCTCGTCGGGTGGGGCTAGAAGCCCGGGGCGGGCTGCGACCTCTCGGTCGCAGGCCGGCGAACGACCGAAGTCGACACCAGGGGAGTGTCCCTGACGACGAGGCCCTGTCCGAATCCGAAGACCCCCCTCGACGCGGCGATCCGGCCATTCGATCCGCGCTCGTCCGTGCGCCGGCCTGCGCCCACCGGGCGCAGCCCACCCCGGGTTTGTAGCCCCACCCGACGAGCCCGCCCCCAACGGGGGCGATGCGAGGAGCGTGGGGCGATCGGCGGTCGGCGCGAGCGATCCACATCCACCTGTATTTGTTCAACATGTTGCGAGATCGTGACAGCGGCGGCGCCCTGCCCTAGTCTGCCGACCCTGTCGGCCGCAGATCGGCCAACGCCATTGATGAGCCCAGATCCGAAGGTGGATCGAGACCTTGCGAGGAGCCATGTTCAGAGGATCCCTTGTTCTCACCGCGCTGGCCCTGCTGGCGCTGTCGGCCTGCGGCGACGATCCGAGCGGCGCCGACGCAGCCCCCGCCGAGCCCGAGGCGGCGCCGGAGGCCACCCCCGAGGGCGAGCCGGAGGCCGAGCCCGAGGCCGAGCCCGAAGGCGAGCCGGAGCCCGAGCCGGAGCCCGAGGCCGAGGCCGAGGTCCTGCCGCCGGAGCCCTGGGATCCGACGCAGCCGGGGTTCTACGGCGTCGGCTACCGCGCCGAGGAGATCAGCTACGCCCCGCCGGGCCAGGACGAGCCCCGGACGCTGCGGGTGGTGACCTGGTACCCCACCCTCGACAAGGAGGGCGAAAAGGCCGTCTACGGCGGCATCCTGCCCCGCGACGGCGTCTTCGAGGGCGCCAGCGTCGCAATCGACGCGCCCGCCCCGGTGCTGGTCTTCTCGCACGGCAGCACGAGCTTCGCCGAGCAGAGCTTCTTCATGACGGAGTTCTTCACCAGCCACGGCTGGATCGTCGTGGCGATGGATCACACCGGCAACCTCTTCCGCGACCGGGGCGGCGTCCCACCCGAGATCTTCGCGCTGCGCCCGCTGGACGTCACGGCCGTGATCGACCACATCACGACCCTGCCGGACGACGACCCGCTGGCGGACCTGATCTCCGACAAGATCGCCTTGAGCGGCCACAGCTTCGGCGGCTACACGACGCTGGCCGTCTCCGGCGCCAGCTTCCGCGTCGACGCCGTGGACCTCGCCTGCGACACAGGCCAGCTCAGCGAGTCCTTCTGCGGCTACTTTCAGGACGAGGCGACGATCGGCCTCTTCACCGAGGGCTTCCTCGACCCCCGCGTGGGCGTGTCGATCCCCCAGGCGCCCTTCGGCGGCTCGGTCTTCGGCCAGGGCGTCGCCGACATCGACATCCCCGTGCTGCTCTTTACGGCCGCGGGCGACATCACCCTGCTCCCTGAGCAGGACGGCGAGCCGATCTGGGCCGGCCTCGACGGCCAGGACGACCTCCGGGTCGACTTCACGACGGGGGGGCACTTCACCTTCTCGAACGCGTGCGGCTTTGGGATCGGGATCGGCGTCGACGACGGCTGCGGCCCCACCTTCATCAGCCCCGAGCGCGCCTTCCACGCCGTCAACACCTACTCGATGGTCTTCGCCCGGCGCCACCTCCTCGGCGACATGAGCCACCAGGACATCCTGGACGGCACGACCGAGGTCGACGGCGACGTCCTGCTGCACCACAAGCGCTGATCGCTCAAGGCCGGGCGGCCTTGCGGCGGTAGCCCTCGATCTCGGGGCGGAGCGACGCGGCGCGCTCAAAGTCCACCTTGGCCCGATCGGAGCGCCCGAGCTGCTCCCAGCGCAGCCCGGAGAGGTAGAAGTACTGGGCGCGGCCGACCTTGTCCGCCGAGGGCTGCGCCCGCAGCCGCTCCAGATCGTCCTTGATCACGCCGTCCCGGCCCGGAACGGCGTTCATCGGCAGGGCCAGCAGCGCCTCGACCCGCTTGAGCCTCAACGGGGCCTCGTCCGGCAGGCGCACGATCCCCGCGTCGAGCGCGGGCAGCGCCTCGGGCAGCCTGTCCTGCGCCCAGAGCGCGGCGGTCAGGGCCAGGTAGCCCCCGATGTCGTCCGGGAAGGCGTCGATCATGTGTCGGGCGAAGAGCTCGGAGAGCAGGGGCTGCTTCGCGGCCTGCGCCGCCTGCGCGGCCCAGTAGTGGGCGGCGAGCTGATCGGGGTGGAGCGACTGAAGCTCGGTGGCCACCTCCAGCGCGGTCGAGGGCTTGCCCTCGGCGATGATCCCCTGGATCACCACACGGATCGCGTCGCGGCGAGGCGCCACCGCTCTGGCGCGCAGCGCGGCGTCCGGCAGCGCGCCGAGCAGCTCTCTGGGGAAGGAGGCCGGCACGGGCTTGAGCCCCTCCATCGCCCGGCGATAGGCGTCGGCGGCGTCCTCGAAGCGGCCCTCCCGCGCAGCCACCCGCGCGCCGGCCAGATGCCCGCCAGGGTGGGCCGGCGCCAGCGTCGACGCCCGCGCGGCCAGCCCAGCGGTGGCCGAATCACCAGCCGGATCATGGACATAGCGCAGCAGCGCCGCTTGCGCCAGCGCGTGCCCGTCGAGCGGCCGCAGCGACAGCCCGCGGCCGATCTCCGACTCCACCAGCGCCCGCCCCACCTCGCCGTGATCGGCCAGCCGCGCGGCCATGGCCCCCTCGTCGGCCTCGTGCTGGCCCCTGAGCCACATCGCCCCGCCGGCCAGCGCCGCGACCGCCACCAGCGCGGCAGCGGCGACCGCGGGCCTGAGCGCGACCAGCGCCGCCCGCCGCCGCTCGGCCAGCAGCCCCTCGGCGCACACCAGCGCCGGCAGCGCCAGGCCCAGGACCTCGACGTTGAAGGACAGCGCCGCCGTCAGCGCCCAGGCCACCAGCCCGTAGGCGACGCCGAGCGCCACCCTCCCGAGCCGCCTGGACCCCTCCCCCGCGCCCGGCGACAGGATCCGCCGCCAGGCCAGCAGCGCCAGCCCGATCAGCGTCAGCCCCGCCGGCAGCCCGAAGGCCAGCGCCACCTCGATCGGGTCGGACTCCACGAAGGCGAAGCGCGCCGAAGGCGCCCCGGCCCCCATCCAGCCCGGCGCCACCGCGCCGAAGGCGTCGGCGCCGATCCCAGCCCACGCGAAGCCGCCGATCATCCTCAAGGCCGCGCGGATCATCTGCACCTTCGTCTCGGCGCCCAGCCCCTCGATGGAGGTGCTGGTCCCGATCTCCCAGCTGAAGCGCGCGGCCAGCTCCCCCTGCGTGACGATCAGCAGCGCCAGCCCCACCGGCAGCAGCGCCACCCCGATCCACCCCGCCGCCGAACCCCACCTGCCCATCCCCGACCGCTGCGGCCTCGCCGCGCCCGGCTGCGCCTTGTCGCCCCCGGAGCCCCGGAGCCCCAGGTGGATCCCGAGCCCAACCCCCGCGACCGCCAGCGCCGCGATCCCGCCGCGCGACGCGCTGACCAGGACGCCGGCCGCGCACACGACCGCCGAGGTCGCCCACGCCGCCCGCCACAACCCGCGGCGGCTGGCCGCGAGCCCGACGGCCGCCATCGCCGCCATCGCCCCGAAGGCCGCGCCGTGGTTGCTGTTGATGAAGGTCCCCGAGGCCATCCCCGTCGAGGCCCGCGAGGTCTTGAAGAAGCCCAGCACCTCCCCCGGCTCGCCGAGGAAGGTCTGCGCCAGCCCCACGCCCACCTGCAAGACCCCGACGACTGCCAGCGACACCGCGATCGCGACCACGAGCGACCGGCGCTGGCGGCCCGGCGCCAGCAAGGTCGCCGCCGCCACCGAGGCCGCCGCCAGCGCCAACCCTCGGAAGGCCGCCAGCGCCGTCTGCGAAGGCGCCAGCGAGATCCGCCCGCCCGCCTCGACCCCAGGGATGCCCAGCGCCGCCAGCGCCGCACGACCCTCGGCCGCCTGAGGGCTCAAGGCCCCCAGCACCCCCTCCGACAGCGGCACAAGCTGCAAGAGCGCCGCCAGCCCCGACAAGAGCGCCGCCAGCCCCAGCGGCGAGAGCACCACGGGCTGATCACGACCTCGCCAGATGGCCGCCAGGCACAGCGCGAAGCTCCCAGCGCCGACCGCGGCGATGACAGGGACGTGGACAGCGCCGAGCAACAAGGGCGGCACCGCCACCAGCGCCACCAACGCAAGAATGGCCGCCTTGTCCGCGTCCGGCGCGGGCGCGCGGGGCCGCCGCCGAGCGTCGGCCGCCGTGTGAAGCGAAGTGTTGGACACGCCTGAACCTTGATTGGAGCCCCCCTTTGAAATGAACAGGATCGACGATCAGGTCAAGCGCGCGAGCCCGACCAGAGGCCCACTCAAGATGCACCACACTGATTTTATGAACATTGTTGACAGTCTGTCAGAGCCACCCAGAATGGCCCCAGGTGGACAACCCCAGGCACCTCACCAGGGTCTCAAAGCAGGAGATGGGCATGGACAGGCAAGACACGATTTCCGGCGGGATCTACATCGCCCTCGGCGCGCTCTTCTTGACCATCGGGCTGCTGGGCGCCTCCTACCTGATCGACCCGGCCGACGCGCACCGCCCCTTCATCACCGGCGAGGGCGCCGCGATCACCAAGCCCCAGGCTGGCGCCGCCATCCTCCCGCTTGGCCTGCTCGGCGGCCTCGGCATGGCTGGCTTTGGCCGCAGACGGCTGCGCGCGACCGCGTCCGCCCAGCGCGCTTGAGCGCGACCGCGGCGCAGCCCTCCATCGAGCGCGGCGCCCTCGGCGCGCAACATGCCGCACTTCAACGTGATTGAATCGAAACAGCGGCGCGCTCAGAAGTTCGAGGCCGCCGGTGATGCCATTTGAGCCACACCTACGCCCCCAACTTCTCCTTCAGCCGGTCAGCGGTCCCGAGCAACCAGAAGCGGCGGCAGCAACAACCCGTTGACGTCCATCTCGTACACCTGACGCTCAGCATGCAGCGGACGGCGCTTCACGCCGCCGCTGATGCTGAACTCATGCGCCCCGCTACGCCAACTCAAGCGTGACACCATCTTCCGCCTGCTCTCCCCCTTGGCCATGATCGCGGATGATCTCCAACAACCACTCGTAAACTGTCGAACCTGCTCCACTTTGGGCAGCTTCCAGGTCTGCTGCAACCGAGGCCCGGTTGGAGGGGTGGCACCGAGTCAAGCGAATCTGCAGCTGCTTGACAGTCTCCGGATACCCAAGGCGTTGCCGAGATTCCGCCGAGTTCGTCCACCGGAGTACGAAGCCCCCATCCGGCGTCCCGAACCCGCCGCGCAGGATGTCGTTGAAAGCGTCCAAATTGTGCCCCCAGGAAGCACCTGGGATGAGCACCCGGCTGATGACCGCGAAGAACTCCTCGAGAGTCGAGAAGTCGTGGCCATCGATCTCGTATATTGCATCATTTCGCATAAAATAATTCTTACACCGCCCCAGGTTTGCTCAGTGAAGATACCGACACCCAACGCCCCACGATCGCCCCATGCTCCTCGCACCGCCCCTGTCGAGGGCGGGCTCGTCGGGTGGGGCTTGGAAGGGCGGTGTGGGCTGCAAAAGCCGCCTGAAGGGCCAGGAGTTGAACAACAGGGGGATGCGACCGACAAGAGGACCCGGACGCGGGCTGACGCGGCGCGTTTTGTGGGGACCGTGCTGGGCACGTCGGACGCAGGGGCAAAACGCGCCTCTCAAACTTTGGCTCCCTGCAACCGCGGACACCTGCTCAGGGCCCCCAGCCGATCCCCACCGAGAGCCCCAGCGTCGAGAGATCCTCGTCCAGGCCCTCCGCTTCGAAGGACAACCCCAGAAAGCGCCCGTGCGCCTCCACGAAGGTCCTCAAAGCCCCCCGCGTCCGAAAGGACAGCCCCGCCGAGAGCACGGCGCCGAAGCCGCGCTCATCCTCGGCCAAGGACGTTGACCCCAACCCCCCCAGCCCGCCGAGGCCCTGGCCCGCGCCCGCCAGCGCCCCCAGGCTCGACGGATCGCGCAGGGTCGTGGAGAAGGCGCCAAAAGCCCGACCGGCCCCCCCGCGCACATACAGCTCGACGCCCTCGCCCAGGCCCAGGAAGTACCACGCGCTCAGATCCACCAGATCGAGCGCCAGCTCATGCTCCAGGCCCACACCCTCCCGATCCGACGCATAGTCGAAGGTCGAGCCGCTGAACCCGAAGGACAGCGCCAGCCCCGAGCCAAAGCGGTAGCCCGCCCGCGCGCCGACCAGCGCCCCAAGCTCAGGGGCGTCGTCCGTGCTCAAAGGCTCGATGCTGGCCCGCGCGACGGCCAGCTCAAAGCCCCCGAAGAGCCCCGCCTCCTGCTCGCCCTGCGCCTGCGCCACGCCCTCGCCCAGCAAGGCGAACCACAGCGCGCACGCGGCCACCGCGATCACACCCGCTCGACCCTCTCCAACGCGCTCCAACATCCACCTCCAGACGACACCACGCCAGCGTCGATCCCTTCACCGCCGCAACCCTCCGAGGGTCAACCCCATCAGAAGATGCCAGGAGCCGCCCCAAGGAGCGCGCCCTCCTCTTCAGGATGCTCCGCCGACAAGACGCTGGCTCAGAGACCCGCGCGGCGACGACGGCGCGCCGCCACCCCGACCCCGATCAAGAGCATGATCCCAGACCACCCAAACCCCGAACCTCCCACCGTCGAGCACCCCGACTCGGTCGAGGGGGCCGCGGCCGGCGCCTCCCCGTCCTTCGGAGCCTCCGCCTTCACCTCGCCCCCCTTCTCCGCCGGCAGCTCCGGCTTCTTGTCTCCAGGCTCGACCTTGTCTCCCCCCTCGTCCTTGACCTCACCATCGGGCTTGACCTCGCCGTCGGTCTTGTCGCCCTGGCCTGCGCCGCCGCCACCCGCGCCAGCCATCTTGAGGCCGATCTCAGGGATGTCCTGGGTCACGATGGAGGGCAACTCCAGCTTGCCGCGCGTGACCTCGGCGAGCTTCTGGGCCGCCTGAGGAGCCCCAGGCTTGGAGTCCAGCTGCCCAGAAGGGCCCCCCCATCGACCGCGCACCGGGTTCTCGCACTTGATCTCGCCCTTCCACGGATGACGGATGGCGTATCGACCCTGGAAGTTGTTGATGGGGGAGGCCGAGGACCCCTGCTCAAGCTCGTTCTTGTCCGTGCGCCACTCCCTGCCCCCAGCGATGGGCGAGGCCGCCTTGAAGACCAGATCCTCACCCAGCTGCTCCTTGGTGTATCGCGCGTGCAGCCGCGTCAGCACGAAGCCCCAGGCCTCCTTGCTCGGCGTCGCGTCGGCCCCCAGCGTCATGAAGTCGTTCTGGTCCAACGTCGGCCCAGGGCAAGGATCGCACGACGAGGCGTCCCAGGCGTACTCGGTGATCACCGAGCCAGGGTTCTGGGCCAGAGTGCGGTCAAAGAGGGCCGCGTAGAACTCCCCAAAGCGGCTCTTGGCGTCCTCGCCGACGCCGATGTTGGTCGGGATGGTGACGTTCTTGTAGTTGGCCACCTCGTAGCGCTGGTTCTTGGCCAGGATGTGGACGATGAGGTCCTGGTGCCCGCTGGCGTTGAGCATTCCCAACCGGATCGGCAGGCTGAAGTCCTTGGAATCATAGAAGAATCGAAGGGGAGAGAGCAGGGCCTTGTTCCCCTCGAAGGTGACCTTCTTGGCGTTGACGCGGGCCACGAAGAACTTGGTGCCGGCCTCGACGTAGGGTCGCAGCAC
>SYOX01000074.1 GCA_005804885.1 Pseudomonadota bacterium
GCACAGGAAACAGGTCCGCGAAGAGTTGCCATTCCAGATCGCTGAGCCCCTCAAACCGTCCTGCCATCGTCTCACCTCGTCGTCATCTTCGATGTCCACGAGGCCACTTTACACCTTCTATACGTTACTGGGATAGGCTCAGAGTTTCTCCAACACGACCTCATCGGTCTCCTTCCTTGCCAGCGCGTGCCCAGCCCGAACGCCCTCCATGAGAGTTTTGAACAACTCGGTCGGGGTGGCCTTCGGGAGGCAGACCTCGCCCTTGGTTGCATCCCGCTCCTCCACTCCAGAGACAGGGATGGGCTCTGGTCTTTTCTTCTCGTTCAGCAGGGCTTTAGTCCTACTGCCCGTCTCGTATCTCTCCTCGCCAAGGGCACGGAGCGCATCGCTAACATTCTCCGACGGGTCCAATGGTCTCAACTTTGTCTTGAAGAAGTCGTAGGCAGGCTTCCATGCTCCAATCCTGGCTTCAGTCCTGAGCACGAACTTGTAATCCTTGTCGCAACGCTCGAGAGAGTCGCGCTCAGGCACAGCCCGATAGAGGTCGTGCGCGACCTTTCCCGCAAAGTCATTAAAGGACCAGGTCCCACCTCCATCCATGCTCTTCCACTGCTCTACGATCACCGCCTGGCGTGAGTGGATCTGAGAGTCACCCCCGTTCGACGGTTCGAGGATAATCGACACTTTGTCCCCGGCGATGTGATGCTTCAACACACTGCCGAGGGCACCGAGGACCTGATAGAGGATGCCATAGATTGTTGTGGAGCCGCCCGAGGGTGCCATGTCGATCTCCTTAGCACGTCGTAATCTCAATCTATCACGGAACAGACTTTCAGCCAACAATGCCCACAAGTGCGGATGACGAGGGGGCCAAGACGATGTATCAAAATAAACCGTGGGGCCATCATATCAGCAAAAAGCCCATTTCCACCACTCAACGAACAGCGCAGCATCGTTGCGCGCGTTGATGATCGCATGGGCTTGATCGACAGGTTGGCGGATCGTCTGGGTGAGGAGGTGGCGGCACAGGAGGCGTTCGCGGCGGCGGCGGTGCATCACCTCGACGTGTGAGGGGGATGGAAGGCCGTGGGGTTGTGGGGGGGGGGTCGGGTGTCGTGGGGGGATCGAGGGTGGCCGTCGAGGGGGTGGGTGGGGGGCAAGGGGGTGGATCGAGGGTTGTCCGTGTGGGGCGGGCGGCGAGGGGTTGGTTCGAGGGGATTGGGGGAGGTTCGGCGCGCTGAAAGTCGTCGCTGGACAGGTTGAGAAAAAGGTTGACTACGCGGGAAGTTCGACTCAGGGTAAAAAGCAAGGCCCCGACAGTTCACATGAAGAGGAGGTGGATTCCATGAGCCTTGATCTAAGCAAGATTTCAAGCCGAGCGATATTGAAGTACGTCGAGGCAGGCGAGCGCTTCAGCTCGGCGCACACGCTGGCGCAGGCCAACAAGACGCTCGGAGCCCTGGAGCGATACAGCGATCTGCTCGCCGATCACGGCTTCCCGGCGCGGGACATCGAGAAGCTCAAGGGCGCGCGGGACGAGGTGCGGGCCACCACCACGGGGCATCAGCAGGCGGCTCTGTCGAACAAGACGACCTCGAAGGATTACGTCGACTCGGTGCTGGAGGGCAAGCAGGTCCGCGAGCAAGGCCGCTCGGTGCTGAGCGGGGCCATCGTGGACCTCACCGAGCGCGACACGGAAGGGGACGCGCAGGCCGCCAACGGGATCACCTCGACGCTGGAGAAGACCCGATCGGCCGGCGACAGCGCCGTGCTGCTGTCCGAGCAGCTGCGCCTGCTGCGCGACAAGCTCGACGAGGAGGGCATCGCGTCCATGGCCGCCGATCGCAACGGGGCCGCGGTGGTGGCGCGGCTCAAGGCGTCCATCGACAGGCTCGACGGGATCTCGGAGGCGCTCAACCGCTCGGGGTCGTCGGCCCAGCAAGAGCGGCTGGACCTGCTCGACGGGATCATCATCGACCTGTCGCGGCGGGCTCGCAGGGCGGCCCGATCCGCCGCCAAGGCGCACGGGAAGCCGGCGGTCGCCGAGGCCTTCAACCTCAGCGCGCTCTACGGCAACTAGGGTTGGCTCCGATGACGGGCGCACTGGGATCGGGGAGTCGACTTCGATGACGGGCAAGGAGGGATCGGCGAATCGACTTCGTTGACGCACACGTCGGGATCAACGAGTCGACTTCGTTGGTGGACACGTCGAGATCGGCGAGTCGACTTCGTTGGTGGACACGTCGGGATCGGCGAGTCGACTTCGTTGGTGCGATCCGCACGTTGACGGTCCACCCGGGCTCGCGCCCGGGCCTTGGGTTTTGTCCTGGGTCGCCCCGCCATCCGGCGGGGCTGGCGATGGGGCGTCAACCATCAGGGGACAGACGCTCTCAAGGCCGCACGATGTCTGCTTCCCAGCCTCCCAACTTCTCCTGTGAGCTCAACACGGGTGACACGCCGCCCGCATGCTGACGCCCCGTCGCCAGCCCCGAAGGGGCGTCCCTGGACAAATTGTAGACCCGGGCGCGAGCCCGGGTGGACCGTCAACGTGCAGAGCTCACCATCGAAGTCGACTCGCCGATCCCGACGTGTGCGTCATCGAAGTCGACTCGCCGATCCCCCTTGTCCGTCAACGAAGTCGACCCGCCGATCCCCCTTGCCCGTCAACGAAGTCGACTCGCCAATCCCGACGTGTGCGTCATCGAAGCCAACTCGACGATCTCGGCTTTTCCCGTCGGTGTAGTGTCGATCGAGGAGCGCTGGCATAATGGGGCGCTGGCGGGCTGTTCAACGCCCGCAACTGTTCGACGGCTGCCCATGTCTCAACCCGAGAAGCCGATGCCCTTGATCGCGATGACCATCCCCTGCCCCGCGCGCCTCGCGGCGACGATCGCGCTGGCCGCCGGGCTGGTCGGTTTGTCGGGTGGCTGCTGGTGCGAGGCCTCGTCCTCGTCGAGCGGGGCCGTCGAGCGGGCCACCGTCGCGGAGGCCAGGGAGGTCGCGCCACAGGAGATCGAGGCGCCCGCGCTCCCCGACCCTGTCGTGGCCACCATCGGGGACCTTGAGATCCATCGCGGCGAGGTGGAGCGGGAGCTGGAGCGCACCATGCGGCTGCGCGCTCAGGTCGGCCGGCCGCCGAACGAGAGGTGGCGGGAGGCCAGGCGGCGCAAGATCCTCTACGACATCATCGAGAGGCACCTGCTCAGGCAGGCGATGACGGAGAAGGGGTTGGAGCTCTCCGAGGCGACCATCAACGAGCGCCTCGACGCGCGCGTCCTTGAGAAGTTCCAGACGCAGGCGGCCTTTGAGCAGTATCTGGAGAAGATCGGGATGTCGAAGGCCGAGTACAGCAGCATGATCGTCGACGAGCTGGCCGTCGAGGCGCTGGTCGAGGACCCGGCGGCGCTCCAGGTCACCGAGCAGGAGATCCGGGCCTACTACACGGAGCACAGCGCCTCCTTCGAGGCCCACTCCAGGGTGCAGCTGGCCGTGATCGTCCTGAAGCACCGGGGGGATGCCACCGAGGAGGAGCGTGGGGCGCTGCGCGAGCGCGCCCGCACTCTGTCGAACCAGGCGCAGCGCGCGCCGGACTTCGCGGCGCTGGCCAGGACGCACAGCGAGGGGCCGACGGCGTCCCAGGGCGGCGCTCTGGGGTGGGTCTACGCGACCAACCTCGACGAGGCCGTCGCCGCCAAGGCCTTCCGGCTGCCGGTCGGCGCCGTCTCCGAGCCCATCGAGACGCGGCTCGGGGTTCAGATCATCAAGGTCATCGACCGCCGCCCGGAGGGCGTGCGCGAGTACGATGAGGTCAAGGAGAGCATCGAGCGCCAGCTCATCGGCAACAAGATCCGCGAAGCCCGCGCGGCGCTGCTGCTGGATCTGAAGCGCCGCAGCGCCATCACGCTGCACGACGACGCGCTCAACGATCCGCTTGAAGCGCCCTGAGCCGTCCCGCGCCGCTCTTGCTCACCGCTCCCCTGGCCGCCCCACCCTGAACGACCCCACGTCCCCCGGCCGGCTCACCCTGAACGAGCCCACGACGCGCTGGAAGATCCTGTCGTGATTGGAGAAATCGTCGGCGCGGGAGGCCAGCGTCAAGACGTGCTTGGTCGCCCCGGCGTCGACGAGGACGGTGATCTGGACGACCGGCTGCCCGGCCGGCGAGGTGTACCGGCCTGTTATCTCGTGGGCGGGGAGATCGGCGACGCGGCCGAGGCGCTCGGCGATCACCTCGAAGTCGGGGTGGGCGCGGGCGAGGTCGAGCAGGTTGAGGAGGCGCAGGTCGGTCAGGGAGGCCGGGTTGTCTTTGGAGGTCACAAGCAGGTGGGCGCGATCTGGGCCGATGAAGAGCCCAGGTTCGCGCTCGGTCCAGTCGGCGGGGATCTCGACGCGCCAGCCGGGGCCATCGACGGGGTGCAGCGGGACGGCCTCCTGGCCTTGAGGCGGCGGCGGCGGCGGCGAGCCGCAGGCAGGCAGGAGGGCGGCGATCAAGCTGAAGGAGAGGAAGAGGAGAGCGACCGGACAGGCGGATCGGCAAAGGGCCTGGGCGCGAGCAAGGAAGACGAGCGGGCAGGCGGATCGGCGAAGGGGTTGGGCGAGGGGGGGGTGGAGAGGGGCCATCAAGGGATGGTGACGGTCTCAAGGTTGGCGAAGGGCACGTGGAGGACGTGGGAGAAGAGCAAGCCCGAGAGGATGACGCAGCAGACGTAGACGACGAAGAAGAGGGAGATGAGCTCGTACCACTTGCGGTCCTTGGAGATGACCGCGACGACCGAGACGCTGAAGAAGAAGGTGATCGCCACCACCCAGAAGAAGATGTTGCGATCGACGGTCAGGATGAAGGCGACCGGTTCTTCGTACATGTCCCGCTCAGGGTGCGGCGTCCGACGCGGCGGCGCTCCGTCGCGACAGGACCATCAGGCTGAAGTAATTGATGGTGAAGTGGGCAAGCATGGGCGCGAGCACGTCTCCTGTGTATTCGAAGAGCCACCCAAAGGCAAACCCCATCCCAATGGCCAGCAGCGGCCACATCCACAGCCGCCTGTCGGGGGCGATGTGCAGGAGGCCAAAGAGGATCGACGCGCCGACCAGCCCCACCCACGATTGCAGGAAGCCCCGGAAAAAGATCTCCTCGCCGACCGACGAGGCCACGGCCAGGATCATCACCTGGACGCCCGTCATCCCGCCGAGCAGGTCCTTGAAGGCCTCGCTCATGCGCTTGAAGGCCGGCACCAGGCGCTCAAGCCCCTGATCGACGACGAAGACGCCCAGGCCGACGCCGATCCCGAGGCCGACCTTCCACGGATCAGGCACCCCCGCGCTGCCCTCGGCCTTCAGGGGGAGGCGGTCGAGGATGAACCAGGAGGCCACGCCCGCGATCCCGATCATGATGCTGTAGAGGACCAACGCGTTGGTCGCCAGGATCACGCCGCGCGGCGCGGCCTCGCCCTCGGGCTCCGGGCCTGCGGGATCATCTGGCCGGTCGTCGCTCATCCCACCCCATCATCTGCCGCGAGGGCCGGCGCCTGTTCTTCACCTTGAGGGCTATCGGGGTCACCGCGAGCGCCGTCGGCCAAGGACGACGGCGCAGAACCCCAACGCGAGGCACAGCCAGACAACCCCTCGATGGCCGGTGGGCTTCCCGGCGGAGATCGAACAAGAAGAGTCCGGGGCGCTGGAGTCGGGGACGAAGCCGCCGACGACAAAGCCGCTGTCGTCGTCATCGTCGTCTTCCGTGACGAAGTCGCCCGGGTTCTCCGGCTCAGGCTCGGGCTGGGCCGCTGGCTCGGGCTCGGGCTGGGGCTCAGGCTCGGGGACCACGGGATCGGCGGCGAAGCAGGCCCTGTCGCCGTCGGAGGAGGCGCACTCGAAGCCCTGGGGGCAGTCGCCCTCGCAGAGATCGGCGCAGACCCTGTCGCCGCGCTCGGGGTGCTCCCGGCAGATCAGCGACGCGCAGTCGTCCTCGCCCTCGCAAGGCGCGCCGAGGTCGCCGGGGCCGGATTCGAAGCAGGCGTCGCCGGCCTGGGTCTGGAGGCAGGCGGTCCCGGTGGCGCAGCGGGCGGCGGGGCCGAAGTCGCAGGCCTGCCGACAGCGGAAGACGCGGTCGGCGCCCTGGAGGCAGAGCCCGCCGGGGCAGTCGGCCAGGAATCGGCACTGGGTGCCGGGAGGGGAGTCGCCCTCGGGGACACAGCCGCCGGTGCCCTGGGGCTGGCCCTGGAGGGGGACGCAGATGGAGCGGGCGGGGCAGTCGCGGGCGTCGGTGTCGCACAGCTGCGAGCAGAAGGCGCCGTCGTCATCGGAGAGGCAGAGCTGGGAGACGCAGTCGCGACCAGAGCCGCAGGGGTCGGCGTATTCGCCGGCGGCCTGACCGCCGGGGACGCAGGCGCCGCCGCCGTCCTCGGCGCCCTGGAGGCCGACGCAGGTGTTGCCGGTCGGGCAGGCGGGGGCGCGCAGGGTGTTGCACTCGGCGGTGCAGAAGGCGTCCTGATCGGTGGAGACGCAGATCAGGGGGTCGGCGCAGTCGGAGAAGTTCTGGCAGGGCTCGCCCTGTCCGGCGCCTTGTCCGATCTCGCCGCCGAAGGTGCACACGCCGCCCTCGCAGCCCATCTGACCGTAGGTGACGGCCTGCCCTTGATCATTGCGGCCGTCGACCACGGGGCAGTCGGTGCGGGCGTCGACGCAGGTCCTCGTGCCGCCGGTCGGGTAGAGGAAGCAGACGGCGTTGGTGTCGTCGGGGTGGAGGCTCCGGCCGCCCGTGGCGCCGGGCGGGGTGGAGAAGTACATGGTGGCGTCGGCCAGCGGCGAGTGCTGGAGGCCGAGCAGGTGGCCGATCTCGTGGGCGGCGACGGACTGGAGGTCGAACTCGCGCGAGCGCGGGTTCAGGGACCAGGTGACGCCGCCGTTGAAGGCGATGTCGGCCTCGCTGGTCTGCCAGCCGCGGTTGTTGCCGGTGTAGGAGGACTGGGTGACGGCCAGCGCGGAGTCGAGGCTGACCGGCCAGCGCGCCGCGGCGGTGAAGACGACTCGGTTGACGCGATCCGTGGTGCCCTCGATGACCGAGGTGGTCTGGTTGGTGGTCGTGCCGGAGAGGGTGCTGCGCCAGGCCGAGCAGGTGGGCGCGGACCAGGCGTCGAAGGCCGCCTGGATGGTCTGGACGTCGCCCTCAAGGTAGGGGACGAAGGTGGCGTTGACCTCGTAGGAGACCGGGAGCGTGGCCCAGCGCGCGATGCTGCGGCCGCCGTCGAGGGTGAAGACGTTGAAGGCCGCTGCGGGGCCGGTGAGCGCGAAGAGCGCCGCCAGCGCCGCAGCGATCGGGGTCAGGTGCCTGGGGGAGGGGCTCATGGGTCGACCTCGGCGTCGGCGGGCGGCGCGGCGAGCAGGGCCCGAACGTCGTCGATGAGGGCCTGCAGGGGGGCGCCGTGGTAGGCCATCTCGGGATCGGCGAGCTGCATCTGGCCCTTGGGCGCGAGCCGCCCGACGGGGACGGTGGTGCGGCGCCGCACCCAGGGCTGGCCGTCGTGGCCGGTGTAGATCTCGAAGGCGCCCAGCTCCATGCCCACGGTGTAGAAGCGATCGCCCTGGCGCTTGAGGAAGAGGACGACGCGGCGACCGGCCGGCAGCGCGGCATTGCCGGCGACGACCATCGCCGAGTCCCCGATGCGGCCGCCCTGCTGGCGGATGGTGAGCTTGGGCGCGACCTTGCCCTTGACGATCTGATCGACGCTCAAGGCCGTGTCCGTCCAGATCTGATCGGCGCCGGGGAGCCTGAGCGCGGTGGCCTCTCCGATCGTCCCGACGACGATGACGTCGGCGCGGGCCGTCAGATCGGCCAGCTTCAAGTCCTCCAGGACCGTCGCGTGGGCCTTCGGGGCGAGGGCGACGGCCAGAACCGCCATCCCGATCGCCGCGGCGCACACCCAGGCGCCCGTACTTGCTTGGCTTCTCACCCGCTCGCCCTCCACTTCAGGGGTTGGACCGCGCTGGCGCCCTCGGCCAGGGGATCGTCGAGAACATAGGCGATGGAGCGCGGCGAGGTCAATTCGCGCGGCTGGACGCCGCGTGCGCGGCGGCTTATCTTCTGTCGAGTCGAGCGGGCCGCCCTGAGATCCCGAAGCGGGCGGCACAGCATCCTCCTGCGACAGCATCGCCTCAGGAGATCGCTCGCTTGCCCACGCGCCACGGACCTCAGGACACGAAAGCATGACCGACCCAGCCAACAACCGGCGCCACCGCCGCCTCCCGATCAACCTGCCCGTGACGCTGATCAGCGCCCGCAGAGAGCTGCTGCTCGACACCGAGGACATCAGCTTCTCGGGCATCTACGTCAGGACGGACACCCCGGCGCCGCTGCGGCAGCTCGTCAAGTTCCGCTTCATGACCCCCGACACCCACCAGGATCTCAACATGCTGGCCATGTGTGTCTACACCGTCAGCGTCGAGCAGGCCGAGCGCTTCAACCGGGCCCCCGGCATGGCCCTGAACCTCTACGGGCTCGACAAGGACACGCGCGACGTCTGGACCGCCTTCGTCGCCCGCACCCTGGAGGCCTACGACGCCGCCGCGCTCAACGATCTGCTGCGCCACATGCCCGTCGTCAGCGGCCATGTCGAACCCCTCCGGCGACGCTTCCCCCGCGTCGTGGCCGAGTTCGCCGTCCGCGTCCACACTGTCAAGGCGCTCTTCGAGGTCATGACCCAGAACCTGAGCCTCGGCGGGGCCTTCCTGAACACCGACGAGCTGCTCCCGATCGGCGCCCCCGTCCGCCTCGTGATCGTCCACCCCGAGGACGGCTCCGAGTTCGAAATCAAGGGCAGGGTCCTGCGCGCCGTCGAGACACCGAAGGACAGGCGAGGCCTGGGCGTCCGCTTCGACGACCTCGAAGGCGACAGCGCCGCGTCCTTCCACGACTTCATCGAATCCGGGCTCCAGGTCGTCGACATCGACGCCGATCTCTTCGTCGAGAGCGACGATCTGCTGCTCGAATAGCCCACGGAGGAGCTGTGACCGCACCGCGACGACGAGACACGCCCTCGCTGCCGCCGCGCATAGAGCGCGTCCACCTCATCGGCATCTGCGGCACCGGCATGGGCGCCCTGGCCGGGATGCTCAAGGACAGCGGATACGCCGTCCAGGGCTCGGACAAGGGCGCCTACCCGCCGATGAGCACCTGGCTGGCCGAGCGCCACATCGACATCATGACCGGCTTTGACCCCAGCCACCTCGACGGCGACCCCGATCTGGTCGTCGTCGGCAATGTCGCCCGCCGCGACAACCCCGAGGCCGTCGAGGCCGAGCGGCGCGGCATCCCCTGCCTGAGCTTCCCCGAGGTCATCCGCACCCTCTTCCTCAAGGACAAGACCTCCCTGATCGTCACCGGCACCCACGGCAAGACCACCACCTCCGCCCTGCTGGCGTGGCTCCTTGAGGCCGCCGGCCTCAAGCCCAGCTTCATGATCGGCGGCGTCACCGGCAACTTCGACAGCAACTTCAAGCTCGACCAGGGCGACCCCTTCGTCATCGAAGGCGACGAGTACGACTCGGCCTTCTTCGACAAGGTCCCCAAGTTCTGGCACTACGAGCCGGCGCTGGCCACCATCAACAACATCGAGTTCGACCACGCCGACATCTACCCGGACATCGCGGAGATCGAGCGCGTCTTCGCCCGCTTCGCCGCCCTGCTCCCCCCCCACGGCGCCCTCTGGGTCAACGGCGACGACCCCCGCGCCCTGACCGCCGCCGAGGCCGCGACCTGCCCCGTGCGCACCTTCGGCCTCGGCCCCGACAACGATCTCCACCCCACCGAGATCGTCCACACCCCCTCAGGCGTCACCTCCCGCCTCTGCCTCGACGGCAACGACCTCGGCCTCTTCGAATCCCCGCTGCCCGGCGACCACAACGTCCGCAACCTCATGGGCGCGCTCGCCCTGGCCCTGGCCCAGGGCGCCCCCCTCGACGCCTGCCGCGCCGCGCTGCCCGACTTCAAGAGCGTCAAGAAGCGACAGGAGCTCAAGGGCTCGCCGCGCGGCATCCTCGTCTACGACGACTTCGCGCACCACCCCACCGCCGTCCGCGAGACCCTGCGCGCCATCCGGGGCCGACACCCCGACGCCCGCCTCTGGGCCATCTTCGAGGCCAAGAGCAACACCAGCCGCATGGCCATCTTCCAGGACGACTACCCCCCCGCCTTCGAAGACGCCAACGCCGTCATCCTCTCGGCCCCCTGGCGCCAGGAGACCTCCAGCGACGAAGGCCGCATCGACATCCCCAGGCTCGTCGACGCCCTGCGCCTCACCGGCACCCCCGCAGACCTCATCGCCGACGTCGAGGCCATCGTCGATCACCTCGCCCCGCTGCTCTCCCCCGGCGACGTCGTCGTCGGCATGTCCGGCTCCAACTTCGCTGGCTTCCACGACCGCCTCATCGCCCGCCTCACGACCTGACCTTCCCTCCAAAAAACCGCCTCATCGCTCGCCCCACAGCCTGACCCGCGCTCCAGAAAATCCACCCGCCCTGAGATCCCCACGCAACATCGCCTCGCCATCGCCCGACAACGCCCCGCGACACCCCGGCGCCACCCGCGCCGACCCAAGCGAGGCACCCCATGCCACACCGGCCACCGCCCTGCCCCCACCCTTCCCCCACGCCCCTCCCCACCCCCACCCCCACCCCCTCACCCGCCCTCGCCCTCGCCCTCACCATCACCATCACCCTCGCCCTCCACGCCCTGATCGCCCTGCTCCTCCCCCTGCCCGCCGCCGCCCGCTGCGCCTGGCTCCCGCTGCCCACCCCCGCCGCGGCCGGCCCCATCGCCGACGCCTGGCGCGACCCCTCTCGACCCTCCACCCTCGTCGCCGTCAGCCACCGCGCGGCCCTCACCTCCTCCGACGGGGGCCTCTCCTGGCGCCTCCACCCCTTCACCGACGACCTCGACCCGACCCCCAGCCCGACACGGCCCCGCACCCTCACCGACCCCTCCCTGGACGACGAGCTGCGACTGCTCGAAGACGACCTCGACGCCCTCCTCGACACCACCCTCCTCGACGACGCAGACACCCTCGACCCGTATCTCTCCGACGCCAACAGGACCGACGACCCCACCGAGGATCCCAACCCCCCTCCCCTCGACAGGCCCAGATTGCCGCCCGACCCCACCGCAATCAGCCCTCAACCCCATGATCTTAATGGACTTTCCACCCGCATCCGCCCAACCTCATCCCCAGACACCCAGATCATCACCACCCACCGCGAGGCCCGCCTCCTCCACAAGGGCCACCTCACCGCCCCCTTCCCGGCCCCCGAAGGTGCGCGCCTCCTGTCCGCAGCCTTGTTCGAAGGACACCTCCTCATGACAACCTCCCGTGGGACATGGCACGGCCGCCGCGCCCCCCTCAAGCGCCTCACCGCACAAGCGGCCCTCCCCGGCCAGGCCCGACCGACCGCGATCGCCCTCGTCGCCCTCGCCATCGACACCTCCACAGCCGCCCTCTCTCACCGCGCCCCACGGACCCCGCGTCCAGACGCTCGAACCTCCCCCTCTCCGGGCAACCAGGCCAACCGCGCCGCAGGCCGCCCGCCGATGAAGATCGCGCAGGGCGAGATCCAGATCTGTGTCCCCCTCGACGTCGCCCGGCGCCGATCGGACGCGCTCCAGGCCCTCAAGGAGGGCTGGTCCCGCGAGCGCCTGCTCGCCCTGTCACAACCCCCCACGGACGACCCCATACCCCTCGTCGACATCGACCGCCGGCTCGCCTGGCGACAGCTCGCCCCAAGGGTGGAACTGACGCTGGAGGCGACCGACCTCCTCTCGCGGCGCACCACCGACACGACACAAGGGCCGGAGCACCCCTTCGAAACCCTGCTGGAGTCCCGGCGCACCGACCAGCTCCAGTGGCAGATCGTCGCGTGGTGGGACCTCGCCGCGATCGTCGACGACCCCCAGGCCCGCCAGAGCAGGCAGGCGGTCGATGCCCTCAGGCGCGATCAAGAGGCTTCGCGCCGCGATCTGGCGCGCAAGCTCACCCTCCTGCGGCGGCTGACCCTTGAGGCCGCCGCGTCTCACCACCTCATGGACGCCCAGCAGCGCGCCGCCGCCGCCCTCCAGATCGAGGCCCTGACGATGAGCATCGAGGCCGCCTCCACCCCCCGCCCGAACCGCTGACCCAGAAGAGACACCATGAGACCAAGAATAGAAAAATCGTCAATCATTTCATCAACCTGGATCAACGTGACCCTCTTCACCCTCGCGGTCTTGTGGGGCGAAACGGCGTCGGCCCAGAGCGCCGATCCCGAGGTGTCGAGGATCATGGCCTGGTTCGATCACGAGCCCTCCGTGGGAGCGACCCAGCAGGCCGCGCTGGGCTGGTCGGGGCTGGGAGGCGAGCAGGAGGCGGGGTGGAGGCGTCGGGCGCGCTGGGCCTTCGCCGCGCCCGAGGTGCTGGAGGGCAGAGCCCAGGTGGACTCGGAGCGCGAGGGCAGGTTTACGACCCGGGAGGACATGGACGCCCTCTACAACGTCGAGGGGACGCACACGGGGACGCTGGACAGCGGCCAGTCGAGGTGGAGAGGGGGGCTGACGGCGCGCTGGGACCTGTCGAGGCTGGTCTTCAACCCGGACGAGCTGGGGGCGAGCCTGGAGTCGTCCAGGCGAACAAGGCTCAGGATCGAGGTGCTGGAGTCGATCACCCAGCGCTACTTCGAGCGCAGGCAGCTTCAGATCCGGGTCTTGCTCTCGCCGCCCGAGGATCGGAGCGAGGCGGTCATCCTCCAACTGAGGATAGACGAGCTGACCGCGGGGCTGGACGCGGAGACGGGGGGGTGGTTCTCCCGATCCATCCGGCTGCGGACGCCGCCTCAAGGCGGGCGAGGGGCAGCCTCAGCGGGTCAGGAGGGCGGCGACCCGCTCGACGCGATCGATGCGGCCCCGTAGGTCCTCGACCGTCTTGTGGTCGCCCTTGTAGAGCAGGACGACGCGGTCTGGCATGACGTAGACGTCGTCGCCCTCCTTCAGGAGATCGTTGAGCGCAGTCATGGCTTCGGAGGTGAGGCTGGCGGTGTCCCCGGCGGCCTCGAACTTCGCGTCAAAGGCGTCCAGGCCCATCGGGGTGGGGCCTCCGAACTGGCCGGACATGGCGCTGGGCTTGCCGGGCAGCTTGTGGCGGATCTCGACGGCGATGAGGTTGGGCGCGTAGCACTCGAAGAAGGTGACGAAGGAGGGCGGGCCGCCGGCGATCTTGCGCACCTCCCAGCCCACCAGCCAACGGTTGGCCCCGCGCTGGCCGCCGAGGCGGTCCTGCCCGCCGTCCGCGTCGACGGAGCCCAGGCCAAGCTCGGCGCCCAGCCGCTCGCGGCCCTTGCTCGTGCCCTTTTTCTTGTTGCGCTCCCAGAGGATGTAGGCCACCGGCAAGACGATGGTGATGAAGGTGCCGATGACGCAGACCACGGCGTAGATGCCGAGTTCGATGATTGCTGCTTCCATGATGCTGATGCCCTTCGAAATGGGGTCTTGTGAGGCGCGATCGACGCCGCTTGATGCCGCGGGAGTCTACCAGAGGTGCTGGCCGCGCGCCATTGTCGCAGCCCTCACTCCTCCGACTCGCCCAGGACGTAGGCGACCTCGCCGAAGGAGGTATGGCCCTGGGCCATCTTGGTGATGGCGGCCTCCTTGAGGGTGCGCATCCCGTCGCTGCGGGCCGCCGAGTAGAGCTCCTCGGCGGTGGAGCCCTGCTTGATCAGCCGCTTGAGGGTCGAGGTGATCGGCATCACCTCGAAGATCCCCGTCCGACCAAAGAGCCCAGTCCCTCGGCACTTGACGCAGCCCTCGCCGTACTGCACCGGCAGGCTCTGGTTCATCCCGGCGGGGATGGGGATGTCCAGCGTCTCGATCTGCTCGGGAGAGAGGGTCGTCTCGCGGCGGCAGTGGTTGCAGATGGTGCGCACGAGGCGCTGGGCCATGATGCCGACGAGCGTCGAGGCGATCTTGAAGGGCTCGACGCCGAGATCGACCAGCCGGGTGATGGTGCTCGGCGCGTCGTTCGTGTGAAGGGTCGAAAACACCAA
>SYOX01000075.1 GCA_005804885.1 Pseudomonadota bacterium
GGCAAGAAGCGCATGAAGATGGTCGGCAGCGTGGAGATCCCGCAGGAGGCCTTCCTGGCCGTCCTCCAGGTGGACGACTAGCGGGCCGCGCGGCGAGGTCCGGGATCGAATAAAGGGCGGGCCAGGGGGGTTGACGCGGGGTGCGCCGTCGGCTTTGATGGGCGCCTTGTCGGCGTCAGGGTCATGGGATCCTGAGCGTCCTGCCTCAGTGGGCGGCGCGTCTGGCGCCTTTGGAAGGACAATCCTTGAGCGCGAAGGCCAAAGAGCTCAGAGGGCTGCGCCGCGACGGCCAGCGCTTCATCAAGCAGGTGCGTCAGCTCTTCAAGAAGCACGGCGGTCGTCTGAGCGAGGAGTCGTTTGCGCGGATGCGCGAGGCGCTGTCGGCGGCCGACAACGCGATCGCCGGGGATGACGTCGAGGCGCTGTCGGGGGCGCTTCGGCGGCTGGAGGAGGTGACGGACGCGCGGATGGGTCACCTGCGCAAGAGCGTCGCGCGGGAGTACGCCGAGTCGATAGGCCTGGCGGTGATCTTTGCGCTCCTGCTGAGGGCCTTCGTCGTGGAGGCCTTCATCATCCCGAGCGCGAGCATGGTGCCGACGCTTCAGGAGGGCGACAGGCTCTTCGTCAACAAGGGTGCCTACGGGGTCCGGATGCCCTTTACGACGACGCGGCTGATCGACTTCAAGCTGCCCGATCGCGGCGACGTCGTGGTGTTCGTCTTCCCGAGGGCCGAGGCGGCGGCGCACGTCGAGACGCTGCCGCCGCACCAGCGGGGCTGCGTCGATCCGGGCAGCCTGAGGGAGGAGAAGGATTACATCAAGCGGGTGGTGGGGCTGCCGGGCGACCGGATCAAGATGGTCAACAACCGGCTGATCGTCAACGGCGAGCCGGTCTCGACCCAGGATCTGGATCGGGAGGCCTCCGACCGGCACGGCTACCCCTTCTTGACGCGCCAGATCGAGCAGCGCGGCAGCCGCCGCTACACGACCCAGCATTACGGCCGCGACGCGAACTTCGGGACAGACCAGGAGGCGGTGGTCAAGGAGGGGCACGTCATGGTGATGGGCGACAACCGGGACAACTCGTCGGACAGCCGCTGCTGGGGGCAGGTCCCGCTGTCGAACATCAAGGGCCGGGCGATGTTCATCTGGTTCTCGTCGGACGGCGACGGGATCCACTGGGATCGCCTGGGCAAGTTGATCGACTGAGGGCCGCGGGTCGGTGGTCAAGGTTGTCTTGATGTGTTAGAGGTGGACTCTGGGGAGTCTTTCCATCCGGCCTGACCGGGAGCGATCATGGAAGTCCAGTTCTGGGCCGCCACGGACGTCGGTAAGTCCCGTGAGCACAACGAGGACAACTTCCTCGTCGACAAGCGCCTGAACCTCTTCATCGTCTGTGACGGGATGGGGGGCCACGCCGCCGGCGAGGTGGCCTCGGCGGTGGCGGTGCGCGCGATCCGGGACGTGGTGGCCAACAACCGCGAGATCTTCGATCAGTGCGCGGAGAGCCCGAACAACCCGAAGCTGCGCAAGGATCTGCTGCGGGTGCTGGAGTACTCCATCCAGGAGGCGTGCTCGCGGATCTACGAGATGGCCCAGGCGGACGCCTCTCGCCGGGGGATGGGCACGACGTGCAGCATGATGATGGTGGCCGGCCGCCGGTGCTTCATCGCGCACGTCGGCGACAGCCGGATCTACCTCTACCGCAAGGGGCAGGTGCACCAGCTGACCGAGGATCACACGCTGGCCAACGAGATGGTGCGGCGGGGTCGGGCCAGCAGCCCCTCGGACGTCGACGCCAGGTACAAGAACGCCATTACGAGGGCGGTGGGCGTCTACGAGTCGGTCGAGGTCGACACGCTGGACTTCGACATCCTCTCCGGCGACCGCTTCATGCTCTGCTCCGACGGCCTGAGCGGCTACCTGGAGGGCGACCTTGAGACGATCGGGCGCTACGTCGGGCCGAGGGAGGTGCGCACGACGGCGACCCAGGAGGAGCTCAAGCGCATCACGGCCGACCTGATCGGCTTCGCCAACGAGAGCGGGGGCAAGGACAACATCACCGTCGTGCTGGTGGGCGTCTCGGACGAGACCGAGGACATCGAGACCGAAGAGGTCCACCTGACGATGGAGACGATCCGGAACATCCCGCTCTTCCACTACCTGAGCTACAAGGAGCTGGTCCGGGTCGTCAACACGACCCAGAAGCGGGCCGTGGCGCAGTCCGAGGAGGTCGTGCGCGAGGGCGAGGAGGGCGAGGAGCTCTTCATCATCATGCGGGGCACCTTCGCGGTCTTCCGGGGGGAGCGGGAGGTGGCCAGGCTGGGCCCCGGCCGGCACTTCGGGGAGATGGCGCTGATCGACGACGGCCCGCGCTCGGCCACGATCCGGGCGCTGACCTCGGGCACGGCGCTGACGATCCGGCGCAGCGACTTCTACAACCTGCTGCGCAAGGACCCGACGCTGGCCGTCAAGCTCCTGTGGAACTTCATCCAGACCCTCTCGACGCGGCTGCGGGAGGTGCCCGTGGCCCAGCCGCGCGCCTCGCGCGAGTTCGTCGAGGCCGGCACCGCCAGCCAGCTGCGCGTCCCCCCCGCGATCACCACCGAGGAGATCGACCTGGACCTCGTCGAGGACGACAACACCAACCCCCCCGGCCTCTCCCTGCCCGGCAAGGCGCCTCTGGAGCCGCCCGTGGACAGCCCCCTGTCGCTGATCGACGACATCCGGCGCATCGAGTCCATCACCGGCGAGGAGATCACCCTGCCGGGCGTGCGGGCCGATGAGCTGCCGCCGCGGCCCACCGCCGAGAGCCTCCTGGCCGCCGGCGACATGACGCCGCCGCCGCCGGGCATGTTGACGCCCCCCGGCATGCTCTCGGCCCCTCCGATGCCGCCCCCGATCCCCTCCTCGGGGCCCATGGCGACCCTCAAGCCGCCCAGCGAGGCCGAGCGCCGTCGCCACAACTCCGGCCACAGGATCAGCTCCGCCATCACCTCGATCGAGGAGCCCCAGGCCGAGCCCCAGACGCCCGACGAGCCCTGAGGGGCCTGTGAGGCCCCTCCGCCCGACGCCCTGGAGGCCAGCGGGGACGCCTCAAGGGAAGGAGCGTCGGCCCGCGCGCGCGCGCCCCACCTCCTTGATCAGCGCCACGACCGCCGCATCGTCCCTGGAGAAGTCCACGGTGGACGTGTCCACCGTCAACAGCGGCGTGTCGTTGTAATGGGCAAAGACGTCCGTATAGATCCCCAGCAGGCCCGAGATGTAATCCCGATCCATCGCCTGCTCGAAGGTCCGGCCGCGCGACGCGATGCGATCCATCAAGTCCGTCACGGGCGCGTGCAGGTAGATGACCAGATCCGGCTTCGGGACGCTCTGCTCCAGGATGCCGTAGATCTTGTCGAAGAGCGCGAACTCGGGCTCGCTCAAGGTCAAGCCGGCGAAGATCCTGCACTTGGAGAAGAGGTAGTCGCTGACGGCGTGCCGGCTGAAGAGGTCCTCCTGGGCGAAGCCCTCCTGCTGCCGGTAGCGGCTGAGCAGGAAGAACATCTCGGTCTGGAAGGCATAGCGGCCCCGGTCGCTGTAGAAGTCCGCCAGGAAGGGGTTCTCCTCGAAGACCTCCAACACCGTGCGGGCGTTCAAGAATTCGCTCAGGCGCTTGACCAGCGTGGTCTTGCCCACGCCGATGACGCCTTCGACGACGATGTATCCGGGCAAGCCGCTGGTGTCGAGGTCGTCAAGAAGGCTCAAGGGTCACCTCCAGAGATTGAGGTCGGTGATTTCAGGGCCAAGGGGGCGGCGCGGCGGTGCAACGCGGCCAGCTATGCCAGAGTCCCCCCGAAGTCGCAAGGCCCCTCCGAGCCCCCCACCGCCCGAACGCCCCACGCTCCTCGCACCGCCCCCGTTGGGGACGGGCTCGTCGGGT
Source organism: Pseudomonadota bacterium (assembly GCA_005804885.1). GTDB lineage: Bacteria > Myxococcota_A > Bradymonadia > Bradymonadales > SYOX01. The sequence continues at coordinate 3,925 of SYOX01000075.1, forward strand.
GGGGCTAGAATCTCGGGGCGGGCTGCGCCCTGTCGGTCGCAGGCCAGCGCGCGGCCCAGGTCGACATCAAGGGAGCAGAAACTCCAATCCACAGGCCCACTTCGACGTGGTGATCCGGCCCTGCGAACCGCCCTCACCCGCCCGCCGGCCTGCGCCCTTGGGCGCAGCCCCCCCCGCGCATCCAAGCCCCACCCGACGAGCCCGTCCCCAACGGGGGCGGTGCGAGGAGCGTGGGGCGGTGCGGGGAGCGTGGGGCGTGGGGGACGTCGGGGCCTTTGCTGAGCAAACCTGCGCGCCCGCCAGGGTCTCCCGCTCGACCCCACCGAGCCCCACAGGCGCACGCCGCCCCGCTGTTGACACCCGCCGTCCAACACCTAGAATGCTCGCGTCCTCGCCGGCTCTTTTTTCGGTGTTGTCTGGGCGACCGAGGGGCGGGGGGCTGCGCATCGCAAGGCGCGCGAGGCATAAAATACAAGGAGACCCAACATGAACCGCAAGCTCTTCACCGGAGCCCTGATGACCGGCCTGATCGCCATGAGCTGGGCCACCACCGCTGAGGCCCGCCCCAAGCGCGTCGCCCAGGTCCCCAACGGCAACGCGCGCAGCTGCAGCTCCTGCCACACCAGCCCAGGCGGCGGCTCCCGCAACGCCTTCGGCCTTGACGTCGAGGGCACCATGACCTCGCCGGGCTTCGCTGGCGATGCCCAGTGGGCGCTCGTCTTCGCCGAGGACTCCGACGACGACGGCTTCAGCAACGGCGAGGAGCTTGGCGATCCCGAAGGCACCTGGCGCCCCGGCGATCCCAACCCGCCCCTGCTGTCCAACCCCGCCGATCGCAACAGCGTCCCGCCCGTCGATCCCGAGCCCGAGCCTGAGCCCGAGCCCGAGGGTCAGCCCGATGTCCAGCCCGAGCCCGAGCCGCAGCCCGAGGGCCAGCCCGAGGCGCAGCCCGAAGGTGAGCCCGAGGGCCAGCCCGAGGCCCAGCCCGAAGGCCAGCCCGAGGCCCAGCCCGAGGGCCAGCCCGAGGTCCAGCCCGAAGGCAATGGCGGCGACGAGAGCGACGAGGGCTGCGCCACGGCCCCCGGTCAGGTCGGCGGCGGCAGCCTCGCGCTGGCCTTCCTCGCCCTCGGCCTCGGCCTGATCCGCCGTCGCCGCGCTTGATCCGCCGTCGCTGCGCTTGATCCGCCGTCGCTGCGCCTGATCCGCCGTCGCTGCGCCTGATCCGCCGTCGCTGCGCTTGATCCGCCGTCGCTGACCCTGATCCGCCGTCTGCGTGCGACAGAGCGGGCTTCGCCTGCTCTGTCGCGCCGTTCGAGCCATCGCGGCGCCCGCTCTCCTGCCCCACTCCGAATCCCGTGCGCCCTCAAGCCCGTCTGCGTACAATTTCCTGCGCGGCTGTTGATCCAGATTCTCCCTGCGCGCATCCTGTCGCCGCGGGCCAGGGCGCGGTGCGCTGGCCGGGCGGCCGTCGGCGCGGCGAAGGGCGGCGCAGGCGCGTTGAGGACAGGTGAGGCGCGATGAAGCAGTTCAAGGTCTGGGCGATCGGAGCCGGGCTGGCCGCGCTGATGGTGGCGCAGCCTTCGCAGGTCGAGGCCCGCAACTTCAGGATCGGTCAGATCCCCAACAGCGCCTTCGGGTGTCAGATATGCCACGTCGGCGCCAACGGGGGCTCTCGGAACGCCTTCGGCGCCGATGTCGAGTTCAACCTCTCCCAGCCCGGCCCCAGCGGCGACGCCCAGTGGGCGCTGGTCTTTGCTCTCGATTCCGACGGCGACGGCTTCAGCAACGGCGAGGAGCTTGGCGATCCCGAGGGCGCGTGGCTGCTCGGGTCGCCCGATCCGCCCGGCGGCGCGACCAACCCCGGCGACCCCGATGACTTCCCCATCGACCCCGAGGCTTGCGGCAACGGGCTGATCGATCGAGGCGAGCAGTGCGACGGCGACGACCTCGGCGACCGGAGCTGCGCCGCCGAGGGCTTTGACGGCGGCACGCTGGTCTGCGACGGGCGCTGCCGCCTGGACACCTCGGCCTGCGCCGAGTGCGGCGACGATCGCCTCGACCCCGGCGAGCAATGCGACGGCGAGGCTCTCGGCGGCGCCTCGTGTCAGAGCGAGGGCTTCGACGGGGGGCGGCTGCTGTGCGGAGGGCGCTGCGAGATCGACACCTCCGGGTGTACCGTCTGCGGCAATGGCGCCCGGGAGGCCAGCGAGCGGTGCGACGGCGACGACCTCGGCGGCGAGGATTGCGCGTCGAGGGGCTACCTGGGCGGCGCGCTGGCCTGCAGCGCGGGCTGCGACTTTGACGAGGGAGGCTGCGTGGAGGACCCCGGCAATGTCTGCGGCGACGGCGCGCGGCGCAACGGCGAGCAGTGCGACGGCGACGACCTCGGCGCCCAGAGCTGCGAGGCGCTCGGCTTCGTCGGCGGGGCGCTGGCCTGCGACGCGGGCTGCGTGCTGGACGTGAGCGGCTGTCAGGCCTGCGGCAACGGGCGGATCGACGCCGGGGAGCAGTGCGACGGGGAGAACTTCGGGGGACTCGGCTGCGGCGACCTCGGGCTGGGGGAGGGGGCGCTGGCCTGCGACGCGGGCTGCGTGCGGGACACCTCCGGCTGCGCGCCAGGCGCGGTGCCCGACGAGGACGAGGAGGAAGAGGAGGAGGAGGAGTAGGACGACGACAGGCCGACGGGGGCCGTCGACGGGCCTGAGCCTGGGTGTGCGCAGGCCCCTGGCGCCCCTGCGGGCGGGGCGTGGCTCCTGGCGATGGCGGCGCTGGCGCTGCTCGCGAGGCGCTCAAGGAGAGGCCGCCCGCTGGATGCCCCTGGGCGCCGCGATCAGGCCGAGGCGAAGTCGAGGCCGGCCCGCATGACCGCGATGATCGAGGGGTCGGTCAGGCGATAGAAGGCGTTCTTGCCCTCGCGCCGGAAGGTGACCATGCGCTGGCCGCGCAGGATGCGGAGCTGGTGCGAGAGCGCCGACTGGCTCACGTCCAGCTCAAGGGCCAGCTCGCCGACCTTGCGCTCCTCGCGCGAGAGGGCCTCCAGGATGCGCACGCGGGTCGGATCACTTAGAGATTTGAAAAACTCGCTCAGCGCGAGCGCTTTTTCAGGATCGAGGTCGGACATTACTTCCCCCTGGAGTGCAGCGTCGTGGCGTGTCTGACTCATATCAACCCATGCACACTTTTTCAAGCGTCCGGGATCGCGAGGGAGGGCAGGGGAAGGGGTCGGGGATGAGGGTGGCGGATCAGGGCGCCATGAGGTTGCGGCGGACCCACCGGGCCAGGGTGAAGAGGTTCCACAGGATGATGAGGGCCAGGACGACGTAGATCAGCAGGTAGGGCCAGTAGACGCCGGGGGTCGTGGTGGCCTGGATCAGCCACGCGTCATGGCAGAGGGTCTCGCCGGCCAGCAGGCGCTCGACCTCCTCGTCGGAGGGGTACTTGCCCTCCTTGGTCTTGTTCGTCTCCCGCAGCATCTGGCGCAGCATCGTCAGCCGGGCCTCCTTGCGAGACTCGGTCATCGACGAGCAGAAGAGCTCCCCGTAATTGCGCTCGTAGAAGGCCTTCAGGTTGCCGTAGCGCTTGCCCGTGCCGCCGAAGCTGACCGCGCGGCCGGTGCCCTCGTAGAACTGCATCTTGCTGATCTCGGGGCTGGACTTCTCGCGCTCGGCCTTGCAGGCGATGGCCGACATGTCCTCATCCATCGGCAGCTCGACGTAGACGTGGGCGCCGACGAGCTTGAAGTAGCGCATCGAGGGCGAGCACGAGATCGACATCCGCGTCGGGATGCCGGCCACCTTGACCAGCCGGTTCTCGGGGATGACGGGCCGGTCGCCCTCGCTGGTCCGCTCGGGGAACTCGGTCACGTCGCCGATGTCCACCGGCGCGTCGTCGCTGAAGAAGTATCGGATCTCCGTGGTGAACTGCGTGCCGAGGTAGACGGCGAAGGCGATGACGGCCACCATCAGCACCGGCCGGAACCAGTTGATGGGCGGAGAGAGGCTGGCCAGCTGGGGATCGGCGCCCTCGGCGGTCAGCGGCGGGAACCAGTCCTCGTCAAGCCCCTCCTCCTTCCCTGCTCCATCTGGAGTCGGGGGCGCGCCGGGGTCGTCGGTCGGGCGGTCGTCTTGTGCCATGCAATCGGGCTCCAGTCTCGCGTCGGCCTCATCGGTGGGGTGCGGCCCCTCACCGCGGCGAGGCCTCGCCCCTCACCTTGGGAGTGTCATGACGACGCTCCGGGGTAAGTTTAACACGCGCTCCGCCCTCGTCACTGCCCATTGTATCCGGTCAGCGGCTCGAACGCTGTCCCGAGCCCCGGCCTTCTCTTCCCGGGCAGCTCCTCAGTAGCGCGATCGCGATCGCTCGCGTGCCGGCAGGATCTCCAGGCAGGTCGTCCACCAGCCCGTCAAGATCGTCTCGACGAACTCCTCGGGCAGGCCCTCGGCGCGCATCTCGGCGGCGAGCCGCTCGGCGTCGTACTGGACGCAGCGGAACTCCACCTCGACGCCCCCCTCGGGCCTGGCCGCCAGCGTCGCGTACCAGACCCCGCGCTGGCCGTCGTTGGCCGGCCTCCCGATCGCCCCGACGTTGACCAGCCCGCGCCTCGGGTCGTCGTCCAGCCACCGCTGCCAGTGGATCCCGGTGTGCGTCACCAGCAGCAGATCCGCGCCCTGCTCGTCGAGCATCCGCCGGATGAAGGGCTCCGGCGTCGTCGAGGCCCACAGGAACTCGTTGATCCGCCTCGGCGAGCCGTGCGCCATCATCACGCGCAGCCCCCCCAGCTCCAGCCGGAAGCCCGTCGGCAGCTCCCGCAGCCAGGTCCGGTGGTGCTCGGCGGTGTTGGCCAGTGTGTAGTTGTAGCTGATCTGCGCGAAGTGGTTGTCCCTCGGGTCGGTGTAGCCGCACTGGCAGTCGTCCAGCGCATTGCCGATGCTCTGGTCGTAATTGCCCTGCATCGTCAGCACTTCGCTGTCGCGCAGCCGCTCGATGGAGCGGTTCGGGCTCGGCCCGAAGCCGCCCACGTCGCCCAGGTTGTAGATCCGCTCGACGCCCTGCGCGCGGGCGTCCGCGATCACGGCGTCGAGCGCGAGGTGGTTGTTGTAGACGCCCCCAAAGACGGCGATCCGCCCGATGTCCTCGGTCATGTTCCTCATGTCCGGCAGCTGAAGCCCTCGACGTGGCAGGTCACGCACGCCGGGTGGTTGAGGCGGATGGGCACCAGGCCCTCGGCCAGCGTGTCGCCCATGCGCGCGCCCGGCTCCTCGATCAGGATCGGGCAGGGGTAGACCCCCTTGGCCGTCACCATCCGGCAGGATCCGCACTGCAGCATGTGCTCCTCGCCCTCGATCAAGTCCTCCACCCCGAGGATCTCGTCGGCCTCGTAGCCGCCGCCGCGCCGCGCCTCCCGGCCGATCTTGAAGGGGGGGATGAGCTTGAGCCTCGGCGGCGAGAAGCCCTTGTCCCTGAGCAAGGCCATGAAGCCGAGCCTTCCTTCGACCTCGTTGTAGCTGGAGTGGATCGTCGTGACCGCGAAGACCGGGTTGATGCCGGCCTTGACGAGGTTCTCGGCCCCCGCCAGGATCGTCTTGAAGGTCCCCTTGCCCCGGATCGGGTCGTTCTCCTGCGGCGAGGTGCCGTCGAGGCTCACCCGCAGATCCAGGCCGTAGCGGCTGGCCCGGAAGATCCCCCCGAGCCTCTCGGCCACCTGCGGCGTGATCAAGATCCCGTTGGTCAGGATCGTCAGCGGGCCCTGGCGCAGCGTCGCCTCGATGATCGGGAAGATGTCCGGGTGCATGAAGGGCTCGCCGCCCGTGAAGTAATACTCCTTGACGCCGCGCCGCCCGCCCTCCTCGATCAGCGCCAGCACCTCGGCGGTGTCCATCATCGGGTGGGAGTCGTTCTTCGGCCCGCAGGTGATGAAGCAGTGCCGACACGCGATGTTGCAGATCGTCCCGGTCAGCTGAAGCCAGAGCGTGTCCAGGCCCAGGAAGGGCAGCAGCGGCCCCTCCTGCCCGGTCCACCCCTGCGATCCTTGATCCAGCGCTTGCGTCGTCACCCGCCCCTCCTGTCTCCGACCACGGCCTCACAGCCTAACCGAATCCGCCTCGAACATCACCCCCTCAATGCACCTTGTGGGCGCTCGCCGTCAACGCCTTACGATCCTCGCCCCCCGACGGATCAGGCTTGCAAGCGCCCCGCGTCGATCGCCCCACGCTCCTCGCACCGCCCGTTGGGCGGGCTCGTCGGGTGGGGCTGGAAGCTCAGGGCGGGCTGCGCCCTGGCGGTCGCAGGCCGGCGTGCGGTCCAGATCGACACCTGGGGGATCAAAAACTCCAATCTATAGGCCCACTTCGACGCGGTGATCCGGCCCGGCGGTTCTTTGGCGTCCGCGCGCGGGCCTGCGACCGACAGGGCGCAGCCCACACCGGGCATCCAAGCCCCACCCGACGAGCCTGCCCAACGGGCGGTGCGAGGAGCGTGGGGCGATCTGCGGGCTTGCAAGCGCCCCGCGTCGATCCTAAACCTCGACGCTCATCAACCTCGGCGCCTGTCGAGGGGGGCTTGAGCGGGGGTGGGCGTATGGCGAGCCGGGCGAAGGTGTCGCTGGAGGATGTCAGGGCGGTGCTCTACGACGAGCCGTCGAAGGCGACCTGGGATCAGCTCTGGCGGCTGCTGGAAAAAGTGCCGACCGAGGCGCTCGCGCTGGAGTACATGCCCTACGTCAGCGGCCTGCTGGCGATGTGGCCGCCGGGGCTGCGCGAGGCGCCGGCGGGGCTGCGCGCCCACCTCCTGGGGACCGGCAAGGAGGCGCTCAAGCCGGTCTGGGAGGTGATCGCGCCGCTGGTCGATCACCTCGTGACGCCGCGCAATGTCGCCCTGGACGCGCTCAAGGCGCTGGGCTCGAACCCGAAGTGCCGGTCGCTGCGCCACCTGACGATCGGGCTGCCCTTGCATCACCAGGAGCGCGAGTTCGAGGCGCTGGCCGGGGCCGAGCACCTCGTGGCGCTGGAGTCGCTGTCGCTGAGCGTCGATCACATCAGCCAGAGCGCGGCCGATCGGCTGCTGGCCGCGAGCTGGTTTCGAGGGCTGCGGCACCTCACGCTCCACCACGCGCAGTGGCGAGGCCGGTCGAAGCAGGTCGACATGCCCGAGCTGGAGTCCCTGCACCTCCACATGGGCGAAGCCTTGCCCTTGCTGGCTGGCCTGGGATCGGGTCGGCACCGGTTGAGCGCGCTGAGCCTCGACGTCGGCCACGCCGTCGGTTCGAACCCCCTGCGCTCCCTGATCGACGCGCCCGCGGCCGCCTCCATCCGATCGATCCGCCTGGCCGGCTACGGCGGCGTCGAGCTCGCCCAGGCGATCTGCGAGGCCCGCGGGCTCACCGGCCTGGAGGTGCTCTCCCTGGGCCTGCGCTACGACGATCTGAGCGCGCCCCTCCAGGCGCTCGGGCGCGCGCTCTTCGCCGACCGCCTCAAAACGCTGGAGATCCCCCGCTCCAACCTCACCCCAGCCCACATCGAGTCCCTGAGCCGCGCGCCCCTGCCCGCGCTGGAGTCCCTGGACCTGAGCCACAACGCCATGGGCGACGCGGGGCTGCTCCACCTCCTCGACGCCCCCTTCCTGCCCACCCTGCGCCACCTCAACCTCGCCCGGACGAAGCTCACCGACGAGGCGGTCGGGCTCCTCACGGGGTGCGAGGCGCTGGCCGGCCTCCAGACGCTGGACCTGAGCTCGAACGCGATCCGGCTCAAGGGCCTCTCCCGGCTCGGCCAGCCGCACCTCCTGGCGGCGCTTCGGACGCTCCGGATCGGCGGCAACGACGCCACGGACAAGATCATCCAGGGGCTCTTCGCCTCGCCTGCGCTGGCCGGCCTTGAGCGCCTCGACGTGCAAGACAGCGCCCAGAGCGTCCAGGGCGTCTTCGAACTGATCGCCTCCCCGGAGCACACCCTGACGCTGCGGGCCGACGCCCTCGGCGCGCTGCTCGACGACCTCACGCACCGCGAGCTGTGGGAGGCCATGAAGGATCTCGCGCTCAAGACCCCGGCCCACGCGCGCAGCAAGCGAGGGATGGTCGGCCACCTGCGCGACATCCTGCTGGTCGACAAGGCCGCGCTGGCTCGCCTGCTGTGCTCGCGGCTGATGATCGGCCGCCTCAAGGTCAGGGTCCTCAAGGCCACGCTCCACCGCGCGGGCGACAGAGGCTATTCGAAGTTGAGCCCCGATGAGCTGCGCGCCCGCGTCGAGGCGCTTCTTGGGGTGGAGGGCGCGCCGCTGCTGGCGCTGATCGAGGGATAAGTGGTCGCCGCGATTGCCCTTTGCCCCCTGATGTGAGCCCTCGTCGGTGATTTTTCAGGCCGCGCGCAACCCCTTGGCGAATCCGCCAGGGTCTTGTATGGTGGCGCCGCCATGAAGAGACGCGACCATTTAGAGATGTACCTGGTTGTTGCGCTTGCAGGCGCTGGGGTGTGGTTCGGTCAGGCCGGAGAGGCCGCCGCGCAGAGCCCCGAACTCTATGCAGACGCGATGTCCCGGCGGCAGGGTGGCCTGTCCAGAGTGGCCGAGCCCGACGTGCTCGGGCGCGCGGCTGGGCCACACGACCACTGCGCCGACAAGACTTGCCTGCAAGCCCTGCCCCTCGTCCCCATCAGCGCCAGCGCCGCGATCCACGGCCCCTTCCCTCAAGTCTCCCTCAAGCCCTACTTCGAGCCCGACGGGGCCTACTTCAGCGCCGAGCGGCGGCTGTCGCGCGGGGACTGCGCCGGGGCGCTCTCGGATCTGGATCAGGCCGAGCGCCAGTGCGGCCGCGGCTGCGAGGGGATCAACGCCCTCAACCTGTCCAGGGCCAGGGCGTTGTGGTGCTCGGGGCAGCGGGAGGCGGCGCTTTCGAAGATCAAGGCGCTGGACGAGGCCGGCTATCCGGGGATGGAGCGGGTCGTGCGCGGGTTGCACCGCGACTTCGCCCGCAAGCTCGGGCGCCGAGCCCCCAAGGAGCAGCCCCCGACGCTGTGGGTCGACGCCGATCGCTACGTCCAGGCCGTCACCCGCGAGGCGGAGGCGCAAGCCCGCGCCGGCGATCTGGCCGGCGCCATCGCGCGGCTCCGTCAGGTCCGGGCGGAGCTCCCGATCGACAGCCGGGGCCGCCGCCTCGCGATGCTCGAAGCCCGCCTCCACGAGCGCGGCGGGGATCTGGAGGCCGCCTCGGCGGTCTACATGGAGGTGTGGCGCGAGAAGCCCTACGGCCAGATCGCCCAGGAGATGACCGAGGCCATCGACCGGCTTGAGGCCGCGGGGCTCAAGGTCAACCCCATCGGCCTCGACGAGCGCCTCGACAGGCTGATCCACCTGGCCCGGCGCGGCGAGCACAAGGCGCTGGAGAAGGCCGCCGCCGCGCTCGCCCGGCGCTTCGACCTCAAGCCCGGCGATCGCATGGCGCTCGACGCGCTCTTCGACGGAGCGCGCCTGGAAGAGCGCCGGGAGAGGGAGCGCGCGCTGGCGCCGCTGGATCGCGCCATCAAGGCGGCCAGCCACCCGGCCATCGAGGCGCGGGCGATGTATATCAAGGGCCGCGCGCTGCGGCGGCTCGACCGGGACGCGGAGGCGATCGCGATCTACGAGGCGATCGCCGCGCGGCACCCCGACGATCGGAAGGCCCCCGAGGCGCTCTATCAGGCGGCGCGGCTGCGGCTCTACCAGGGCGACGTGGCCGAGGCCCGCGCGGGCATGGCGCAGCTGCTGGCGAAGTACCCCGACAGCGAGCGGCTGCCCGACGGATTGTGGCAGGCGGCGTGGGCGGGCTGGCGGATGGGCGATTACGAGGGCGCCGCGGGGATGCTGGAGAGCCTGAGCCAGCGCTACGGCCAGGCCCAGGATCAGAGCGGCGAGCCCTACGAGCTCAAGGCGCTCTACTGGAGGGCGCGCTGCCTGGGCAAGCTCGATCGCCAGCAGGAGGCCATCGACGCCTACCGCTTCGTGATCGAGCGCCACCCGCTGACCTACTACGCGGCGCTGTCCTGGCACCAGATCAAGGCGCTGGGGGTCGATCCGACCCGCGCCGTGCCCTTCCAGCCCGATCTGGACGAGGCCCTGACGACCAGCGGCCTGCGGGAGCTGTCCAACTCGCCCGTCGTGGCCCACCCGCGCGTGCGCCAGGGCCTGGAGCTGTGGCGCACCGGCCGCCGTCAGGAGGCCAAGGACGCGCTCTGGACCCAGATGCGCTTCAAGGACGCGCCCAGGGGCGTCCTGGAGCTGCTGTCGACCTTCATGCTGCTCGACGGCGACGTGCACGGTAGCTATTGGCTGGCGCAGGAGCGGGGGGACTTCAGCGTGGGGCCCTACAGCGGCAACGCGCGGCTCTGGGGGCTGTCCTATCCGGCGCCGGATCGGCTCATGGAGATCGCCACGGACGCGGCCAGGGAGGTCGGGGCCGATCCGATGGTGGCCTTCGCGATCATCCGGCACGAGTCGGGCTTTCGCTCCGATGTGCGCAGCGGCGTCGGCGCCACGGGCCTGATGCAGGTGATGCCGGCGTCGGCCAGGGCGGCGCGCAAGCTGCTCTTCGAGGGCAAGGGCCCCGGGAACCTGCGCAATGATCGGGACAACATCCAGCTCGGCCTGGCGCTGGTGAAGATGAACCTGAGCTACTTCAAGGGCAACCTGCCTCTGGCGCTGGGCGGCTACAACGCCGGGAGCGGGGTCGCCGAGCGGTGGTGGAGGCAGTTCGGGGCGCTCGACACCGACGAGCTCGTCGAGCAGATGACCTACCCGGGCACCGCGATCTACGTCAAGAAGGTCATCGGCTCCTACTACGCCTACCGCGTCCTGCACGGCGACGGCTCGCCCCCCGAGATCGCGCTCACGCTGCCCAGGTCGCTGGGCGACTGGCGCTGACAGGCCCGATCGGCGCCCTCGCGGCCCCCTCCCATCCAATAAAGATCAACAAGTTCAACAGGTTGAAGATCGCGCGGGGCTCGGCGTGCCCGGCGTGCTGGCGGGGGTGCGGGTTCAGGCGGAGGCGTCCTGGAGGCGCTTGAGCTCCTTCTTGAGGGGGCGGGCCTCGAAGACGGTGGCCTTGTCGATCCCGCGCTGGAGGTGGCGGATGGCCTCGGGCAGGTCGCCCTGCGCCTCGTACAGGTCGGCGAGCAGGGTCATGGCGTCGACGAAGACGTCGCTGGCCTCGGGGATGGCGGCCCAGACGGCGGCGGCCTTGTCGGGGTTGCCGAGGCCCTGGTGGCAGCGCCCGAGCATGAGGTCAAGGCGAGCGTCGGTCTTGTCGAGGGCGCGGGCCTGATCGAGCAGGGGCAGGGCCTCGTCGAGGCGCTGCCGGTTGACCAGGAGGCTGGCGAGGCTGCCGATGGCGGGGGAGAAGGCCGGCTGGAGCTGGATGCAGGCGCGGAAGGCGGCCTCGGCCTCGTCGAGGCGCTGGTGGTGGAGGTGGTCGCCGCCCTGGCGGAAGAGTGCCAGTGCCCTGCCGCGCGGGGAGCGGGCGTGGGCCAGGGTGAGGATGGCCATGAGGGTGACGAGGATGGGTGGGATGAGGAACAACCAGGGGATGAGCTTTGCCAAACCCGGCCTCCTGTGGCATCAATGCGCCAGTAGCGAGCACAAACCTGCGGGCGTCTTGCGCGCGGGTCAGCACTCCGTGAACGAGAAAACCCATGAACAGCCCCCGATTGCAGGCCGCGCTCCGGTCGATTCAGGCCAACGCGTTGATCCACGTCGCCTTCGTGCTCGATCAGGACGGCGCGCTGCTGGCGTGGTCGGGGACGTCGCCTTCCTTCTCGCCGGTGGGTCAGTTCCCGCCGGTCAAGGAGGATCAGGAGCTCGACGAGAACCTCTACCTGACGGTGCTGGCCGATGTCTACACCCTCGGGGTGCTCTTTGGCGAGGGGGTGCCGATCGAGGAGATCCGGACGCTGGTCAAGGCGGGTGAGGCCGAGGTGCTGGCGGGGTTGGGGTGGAGTCGATGATGGCGGGGTCTTTCGAGTCGCGCCTGGGGGCGCTCAAGGAGGCGGCCGAGGCTGGCCTGGAGGTCGCTCTGGGGCGGCTGGATGGCCCTGACGGGGCGGCGCCCGGGGAGCTGGTCGAGGCGATGCGCTACGCGGTGCTCGGGGGCGGCAAGCGGCTGCGGCCGGTGCTGGCGCTGGCGGCCTGCGAGGCGATCTGCGGGGATGCGGAGAGGGCGCTGGGGGTGGCGTGCGCGCTGGAGCTCATCCACGCCTACGCGCTGGTGCACGACGATCTGCCCTGCCTGGACGACGACGCCGAGCGGCGCGGTCAGCCGACGGTGCACGTCCGCTTCGGGGAGGCGCGGGCGGTGCTGGCGGGCGACGCGCTCTTGACGGAGGCCTTCAGGGTGCTCTCGCGGCCGGTCCAGGGGCTCGACGCGGCGGCGCAGCTTCGGCTGGTGCTGCTGGTCTCGGAGGCGGCGGGGGTCGCGGGCATGGTCGGGGGTCAGGATCACGACATGGCCGCGGCGGACGGGTTGCGGACGGCGGAGTCGCTGGAGGCGATGCACGCGATGAAGACCGGGGCGCTCTTTCGGGCGGCGGTGGTCGGCGGCGGGATCGCGGGGGGTGCGGACGAGGGCCAGCAGGCGGCGTTGGATCGTTACGGCAGGGCGCTGGGGCGGGCCTTTCAGCTCACCGACGACCTGCTCGATCTGGAGGAGTCGGGCCGGCAGGGCTCGACGGGCGACGTGCACGAGGACGCGGTGAACCTGGCGGTGCGGCTCGGCCCCGAGGTGTGCCGGGCGCAGGCGCAGGCGCTGGTCGAGGTGGCGATCAAGGCCGTCGGGGTCTTCGGGGAGGGCGGTGAGGTGCTCTCGGGCGTCGCGGCGCTGGTGGCGCGGCGGCGGGTTTGAGCCGCCGGGGGTCGAGGCTCGATCTGCTGCTGGTCGAGCGCGGCTTGTTGGAGTCTGCGGAGCGGGCGCGGGCCTTCATCATGGCCGGACAGGTCTTCGTCAAGGGCGAGCGGGTCGACAAGGCCGGTGCGCGGGTCGATCTGGAGGCCGAGATCGAGGTGCGGGGGCTGGACATGCCCTTCGTGTCGCGGGGCGGGTTCAAGCTCGACGGGGCGCTGGCGTCCTTCGGGCTGGACGTGACGGGGTGGGCGGCGGTGGACGTGGGGGCCTCGACGGGGGGCTTCACGGACTGCCTGTTGCAGCGCGGGGCGGCGCGGGTCTACGCGGTGGACGTGGGCTACGGGCAGCTGGCCTGGAGGCTTCGGCAGGATCCCCGGGTGATCAACATCGAGCGGACCAACATCCGGGCCTTGCCCGAGGGGGTGATCCCGGAGCCCCTGGATCTGGCGGTGGCGGACTGCTCCTTCATCTCGCTGCGCAAGGTGCTGCCCAGCGTGCTGCCGCTGCTCAAGGCGGGCGCGGTGCTGGTGGTGCTGGTCAAGCCGCAGTTCGAGGCGGGCCGAGGGCAGGTGGGGCAGGGCGGGGTGGTCAGGGACGAGGCGGCGCGCCGGGAGGTCATCGCGGAGGTCTCGGCGTGGTGTGCGGGGCGAGGGCTGGAGGTGCTCGGTGGGGTCGACAGCGACACCCATGGCCCGAGCGGGAACGTGGAGCACCTCTTGTGGCTGCGGTGGGGCGGCGGCGGGGCTACTTGATGGGGGTGGCCTTGAGGGCGGCCTGTCCATTCTTGACGTGGACCTGGAAGCGCACCGAGCGGCAGTTGTAGCGCTCCATGAGCTGGGCCTTGTTCTTGTGGAGGCGCTTGACGAACTTGTCGAGGGTCAGGCCGTCGGTGGGCTCGTCGCACTCCTCCTTGGTCTTGACGAACTGCTGGTAGAGTTTTTCGAAGTACTGCTGATCGGGGTCGATGGTCTCGGCGGCGGGCTTGGGCGCGGTGCCCGGCGTGGTCGGCGCCTGGTGGACGAAGGGGTTGCGCTGGGGCGGGGCGAGGGTCGAGGGGATGGGCTTGAGCTGAGAGGGCTCGGCGCCGAAGGGGCCCTGGGCGGCGTTGCCGCCCCTGGCCGAGGCGGCCAGGGCGGCCTGGAAGGCCTCGTCGCCGCGGTTGACCTCGGCGGTCGAGACCTCCTTGGAGAAGGGCTTGCGGGGAGGAGGAGGGGGGGGGCTGGCGACGATGGCGGAGGAGCTCAGCGCGTCGAGCTCCTCGGGCTCGTTGGACTCGGCGGTGTTGCGGGCCAGGCTGCGGACGACGCCGAGGTTGTCGACGAGGGTCGCGGCCTCCGTGCCGGTCTTGAGGCTCCTGGGCTTGAGCGACGAGGTGACGCCCACGGCGGCGATGAGGTCCTGAAGCTGGGCGGAGCTGACGTCGACGGTCGCGTCCTCGGCGTCGTCCTCGTCGGCCTCCTCGGCGGCGTCCTGCTCGTCGAAGAGGCCGTCGCTGGACAGGGAGGCGACCAGCTCGTCGGCGAGCGACTCGGCGACCTGCTCCATCGAGTGCGCGTCGGCGGGATCCTGATCGAGGTCTGAGTCGTCGAGAGCGGGCGCGCCCGAGTGGACGTCGTTGAAGGCCGCGGCGGCCTCGTCTCTTTGCTCGAAGGGCTCGGCTTCGACCTCGGCGAGGTCCAGCGCCTCGCCCTTGCCCTCGCCCTGCGCGTCGTCGTCAAGGGCGACCAGCTCGCGAAGGTGCGCCGCGTCGTCGTCGTCGTCGGCGGCGGCGGCCTGATCGACGGAGTCCTCGCGGGTCAGGAAGGGGGAGAGGTGGGGCTTGACCTCGTCGTCATCGAGCTGGATGCGCTTGGGCGCGGACTTCTCGATCAGATCGAACTGGCCGGTGGGCATCCGCTTCTCGGAGGCCTCGACGGGCAGCTTGATCTCCTTGGAGTCGCTGAAGGGGAGCCCCTGCGGCTTCTGGTCGCGCTTCTGGCCGCTGACATGGCGCGAGGGCGCCTCCGTGGCGCCGGTGGAGGGCCACGGCTGCGCGGGCAGGGCCTCGATGGCGTCGGCCGGCACGAGGCTCTCCTGGGCGTTCTGGCGCTCGCGCTCGAGGCGCTTGCGCAGCCCCGTCAAGATCGTGTTGATCTGCCTGGCCACCCGGAAGTTGATCCCCCGGAAGTTCTTGGAGCGCACCTCGCCCTCTTCGATGTGGCCCTCGATCCGGGTCAGCTCGGCGATCAGCTTGCGGGCCGGCGCCGCGATCTCGCTGCTGATCAGCAGGAGCCCGAGCAGGAAGAGGACCACCGCGATGGCGAAGACGACCATCGTCGGCGGGCCTTGGCCCGGCGCCACCTCGAGGTAGTGGGAGGCCACCGCGAGGTCGATCAGCCCGCTGCCGGTGGACTTGCGGCTCAAGAGCAGGACCACGCCGAAGTCCTTGCCCTCGTCGTCGTCGCTCAACGCGCTGGTCAGGTAGGCGACCTTCTGGTCGTCCGGACCCTCGACGCGGATTTGCGCCGCCGCGTCCTCGGCCTTGAGGTAGGGCAAGTCCGTGGACGAGTAGCCGCCCGCGGCGCGGCTGATGAGCGCCTGGAGCTCCGCGTCCTTGATCGAGCTGCCCAGCTTGTCGCCCTTGTGCACGAAGGCCAGGCCCAGAGTCGAGTTGTTGTGGCGCACCGGCTCGACGCGGGAGGTGATCTCGCTGGCCCTGGCCGAGTCCATCCGCTCGCCGACCAGGACGACCCCCGCGACCTCGCGGGTGCTGCCCCTGGACACCAGGATGGGGCTGGCCGCCGTCAACATCACGCCGCCGGGCGCGGCCCAGATCCAGTCCCGCCGCAAGCCCTGCAGCGCGTCGCGGACCGGCGGCAGACCCGACAGATCCTCGCCTCGCTTCGGGCCCTGGTCATGGGAGGACGACAAGACCTCGCCCTTGCGCGTCAACACCAGGACCAGGTCCTGGCGATACGCCCGGGCGAGGTCGGCGCTGACGGCGTCGGCCCGGCTGGCGCTCGGCGTCGGCTCAGGCGCTTCCGCGACGGCCCCCTCGACCGGCTCGTTGGCGCCAGCTGCGGCCCAGGCGTCGACGAAGATCAGCGCGAGCTTCTCATCGTTGGCCGAGCGCTCCGCCGCCGCGACTTGATCGTAGGCCATCAGGCGGAACTGCGCCTGCGTCCCCCCCCAGGCTCGCCCCAGATCATTGCGAAGATCCTCGCGCTGCTCCTCCTCGAAGATCAATGGGATCGACAAGGTCGTCAGGACGATGAGCGCCCCAGCGCTGATGAGCAGCAGGATGTAGGTCGCCGACTTGAACATCGCCTCCTACCACCTCTTCAGGTTGCGGTTTCGTTGCTGTGACACCGCCTTCACGGGCGGTCGAGGATCTTCTGGAACTCCTCTCGGGTCAGGAGAAAGCGCCCCTCGTTGAACTTGCCTTCCTGCGACACCTCGACGGACTTCTGCAGGATCGGGGCGCCCTGGAAATACACCCGAAGTTCATAGGAGCCCGCAGGCACCTGACCCAGATCAAAGCTCGCCTCATCTGGCGCCGTGGCCGTCAAGGCCGAGTCCGCCACACTCTCGACGACGATAACATAGCTCAGGACGGACGTGTAATCCGTGGCGCGAAAAAGATAGCGCCCCGGCTTGTCCAGCACGACCTCCCCCTCGCGCTCGCTGTCGATCTTCAGCGCCGTGACGCTCGATCGACCCACCACCGCCATCGTCACCTCCTCGGATCCCTTGTTCGAGAAGGTCAAGGCCGTGTGCGGCGCCACCACCATCGTCAGCGGCTCAACCCGATAACCCTTGATGGTCGCCCTGGCCGCCACGGCCGGCCGAGCCTCGCCCTCCTTGACCAGGACCACCCGCATCTGGGACAGAGGGAGGCGACCCTGGATGGGCTGCGGCGTCACCGGCAGCCGCCACCGGAAGCCCGTCGAGGCGATGTTGTCCAGATCGGACGGGATGTTCTGGAACAGGATCGTCCCCTGCGTCCCCTCCTGGGCCTGCGCCGAACCCCCGAAGGCCAGCGCGAACGATGCCAGAGCGAACCACAAGGAAGAGGATATCTCGATTTGCCGCCTCATCGGAGCCTCTTGAGTCATGCTGGTCGATGTCCGCCTCAACGACGCAATCTACCAGCAATCTCCAGGGGCGACAAAGATTACGCTCACAGTCGCGCGGCGCACCCCCGCCCGCGCCGCCACAGCGCCGCCGCCACCGCCAGCAACGCCCACCCTCTCCAACCCCCTCCAGCGCCGCTCGCTCCTACAGCGACCGACACCGAACACCCCCCGCTGGACCCCGACAGGCCCCCCTCGGGCACCACCCCGAAGAGCGGGAAGTCTGAGCCAGGCTCCTCGGCCTCAGGCTCGCCTGGGTCGGGGCCGGCCTCGGGTTCGCCCGAGTCGGGCTCGCCGGCCTCGGGGCTGGCCTCGGGCTCGCCCGGCTCGGGCTCGGGCTCCACCGCGCCGACGGGGTCGAGGCGCAGATCGAGCTGGGTCGTCTGGCCCGCCAGGACCTCCAGCCGACGCTCGGCGGGCTCGAAGCCCGGCGCGCTGACGCTCAGGTCGTGGCTCCCGGCCTCGACGCCGACGAACTCGAAGAAGCCGACCTCGCTGGCGATCTGCGACCCGACGCCGGCCAGCGCCGCGCGCGCGCCCGGCACCGGCGACCCGTCCAGCGACGACCTCACCACCCCCTCGACGCGCCCACCCGTCGGCGGGACCGCCGCGAAGTCCCGAACGTCCAGGTTGGGCTGGTAGTGCCCGAGGATCTCCAGGTAGCTCTGCCCCAGGGCCGAGCGCTCCATGCTCCCCCACTGGCACACCCCCCGCACCAGGCAGCGATCGTCCCCCGGCAGCTGCGGGTTGTCCTGGTGCGCCGCGCAGTCGTCGTGCCCGCACCAGTTGCCCACGCACACCTGCCCCAGGCCCGCGTCCGAGACGTAGGCGTCCTGGTACTCCGGCCAGCTGGAGTGGCGACCGCAGCTGGCCGCGTACTCGAACTTGTCAAACTCGCCGGCCGTGCCCCTGCGCACCATCACCTGCCCGGCCGTCTCGGCGACCAGCGCCTCGACCCACGCGTCGCGCTGGTCGTCGTAGCGCTGGTTGCAGGCCGTGTCGTCCAGGTCGTAGCCCTGGGCGTCGTTCGTCCCGCGCACGACGAAGTAGAGGGCGTAGGTGCGCGCGGCCACCGCGAAGGCCTTGAAGACCTCTCGCGACGACTCCCTGCCCGTCGCGGCCGACTTGAAGACGCCGATCTCCGGCAGCAGCACCCCGTGCACGTACTCCTCGAGCGGCACCTCGTCGATGCGCTGGATGGGGTTGCCGCTGCACGAGCTGGCGAAGCGCCGCGCCACCCGCACCGTCGCGGGCAGCGGCATCGGCATGTCCAGCCCCAGCGCCTGCGCCGGCCAGCCCCCCCGCGCCCCCCACCACGCGGCCAGATCCGCCGGCCCCCCAGGCCCATCGACGCGCCCCGAGCCCCCAGGCAGTCCGTAGGGCGTCGCCAGGGAGGGGAAGCGGATGAAGAGGCCGCCGCCGAGGATGTTCAGCGTCGCGGGGGTCCCGGCGCGCTGGTGCACGAAGGTCGCCGGCTCGGGGGCCTGCGCGCCGACGGGCTGCACCCAGACCGCCCAGTCGCCCTCGTCGGGGACGGCCAGCCGGTAGCGCCCCGCGCCGTCCGTGGTCGCCTCGACGCCGGCGCCGAGCGCCCGGACTCTGGCGCCGACCAGCGGCCGCCCCGTCAGCGCGTCCTGAACGACCCCCTCCAGCGCCCCGCCTCGCTGCGCGGCCGCCGGAGAGGCCAGCGCCGACGCGGTCAGCAGCGCCGCCAGCGCCGCGATCCAGGGCCCGCAGGCGCGGCGCCCGTCGGGAGAGGGCAGGGCGTTGGGCAGGGGCGCGGTCATGGGGCACCTCAGAAGCGGACGCTGATCTTGTGCGTCTCGCCGGGCTTGATGTCGACGGTGACGGTGCGGGTGAGCTGCCGCTCGGGGTTCTTCAGGACGATCTTGTGCGGGCCGACCTTGAGCGGGAAGTAGGTCAGCGGGGTCGAGCGCGCCACCTGCCGGCCGTCGACGTAGACCTCGGCCCAGAGGTTCGAGGTCACCGTCAGGCGGCCGGTGTTCTTGCGCTTGAGCTTGACCCGCCGCTCAAGCCGCGGCTTGTCCAGCACCACGCTCTCCTCCCAGTTCTCGAAGCCCGGCTTCTGCAAGCGGATCTGGTAGGTCTCGCCCTGGCTCAGCGGCGTGATCTCCAGGGGCGCGTCGGGCCGCGAGGGCTCCGGGAGCTGATCGCCGTCGATGAAGACCGTCGCCTCCGGATCGGAGTAGATCACCAGCGTCGGGCTCTGCTCCATCTCATCCTCGACCGCCGCGACGGGGGCCGCCGGCTCCGGCGGGGCCTCGGCGACCTCGGGCATCAGCTCGACCGAGAAGGTCAGCGCGCTGTCGGGCTGCAGCGAGAAGACCTGGAGGTAGGGCGCAAAGCCCCCCAGGTTCAGCCCCAGCGTGTGATCGCCCGGCGCCAGCTCCAGCTCGCTGGGCGTCTTCATCCCCATCGGCTCGCCGTCGAGCAGGATCTCGGCGCCCTCGGGCGTCGAGGTCACCAGCACCCGACCTCGGGCCAGCTCGGCCTCCTCGGCCTGCGCCTCGGAGTCGTCGGCGAAGATCAGCCGCGCCGCCAGCGCCCCGGCCAGCACGATCAAGAGCAGCCCGATCGTGGCCCCGATCCACAACAGCGGCGACAGGAGCATCGGCCGCCTGATCGCCTCGGGCGGCGCCGCGACCCTGGGCACCGCCCCCCTGAGGATCGCCGCCGGCTTGAGGTCCCCCGTCCGATCCGCCCGCGCGGGCGGCTGCGCCACCGGATCGTCGGGCATGTTGACGCCGTCCGAGATACCCCCCACCGGGATCCGGACCCCATCGATCGGCGTCCGATCCTCCAGACCCAGGCCCTCGGCCTCCTCCAGCGCCCGCGCCAGCGAGGGCGTGTGGCGCTCCGGCAGCGGCGTGTCCGGCCCCACCGGGAGCGGGCCGACCGCCGTGTTCTCGTCCGACAGCCCGTCCTGGCGCGTGACCGTCTGTTCGACCGCCTTCACCGCAGGCATCCTGGAGGACGTCGTCTTGACCGCCGCTGCGTCCACCGCCTTGTCCGCCCCAGGGGGCGTCTGGCGCGTCGGGTCCAGCGACGCCTCCTCGTCGGGGGCCTCGTCGACCGCCTCGGAGGTGTCGAGCCGCTCGTCCATCACGTCGGCGACGAAGCGCCCCAGCGCCACGCTGCCCGTCTCCGGCGCCACGCTGGCCAGCAACCTCGCCAGCGCCTCGCGCATCTGCTCGGCGTCCTCAAAACGATCCTCGGCCTTGAAGGCCATCGCGCGGTCGACGATCTTCTGCAGCGCCGCCTGCACGTCGCTCTGGAGATCCGGCCGCAGCGCCGCGATCCGCGGCGTCCGCCAGCGCCGGATCTCCATCAAGACCTGCACCTCGTCCATCCCGCGCCAGATGTGCAGGCCGTTGAGCAGGGTCAAGAGCAACATCCCCGCGCTGAAGATGTCCGTCCGGTGATCCAGACTCCGGCTGGCCGCGTGCTCCGGCGACATGTAGAGCAGCTTGCCGCGCACCGTCCCGGCCTCGGTCTGCACCAGCCGGTCGCGCGCCTTGGCGATCCCGAAGTCGATCAGCTTCACGCAGCCGTCCCGGCCCACCATCACGTTGTGGGGCGAGACGTCCCGGTGGATGATCTGCATCGACAGGCCATCGTCGTCGCGCTGCTCGTGGGCCGCGTGCAGGCCCGAGCACACCCGCTCCATGATCGCCAGCGTCAGCGGCAGCGGCAGGAGCCGCTTCGTCCGCGCCAGCCGCTTGAGCACCGTCGAGAGGTTCGGCCCGTCGATGAACTCCATCGCCAGGAAGAGGAAGTCGTCGACCTCGGACAGCTCGTAGATCTGCCCGATGTTCGGGTGGCTCAGCGACAGCGCGATGCGCGCCTCGTCCAGGAACATCTTCACGAAGCTCGGATCGGCGCAGTGGTAGGGCAGGATGCGCTTGATCGCCACCGTCTTCGAAAGGCCGTGCATGCTCGGCAGGCGCGCCCGGTAGACCTCGGCCATCCCGCCCAGCCCCACCCGCTCCAACAGCTCGTACCGACCCAGCGTTGGTGGGTTGCTGCTCATCCGATGTGATCCACCCAGAACGCGCCTCGACGCTCAAAAACCCCTCGGGCTCGCGCCCGGGATAGATTAACGGAGGCCGCCTCGCTTCGCAATGCCCCCCGACCTCGCGCAACCGGCGGTGCGTTGCGGGCGGGGCTCTGGTAGAGTGCGCTGCGATGGACGATCGCGGGCTGCAAATCTCCCTGGTGTGCGTCTGGGTGATGATCGCGGCGGCGGCGGCGCAGGCCGAGGCCGCCGAGCCGCCGGGGCGATGGTCCACGCTCCAGACCGAGCACTTCATCATCCACTACCACGAGGATCTGGGCGAGGTCCCCGAGCGCGTGGCGCTCTACTGCGAGGAGGCGCACGCGATCCTGGCCCCCCTGCTGGACTGGCAGCCGGCCTCCAGGACCCACGTCATCCTCAACGACCTGATCGACACCTCCAACGGCTCGGCCCTGATCGTCCCGCGCAACACCGTCAACCTCTTCCTCTACGGCCCCGAGGCCCGCGGCTCCCTCGGCGACTACGACGACTGGCTCCGCGGCCTGATCATCCACGAGTACGCCCACATCCTCCACATCGACACCGTCGGCGGCCTCCCCGCCCTCCTCAACGACCTGCTCGGCAAGCGCGCCTCCCCCAACCAGCTCGTCCCGCGCTGGTTCACCGAGGGCCTGGCCACCTACGAGGAGTCCGCGCGCACCGGCGGCGGCCGCGTCCGCTCCTCCCTCTTCCACATGTACCTGCGCACCGCCTGGCTCGACGACAACTTCTTCGACCTCGGCAACCTCTCCTCCACGCCCTACGAGTGGCCCCGCGGCTCGGCCCCCTACCTCTACGGCTCTCACTTCCTGGCCTGGGTCGCCGAGACGCGCGGCGAAGACTTCTTCAGGAAGTTCAGCCACTTGTACGGCACCCGCGTGCTGCCCTACTCCATGAACAACACCGCCCGCGAGATCCTCGGCGAGGACTTCGTGACGCTCTATCGGCAGTGGCAGGACAGCGCGGCGGCGGCCTACGAGGCCCAGGTGCGCCAGATCCGACAGGAGGGCGTCACCCCCATCGAGCCCGTCACCGACCACGGCCAGACCGCCAACTCCCCGCGCCTGCGGCCCGGCACCCGCGCCGTCACCTTCTACGCCTCGCCGCCGACCGACTCCGACGGCCTCTACAGCCACGACCTGGACACCGGCGCCGTCGAGCGCCTCTTCGCCATCCCCGGCGGCGGCGGCCACCACCAGTGGGACCCCACGGGCCGCTACGTCGTCTTCCACGCCACGAGGGCCTACCGCAACTCTTGGTCCTTCAACGAGCTCATCCTGCGCGACACCCTGACCCGCGACGAGCTCCAGATCACCCGCGGCCAGCGCGCCCGCGACCCGGACTTCGACCCCACGGGCCGGCGGATCGTCTTCGTCGAGAACGCGCGGGCCACCACCCGGCTCGTGATGATCGACCTGACCACCCAGGAGCGCCGCGTCCTCTTCGACAACCCCATCCAGGGCCAGTTCGACACCCCCATCTTCTCCCCCGACGGCCGCTTCATCGCCACCTCCCTCTGGCGCGACGCCCGCGGGCGAGACATCTATCTCTATGATCTTGCACGCGATCGGCTCCTGCAGCTGACCGAGGACCGCGCCCTGGATCTGGAGCCCGCCTTCAGCCCCGACGGCCGCTGGCTCGTCTTCGCCAGCGACCGCACCCGCGTCTACGACATCTACGCCATCGATCTGGAGGGCCTGGCCGCCCGCGCCGACGCCCAGGCCGACCGCCTGCCCGACCCCGTGCTGCGCCTCGACGGCCTGCCCGTCCGCCGCGTCACCCGCGTCGAGCGCGGCCTCTTCACCCCCGCCGTCGTCCAGGACGGCGACCGCCAGTGGCTCTACGTCTCGCGCTTCGGCGTCAAGGGCTTCGACATGGGCCGGATGCTCTTTGACCCCGCCCGCTTCATGGACGCGCCCGAGTCCATGCTCGACCGCCCCGAGGTGGCCATGCCCGCCATCGAGGCCCCCCTCGTCGTCGAGCCGCCGGCCGACTACGCCCCCGGCCGCTACCTGCTGCCCCAGAGCATCTCGCCCCTGCTGGCCTTCACCAGCGCCTCGGGCGGCTACGGCCTGGAGATGGCCGGCAACGACCCCGTCGGACACCACTTCTGGTCCATGTCCGGGCAGTACTTCGACGAGACCGAGACCTCGCTGCTGGTCGCCGGCTACGGCTACACTCGCCTGCCCGTCGACCTCAACCTCGGCCTCCAGCACTCGATCTTCGAACGCACCCAGGGCCTCGTGGCCCAGAGCCGCTTCGTCCCCTTCAAGGAGCAGGCCTGGGACGGCCAGGTCACCCTGAGCCTGCCGCTGCGCTCCACCACCGCCTCGCACCGCTTCTCCGTCGGCTACAACCTGCGCTTCACCGACTCCTTCGAAGAACCCGAGCTCCTGCCCGATCCCGCAGACATCGTCCCTCGACAGCCCGACCAGGGCAACTTCTCGGCCGCCTTCATCTCCTGGTTCGTCGGCGACACCGAACGCTACAGCCAGTCCGTCACCGCCGAGCATGGCTACAACCTCTCCCTCTCCCTGCGCTTCCGCGACGAGCTCACCGGCTCGAAGGTCAGCTCCACCCAGCTCTCCTACTCCGCCTCCTACAACCTCCAGGCCCCCTGGCTCGACCACCACGTCTTCGTCGCCCGCGCCCGCGGCGGCTTCGGACGCACCGACTTTCGACGCCGCGAGCAGTTCTCCGTCGGCGGCCCCCCGCCCCAGGAGATCATCACCGCCATCATCAACGAGGCCCCCCAGGGCGGCAGCTTCCTGCGCGGCTTCGTCCCCGCCGTCGCCTTCGGCGAGCAGTTCCACGTCCTCACCGGCGAATACCGCTTCCCCGTCGTCAACCTCGAACAGGGCTTCGACACCCTGCCCATCCACATCGGCCGCCTCTCCGGCGCCCTCTTCGCCGACTACGGCTCGGCCTTCAACGGCCCCCTCGTCGACGCCCGCTTCTTCTTCGGCGCCGGCGGCGAGGTGCTCCTCGAAACCACCCTCGGCTACGCCCTCCCTCTCTTCTTCCGCCTCGGCTACGCCCACGGCTTCGGCTCCGAGGGCATCGACGACGTCTACTTCTTCCTCGGCGGCTCCTACTGACCCCGCCCCCTCATCACCTGGGACAACAACGCGTCGACTTCGTTGACGGTCACGTCGGGATCGGCGAGTCGACTTCGTTGATGGTCACGGAGAGATCGGGGAACTCCACCCCCTGTCCCCCTCCTCGCTGCGCAAGGCTGTCTCTTAGTCACATCTCATCGGAGCCCGTCGTGGCGGGGGTCGATGGACTGATGTTGAAATCAGCCCTGAGACATCTTTCCTTGGGGGCTCAGAAGTGGGTTA
>SYOX01000076.1 GCA_005804885.1 Pseudomonadota bacterium
GACAGGCCTCAACGAGTGAACTCCAACGGGCAGCACCAAGCAGAGCCAAGGATGTCACTGCACGTCGTGTCAAACGCTCATCGCCAAGTTCAGCACTACCGAAAATATCGTGAGCAAAAGTTTCAATGTCGATCATGACCCCTCCCTTCAAAGCGTTGACCAGATAGATAACCCACTTCTGAGCCCCCAAGGAAAGATGTCTCAGGGCTGATTTCAACATCAGTCCATCGACCCCCGCCACGACGGGCTCCGATGAGATGTGACTAAGAGACAGCCTCGCGCAGCGAGGAGGGGGACAGGGGGTGGAGTGCGGGGACAGGGGGTGGAGTAACGCTTCAGCCCGACGCCTCAGGCTCCCGGCGCCACCGGATGATCTGGCCGTCCCTGACCGCCCTGCCCAGCGCGCGCTCGCCGTCGCCACCCCCGATGTCGATCTCGACGCCGCCGACCTCGACGCCGCCGATCTCGACAGCGCCAGACGCGACGAGCTTCTTGAGGCGAGCGCGCGGGACGTCAAGGCCCGCCGACAGCACCCGATCCAGGCGAAGCCCGAGCGGCACCTCGACCGAGAGCCTGATCCGAGCGCGCGCCGGCAAGGCCGCGCCCCTCAACCCCACGACCTCGAAGCCCTCGACGGCCTCGGGCCGCGCCCCCGCCCTCCTCAACATCGCCGCGTCGAAGGCCCAGCGCCTCGCCAGCGCCTCCGCATTGCCATGAAAGCCCGCCAGATCCTCGGGGGAGATGTCCTCGGGCCTGACCCGCTCGAAGATGGTGCAGTTCCAGGTGCGCTCGCACACCCCGCACCGGTAGACCAGCCAGACGTCCAGGCGGCGCTGGTTGGCGTTGACTCTGAACTTGCCGCTGCACACGAAGCCCCTCGGCGCGTCACAGCGCGGGCAAGGGCGCACGACCACGGGCAACTCCCTCGGCTCGATGGCCCAGACGAGGCTCGACCCTGAAAGCTCTTGATGTCCCACGTTTCGCTCCCGGCGCAGGGCAGAGCGATGGCGTGGCAGCGCGCTGCCCTGGCCTCCAATCTCAAAGTGTTGAGAGAGCGCGCGCAGCCCGCACGGACGCAGACAACGCGCAACCAGCCCGCGCCGCGGCCCAGGAGCCCGCCCAAGGTGGGAGAGTTCAAGCCAGGCGAGGCCGACAAGGAAGACCAGGCGGCGTCAGCCGCGATCCGGGAGGGGCATTCAGGACATGGGATTTCCGCAGAGGGTCAAGGGGCCACGGCGGCGAACGAAGCTCGCCCGGGCCCGCGAAAGCTGCTCAGCCCTGGTTTCAGAAGCTTGGAGAAAGTCCCCCGGCTCCCGTTCCTGCTTCGTCGACGGCAGTTTCACTGTCCTTTCGGCCAGCCAGCGCTCCCATCTCCACAGGCTTGACGTCCCCGTAACCCACGGGTAGTTCTTTCGGTTGCAGGTTCAACGCTGCGTTGTGGTCGCGGTCCAGGACCAGGCCACACGCAGCGCACCAGTAGGTGCGCTCGGACAGCCAGAGCGCCTCTTTGACGTGCCCGCACCCCGAGCACGCCTTGGAGGAAGGGAACCATCGGTCGTGCACCACGATCTCAGTCCCATACATCGGAGCCTTGTACTCCAACTGCCGACGCAGCTCACCCCACCCCTCGTCGTTGATCGCCTTGGCCAGCTTCCGGTTCCTGACCATATTTGCTACAGCCAATCCTTCGATGCCCACAGCTTGGTTTTCGCTGACGAGCCTCGTGGAGAGCTTGTGCAGGTGGTCCTTGCGGACGTTGGCGATCGTCATGTGAACTCGGCTCAGCTTCATCGCCGACTTGCGCCGGTTGGACGAGCCCTCCTCTTTTCGGCTGTGCCTGCGTGACAACCTCCTGAGCTTGCGCAGGTTGAGTCTGAGCGCCTTGGGCCCCTTGATCACCTCTCCTGTTGACAGCGTCGCGGATGCCTTGATGCCCAGATCGACACCCACAACGTCATCCCCGACGCGCAAACGCCTGCGCTCTCCCACGTCCACCTGGATGGCGATGGTCCACTGGTCAGCGGTGCGGCTCACTACTGCGCCGAGCACCTTGCCCTCGAATCGAAGCGTCTCTCTGGCCTTGACCCAGCCGAGCGTGGGTATGCGCACACCCAGGGGGCGAAGCTGGAGCTTGTCATTGGCGATGCTGAACGAGTCCTTGCTGCGCCCCTTCTTCTTGAAGGTGGGGTAGCCCGCAGCCAGACCGGCCTTTACCCTGCGGAAGAAATGACCGAAGGCTGCCTGGATGTGGTCAAAAGCGGCTGCTGTGCAGTCCCGGTGCACCTCGTAGGTCCACGGGAAGGCGTCCTTTCGGATGGCGTTGAAGGAGACCTTCAATGAACGCCCTGACGGCTTGTCGCCTGCCTCATATGAAGCCTTCCAGGCCGCTAGAGCCCAGTTGTACGTGAACCTGGAGGTTCCGCACGCTCTCCGGAAGTAGTCCTCTTGCTCTTGAGTAGGGACAAGGCGAATTTTGTGCGCGAGGATCATTTGGAGTCTACCTGCTTCTTCTTCCGTCCACCTCGACGCCCGTACAATCTTGCAGAAAAGGAGACGAGCAAGGCCACGACATCCTCTGCGAACTCCTGCTCAAACTCCTTGGACTCGGGTCCCTGAAGGATCACCACGTCCACCCCCAACCCTTCGCAATACCCCTCGAAGATCGAGAACTCCTAAGAGCGTACACGATGGCACCCTCCAGTTCAAACTACGTCCGGGTCACCCTTATCTTGGGAATGGTATGCTCCTGGTCAAGAATTTTATCCAAAATCTTCCAAGTTATTCAGAAGCAGCTTGACCTCCATCGCCTGTCAAGGCCATGTTCATCGAAGTGGCTGCGATCTATGGATAAAGTCGAACTCGGCCGGATCGACGGGATCGCCCGTGAAGCGGTGCCGCGAACCCCGGTGGCGGAGCGCCCCGCCCTCCAGGCAAAAGGTGTGGTGGTAGCGGGCGAGGTCGAGCCGCGGGGCGTCGAGCGACTCCAGGAGGGCGGCCTCCTCTCCGGGCGAGAGCGCGCCGAAGCCCTGGGCCAGGGCGAGCCGGGGCTGGCCGTCGAGGAGGTAGGCGACGAGGGGAGACTCGACGCCCTCGACGGGCAGCGCGAGGCAGCGCTCGGCCTTGAGATCGAGCAGCAGGCCGTGGCTCTGGACGTCGATGGGCGCTTGATCGCGGGCCGGGGAGGCGGGCGCGCGGCGCAGGAGGTTGAGGGGACCGCAAAGGTCGACGGCGACCCCCTCGATCTCGGCCAGGAGTTGATCACGGTGGCTGTTGAGCGCCTGGAGGCTCTGGCGCGGGCTGTCGGCCCGGTAGATGAGAGGGTCGAGATCGGGGAAGGCCGCGACGATCTCCTGCTTGGTGTAGAGCTCCTGGCCGCGCGCGAGCGCACGGGACTGCCCGAGCTGGGTGGCGATGGACTTGAGGGCGTCGCCGTCAACCTCCGCGTCGCGAAAGTCCACCGCCGCCAGCCCTCGCCGCAGCGCGTCGAGGTCATGGGCGTTCAGCGCCGCCTTGACCGCGTGCCTGAAGGAGGTCCGGGTCAGCCGGGTGAGGATGACGCGGGCGGCGCGGGCGACCTTGAGCGCGATGATCCGGGTCACGGGGCGCAGGATCGGGCTCGGGTGCTCCTGGCGGTGGAGCGGGCTGGTGCGCAGGAGGCCGTTGTTGACCTCATCGGGCAGGCCCTTGAAGCACTCGACCACGACCCCGCCGCGCACGACGGCGATGTTGCGGTTCTCCTCGGACTCGGCGCAGAAGCTCTGACACGCCCGAAAGGAGGGCTTCTCGTCAAAGAAGTAGACCCGATCCAGGTCCGTGGAGTCCTCCGAGCCGTGGGTGAGGTAGATCATGCGGCGCGCCCTCTCGTCTGTGCCCATACTCGTGTCTCGGCATGGCAAGGAGACAACGGGAGGTGCCCAGATAATGATCCGATCCGAGACCGTCAAGCGGTTCCTGCTCGGGGCGCGGCTGGCTTCCCTGGCGCCTGAGCGGCCGTCGAGTCCTTGCGTCGAGACCCGGGAAGGGGCCAACATGAGGGCCTGGGACAGGGCGCAGGAGGGCAGGTGATGGCGGAGCAGCGAAGGGGCAGGATCAAGGCAATCGGCAAGGGGATCAATCGCTTCCGGGCCGGCGCCAGCAACGCCATGGAGCTCTTGCAGAACGGGCGGCTGACCGCGCCCTACCGCGCGCCCTTCGAGGCGGTCCACACGGAGCGCGTCTTTAGCCTGCGCCACTACGAGGGCGAGCCGACGCCCCGCATCCCGCAGCCGCTGCTGCTGGTCCCGCCCCTGATGGTCTCCTCGGAGATCTACGACATCTCGCCGGAGCTCAGCGCGATCTCGTGGCTGACCTCCCAGGGGGTGGACGTGTGGCTGGTGGACTTCGGCAAGCCCGAGCAGGAGGAGGGCGGCCTGGATCGCACGCTGGACGACCACATCCTGGCCGTGGACAAGGCCATCGGGATGGTCAGCGCCGCGACGGGGGCGCCCGTGCACGTGGCCGGCTACTCGCAAGGCGGGATGTTCGCGTATCAGACCGCGGCCTACCGGCGCAGCAAGGACGTGGCCTCGCTGATCACCTTCGGGAGCCCGGTCAACATCTGGCGCAACCTGCCGATCAACGTCCACGAGGATCTGACGGAGCGCTTCCTCGTGGCGGCCGGCAATGCGCTGGCGAGGCCGCTGGAGCAGATCTCGGGCTTGCCGGGGGCGATCACCTCGGGGGGCTTCAAGATCTTCAACGCGCGCAAGGAGGTCCGGCAGGTCGTGGGGCTCTTCGGGCTGCTCCACGACCGCGAGGCGCTGGAGAAGCGCGAGCCCAGCCGCCGCTTCCTGGGCGGCGAGGGCTTCGTGGCGTGGCCGGGGCCGGCCTTCCGTGACTTCGTGGACCAGATGATCGTGAAGAACCGGATGACCTCGGGCGGCTTCGTGATCCACGGCCGCGCGGTGGCGCTGGCGGACATCACCTGCCCTGTCCTCTCCTTCGTGGGCCTGCGCGACGAAATGGCGAGGCCCGCGGCGGTGCGGGCGATCAAGGACGCGGCGCCCAGGGCCGAGGTCTACAACCAGGACGTGGCCGCGGGGCACTTCGGCCTCGTGGTGGGATCGCGGGCCATGAGGCAGACGTGGCCCTCGGCGGTGGCGTGGATGGAGTGGCGCTCGGGGCTGGCGCAGAAGCCCGCCTTCCTGGACCAGCCGGCCGACGCGGAGCCTGAGAGCAAGGGGGCGGAGCGCAGCGGCGCGCTCTACGACAT
The DNA here is from genome assembly GCA_005804885.1 of Pseudomonadota bacterium. GTDB lineage: Bacteria > Myxococcota_A > Bradymonadia > Bradymonadales > SYOX01. Next base: position 5,252 of record SYOX01000076.1, read on the forward strand.
GGCCACCGAGGTCATGGACGGCCTCTGGCACAAGCTCGGCGACGTCTCGCTGGAGGTCGCCTCCATCGTCGACACGATGCGCTGGCAGCTGCCGCGCCTGACCCAGCTGGAGAACATCACCGACGAGACGCGGGTCAGCATCGGCAGGGCGCTGGCCGAGCAGGCCGAGGCCATCCCGGACGCGCCCTTCTTCTTGTGGCGAGGGCGGGCCTTCACCTACGCGGAGGCCAACGGCAGGGTCAACCAGGTGCTTCGGGCCTTGATGGAGCGCGGGGTCAAGCGCGGGCAGCACGTGGGCCTCTTTTTGGACAACCACCCGGACGTGCTGACCTCGCTGACGGCGCTCAGCCGCCTCGGGGCGGTGGCCGTGGTGCTCAACGCGGACTTGCGCGGCGCCTCGCTCAAGCAGGCGCTGGAGGTCGGGGAGGTCGACGCGCTGATCACGGACAGGGCGCACGCCGAGGCCGGACATGCGGCGATGGGCGGCGGCCTGACCTTGTGCCTGGGGATCGCGGAGGGGCGCGGCGACCGCAAGAAAGGTGAGGAGACAGGCGGACTTGCGGCGCTACCACCGGGCACCTTCGATCTGGAGGCGGCGCTGGCGGCCCGGCCCACCTCGCCGCCGGACGACATCGAGGTCGATCCCCTCAAGGCGAAGGACACGGCGATGTTGCTGTTCACGTCGGGGACGACGGGGCTGCCCAAGGCGGCGCGGATCACAAACCGGCGGTGGGCGACGGCGGCGCTGGCCTCGGCGGCCTCGTGCCGCCTGACCTCGCGGGACACGGTCTATTGCTGCCTGCCCTTGCACCACGCCACGGGCTTGCTGGTGGCGTGCGGGGGGGCGCTGGTCGGCGGGGCGCGGCTGGCTCTGGCGCCGAGGTTCTCGGCCTCGGGCTTCTGGGAGGACGTGCACCGCAATGGGGTCACGGTCGTGTTCTACGTGGGGGAGCTGTGCCGCTACCTGGTCAACGCGCCGCATGAGCCTCGGGACAAGCACCCGATCCGGCTCTTCGCCGGCAATGGGATGCGGCCGGGGGTGTGGCAGCGGCTCCTGGAGAGGTTCGGGCCCTTCGGGGTGCTTGAGTTCTACGGGTCGACGGAGGGCAATGTCTCGCTGGTGAACTTGACGGGGGACAAGATCGGCTCGGTGGGATCGGAGCCGGGCCACAGCGGGCGCATCGAGCTGGTGCGCTACGACACGGAGGCCGAGGCCTTCGAGCGGGACGGGCAGGGTCGGCTGATCGTGTGCGGCGAGGATGAGCCGGGGGTGCTGATCGCGCGGGTGGACGCGGGTCAGGCGATGGGGCGCTTTGACGGGTACACGGATCGTCGGGCGACGGAGGCGAAGCTGATCCGGGACGTCTTCGAGCCCGGGGACGCGTGGTTCGTGACCGGCGACCTGCTGCGGCGCGACGCGGAGGGCGATTACTGGTTCGTGGACAGGCTCGGGGACACCTTCCGGTGGAAGGGCGAGAACGTCTCGACGGACCAGGTCCAGGAGATCGTGAGCGGGGCGGACTTCGTGGCCATGTGCGTGGTCTATGGGGTGACGCTGCCGCGCCGCGAGGGTCGGGCGGGGATGGCGGCGGTGGAGCTGGCCGAGGGGAGCGCCTTTGACGGGCGGGCGCTCTTTGAGCTGTGCGAGGCCAACCTCTTCGAGGCGGCCAGGCCGCGCTTCGTCAGGGTGGTGGAGCGGATCCAGACGACCGAGACGCTCAAGCCCATCAAGCACCAGCTCCAGCGTGATGGCGCAAACCCTGGGAAGATCAAGGACTTGCTGTACTGGTACGACGAGGCGTCGAGGTGCTACAGCCCGCTGGACGCGGCGATCTGGGCGCGCTTGACGGCGGAGGCTTGAGAGGGAGGTGGGGGGGGAGGGTCAGGGGAATCGGCGAGTCGACTTCGTTGTCGGGCACGGAGGAATCGTCGAGTCGACTCCGATGACGGACACGCCGAGATCAACGAGTCGACTTCGATGACGGACAAGGGGAGATCGGCGAGTCGACTTCGTTGACGGTCACGTCGGGATCGGGGAGTCGACTCCGATGACGGACACGTCGAGATCGGGGAGTCGACTTCGATGACGGACAAGGGGAGATCGGCGAGTCGATTCGTTGATGGGCACGGCGAGATCGGCGAGTCGACTTCGTTGTCGGGCACGTCGAGATCGGGGAGTCGACTTCGTTGTCGGTCACGTCGAGATCGGGGAGTCGACTTCGTTGATGCGATCTGCAAGTTGACGGTCCACCCGGGCTTGCGCCCGGGCCTTGGGTTTTGTCCTGCGTCGCCCCGCCAGATGGCGGGGCTGGCGAAGGGGTGTCAGCGTGCGTGGGGCGTGTCACCCGGGTCGATCTCACAGGAGATGTTCAGGGGCTTGGAGGCAGACATCGCACGGTCCTGAGAGGGTCTGACCCTCGATTGTTGAAGGCCCATCGCCAGCCCCGCAGGGGCGTCCCGGGACAAACTGTAGGCCCGGGCGCAAGCCCGGGTGGACCGCCAACGTGCGGATCACACCAACGAAGTCGACCCGCCGATCCCGACGTGTGCGTCAACGAAGTCGACGCGTCGATCCCCCTTGCCCGTCAACGAAGTCGACTCGCCGATCCCCCTTGTCCGTCATCGGAGTCGACTCGCCGATCCCGACGTGCCCGACAACGAAGTTGACTCGACGCTCCGCCGTGTCCGAACCGCGAGCGTCCCTCCCCCTTGCGAAGCGAGGGGGAGGACAGGAGGGGGAGTGAAGCCAGGGGGAGGACAGGAGGGGGAGTGAAGCCAGGGGGAGGACGGCAGGGGGAGTGAAGTCAGGTCGAGACGGCCTTGTTGTCCCTGCCCTTGATGCTGGCGAGCACGGCCTTGACGGCCTCGGCGGCCTCGGCGATGTTGGCCTCGTCGCCGCCGAGGTAGAGGCGGCCGTAGGCGCCCATGGCGGACATCTCAAGGACGCTGATGTTGGCGGCCTTCTCGGCTTCATTGCAGGCGATGGCGGCGTAGCCGGCGGGGTGACACTCCATGATGTAGAGGGTGTCTTTTTCGCAGATCAGATCGCCGTGGCGCATGCGGTTGATGAGCATGGCCTGGTGGCCTTCGATCCCGGTGATGATCTCGTGGGTCAGCAGGACGGGCTGGAGGCGCTCGGCTTCGGTCAGGCCGAAGTAGTCGAGGATGGACTGGCCGGCCATGCGGACCTGACCCTGATCGAAGTCATGGACTTCGAGCATGCCGTAGGAGCGCTCGACGATCATGAAGCCGGGCTGCACCGAGGTGCTCTTGAGGCAGATGTCGGTGACCTGGTTGATGCTCATCCCGGGCGAGACCTCGACGTAGAGGCAGGCCTGCCCCTCAAGAGGTTGGTATCCCGACGCGACGGTCTGCAGAAAGCCCGTGGTCTGGGGCTGCAGCACGTCGATGTAGCAGAAGGTCCTGAGCTCGAAACCTGCGGACATGACACCTCCGATGAGCGCGCGACATCGCGGGGAAGATACCACCGACACGAGAGCCTGCCAACAGCCTACAGATCGCCCTTGGCCGCGCGGCGATAGATGTGAACGGCGCCTGCGCGCCCTTCGGTCACGGCCAGCTTGTCGCCCTGGCGGCGCTCAAGGACGACCTTCGCGCCGGCGACCGTGACCGTGACGACATTGCCCTCGACGGACTCGACGACGAAGGAGCGCTTCTTGGGCAGGCCCTTGTCGGTCCACCTCACCAGATGGCCGCGGGCGACCTCGAGGCGATTCTTGTCGATCGGGGGCCCGCCGCCCTCGACCTCCTCGCCGCGCCAGGTGCCAAGGACCGCCTCAAGACCTTCTGCGCCGGCGTCGCCGGCGGCCTCGTCGCCATCCTCGTCGGCCTTCTCGTCGTCATCGGCCTTCTCGTCGTCGTCGGCCTTCTCGTCGTCGTCGGCCTGCTCATCGTCGGCCGCCTCGTCATCGTCATCGTCGTCGGCCGCCTCGTCATCGGCCTTCTCATCATCGTCATCGGCCTTCTCGTCGTCGTCGGCCTGCTCGTCGTCGGCCTGCTCGTCGTCATCAGCCTTCTCGTCATCGTCGTCGGCCGCCTCGTCATCGTCATCATCGGCCTTCTCGCCGTCGACCTCCTCGGCGCCCCCGTCGCCCGCCTCGGCGCCCCCGTCGCCCGCCGCGCCTCCCGCGTCATTGGCGCCGCTGGCCTTGTTCATCAAGCCCTCCAGAGACTCGCAGCAGCCCGCGAGCCCGCCCGAGAGCGCCACGACGATCATCAAAATCCACAACAAACGCCCATGATTCATAGCTTAAACCCGATTGTCTCGCGCCACTCGCTGGCCTGAAAAGCTCAGCGACGTTAACCCAACGCCCCACAGGAACACAACATCGCCCTCGCCTTCGACCCCACCACGGCCAAAAGTTTTGCAAGGCTAATTGTTGACTTTGGCTCACTTAATGGGTAAGTTCCACAGCGCGTCACCCCTGGCCGAGCGAGGTCGGAAGGGGGTGCAGGAGGAAGACGCCCCATGATCCGCCCGATGATCCAGACCTGGGCCCCGCTCCTGATCGCCCTGACGGCGCTGACGGCCTGCGGCAAGCCCGCCGACGAGGCCGGCGCCGTCGACGGCAAGAAGAAGGTCGTGGCCACCACGACCATGATCGAGGATCTGGCCAGGGAGCTCTCCGGCGGCGACATCCAGGTCGACGGGATCATGAAGCCGGGCGGCGACCCGCACCTCTACACGCCGACGCCGGCCGACGCCACCCTCATCGCGCGGGCCGACCTGGTCCTGACCAACGGCCTCAAGCTCGAAGGCTGGATCGACGATCTGGTCCGCAACGCCGGCGGAGGCGCCTCCATCAAGGAGATCTCCGGCGGCGTCGAGGCCCTCAAGGACCCCCTCAAGACCAACTACCCCGACCCGCACATCTGGCACGACGTCAAGCGCTGGATGATCGTCACCCGCAACACCGCCGACGCCCTGGCCGCGCTCTCGCCCGAGCACGCCGGGGCCATCAAGGCCCGCGAGGCCGCCTACCTCGACAAGCTCGCCGCCCTCGACAAGGAGGTCCAGCGACAGATCGACCTCATCCCCAGGGAGCAGCGCGTCCTGATCACCAGCCACGACGCCTTTCAATATTACGCGCGCAGCTACGGCGTCGAGGTCGTCGCCGTCCAGGGCCTCAGCACCCAGTCCGAGGCCGGCGCCCAGGACGTCGCCCGCGTCGTCGACGTCATCAGGGCCCGCAAGATCCCCGCCGTCTTCATCGAGACCAGCGTCAACCCCAAGCTCATCGAGCAGATCAGCCGCGAGACCGGCGTCTCCATCGGCGGCACCCTCTTCTCCGACTCCCTCGGCGACACGGGCGCCCCCGGTGGCACCTACGTCGGCATGATCGAAGAGAACACGCGCCTGATCGTCAAGGCCCTCGGTGGCCCGGGCGATCCCTCCGCGACCCGCAAGGACACCGCGGACAAGGCCAATTGAGCCCCCATTCCGGAGCGAGACCATGAACAAGCTCGACACCCACGGCGACATCCTCCAGATCGAGCGCCTGACCATGTCCTACGACCGCGAGCCCGTCATCGAGGACATCAGCGTCTCCATCCAGGCCGGCCGCATCGTCGGCATCATCGGCCCCAACGGCGC
>SYOX01000077.1 GCA_005804885.1 Pseudomonadota bacterium
GATCTCGTCGATCAGGAGCACCGAGAGCACCTCGCGCTCGAAGACCCGCCCCATCGGCCCCAGCTTGATGTACCGGGCCACGTCCGACACCTCGCCGTCCCCGAAGCGGCTGTCGTGCAGGCGCTGGACGGTGTCGTAGACGTAGAGGCCCTCCTGAGCCCGCGTCGTGGACTTGACGTGCCACGTGACCAGATCCAGCCCCAACCCCTCGGCGATGGCCTGGGCCAGCAGCGTCTTGCCCGTGCCCGGCTCGCCCTTGATCAAGAGCGGCCTGCCCAGCGCCGTCGCCACGTTGACCGAGTCCCGCAGCTCCGCCGAGGTGATGTAGCTGCTCGTCCCTGAAAATCGACCGACCGACATGCACCCTCCCGTGACGTGATCCGCCCTCTCGCCCCTGCACTCTACCACACCCTCGTCGACCAGTGACCTACTTGCAGGCCTTCTTCAGAAACGCACACCACGCCCGCGGCGACCTCACCGGGGAAGGCCTGCGTGGCGTCGGCCAGGCTCCGCTGAACCTCGGCGGCGGAGTCGATGCTCGTGGATTTCTCGGCCTTCTTCCCCGCAAAGGCCAGGGTGAAGCGCGCCACGCCAAAGCCCAGGGTGAGGGCGAGATCACCGAACGCCCGAGCCCCTCGAAACTGGCTCGCACACCAACTCAATTTTCTGCAAAATATCAACAACTTAAGCCATCAACAGGCCGACCGGCGGCAGGAAGTCTAGACGGGGTTCGGGCGCTGTGTCAAAGCAGGAAAGGGAGCGCGCGATCACGAAGAGCAGGGAAGATCGATGCCGCAGAACCCTCGCCGCCCTGGCCTCAAGGGCTTTGACACCTCCGCGATCTGGGGTAGTGTCGTCTTCTGATAGCGCGCGCCCACAAAGGCGAACCTCAGCCAGAGAGAGCCCATGTACCACGTCCTTCTGGTCGAGCCCGACGAATCCTTCCTCGCCGTCCTTGTCCACCGCCTCGGCAGCGACCGCGACGACGTCGCCGTCTACGGCGCGCAGGACGGCTCGGCGGCCGTCGAGCTGATCGAGCGCCTCCAGCAGCTCGACCTCATCATCACCGTCGCCCACGAGCCAGGCTCTGTCGACGGCTTCCAGCTCGTCCTGACAGGCCGGGATCTGGCGCCCTCGGCCCGCCTGATCATCGCCTCCTCCCTCGACCCGTCCCAGATGGAGGCCCTGAGCGCCTATTGCGTCGCCCGCTTCATCCCCCGCGCCACCAGCCCGGACGCGCTCAACGCCCTCGTCGAGGACGTCCTCCACGATCCAAGCCCGCGGCGGCAGCTCGACGATCTCGAGCTTATCGACATCGTCGTCATGGCCTGCATCTCCGAGCGCACCGCCACGCTCCACATCCGGCAGGACAACCACAAGGGCCGGATCGTCTTCCAGGACGGCATGATGACCCACGCCGAGCTGGGCGACATGGTCGGCCCCGAGGCCGCCCTTGAGCTGATGGCCCTTCAGCAGGGAGACATCTTCCTGCAGAGCCGCATCGAGGACACCGCCGTCACGATCCACGAGCCCTGGCTCGATCTGCTCATCCGCGGCCTGCCCACCCTGGCCGAGCGCCGCGCCCGCTACGCCGCCGTCGATCTGGCTGTCGAGGAGCAGGCCGTCATCACCACCGCCGACGTCGGCGACCTCCTCGGCCTGGAGCCCTCCCACGACGATCCCCACGAGTCGCAGTCGCTCTTCAGCGCCGCCGAACTCCTGGAGATGGCCGACCTGAGCAACGACGAGGATGAGGATGAGGATGAGGATGAGGGCGACCTGAGGCTGGCCGTCGCCTCCATGGCCCCTTCGCTCACCCAGCACTCGGGCACCGACTGGCTCGACAAGGCCGCGCAGAACAACGACGCCGACCAGCCCGGCTCCTTCGCCGAGGACCTCGGCAAGAGCGCCGGCCCGCCCTCGGGTCGACGCTTCGCCCGGATGCCCCACGGCCAGCCCCCCTCCTCCTCCTTCGATGACCCCGTCGGCCCGCCGCCGCCGCCGGTGTCGCCGCCCCAGCAACGCCGCCCCGCCCCGCCGCCGCTGGACCCCGACAGCCTCTCGGTGGCCCTCTTCGCGCTCCTGGAGCGCCTCCAGGTCGACATCCCCGAGTTCGTCGCCTCGGACGTCGTCCACTGCCTCGACGGCGTCAGCGTCGCCACCCTCACCGACCTCGAGGGCTACGACAGCGCCGCCCTGAGCGCCTTCTACAGCGACTTCATCAACGCCTCCAGCCGCGGCATCCACGGCTTCGGCCTCTCGCCTGCCCTCGAAGACGTCCAGATCGCCACCGACAAGCACCACATCTTGATGCGCGCCGTCGCCGGCACCCCCTACCTGCACCTCGTCATCACCCGCCGCCAGGGCAACCTCGGCATCGCCAGGGTCGCCATGCGCCGCTTCGAACCGCTCCTTGCTCAGATCCTCACCCACTGATCCACGCCTGGAGACGCCATGACCACCCTGCTCGACGCCCTCGAACACTTCGCCCGCCAGGTGCCCGGCCTCCTGAACACCTCCATCGTCCACACGGACGAGGGGACCAGCATCGGGGCCGTCGCTCATGACGACGACCTCGACGGCGCCGCCGCCGACGCCTGGTTCGCCGAGATGCTCGTCAAGAACCAGCAGGCCCTCGACGCGGCTGGCTTCGACGACGTCACCGAGGACATCGTCACCACCTCGGCCTCCTCCTTCGCGCTGACCCGACCCCTGGCCGGCACGGACTACTTCTGGACCGCGATCACCACCCGCAGCGGCAACCCCGGCCTGACCCGCGCTCTGATGCGCAAGTTCGAGGCCCAGATCATCGAGAGCCTGCCCTGAGCGCCGGATCAAGAGTCCGCAGCATCGAGGGATCGCAGGGATCGTCGGAGAGGCCCTCCAAGACGACCCCCGGATGATCGCAACGATCCAATAATATCAATCGCTTACGCATCAAGAAGGCGTGCTTATCTCGGCGAAGCGCGCGGCCCTTGCCGACGCGCAGGCGCGCTGTCCGGGCCGCTGGCGAGCGCCAGGGTCGCCGACTTACTGCTGCACGAGCGCGGGCGCGCTCCTGGATCTGGCGTTGAAGAAGATCCGACGATCCAGCTCGTCGACCAGGGGCCTTATCGTGGCCGGATCCAGCGCCGAGATCGCCGTGGCGCCGTGCTCTCGCGTCGCGGCAAGCGCCACGTTGGGATCGGCCAGATCGAGCTTGTTCAGGACCATGATCTGGGGCTTCTCGCCCAGCCCCAGATCGGCCAGGATGGCGTTGACCGACTTGACCCTGTCCTCGTGGCCCTCGGCGCTGACGTCGACGAGGTGGATGAGCATGTCCGACTCGGTCAGCTCCTCCAGCGTGGCCTTGAAGGCCGCCACGAGGTCCTTGGGCAGATCGTGGATGAAGCCGACCGTGTCGGTCAGCACCACCTCCTTGTCCTCGGGGAAGCGCAGCCTGCGGCTCGTCGTCTCCAGGGTCGCAAAGAGCTTGTCCTCGCTGAGCACCTCGGCGTTGGTCAGGCTGTTGAGCAGCGTCGACTTGCCCGCGTTGGTGTAGCCCACGATGCTGATGACCGGCACGCCGGCGCCCTGGCGCAAGCTGCGACGGTTCTCGCGCTGGGAGGACAGCTTCTTGAGCATCCCGGTCAGCGCCTGGATCCGATCCCTGGCGCGGCGCCGGTTGATCTCCAGCTTCGTCTCGCCGGGCCCGCGGCCGCCGATGCCCCCGGTCAGCCGGGACATGCCCGTATTCTTGGAGACGAGCCGCGGCAGGGTGTACTTGAGCTGGGCCAGCTCGACCTGGAGCTTGCCGTCGCGGCTCTTGGCGCGCTGGGCGAAGATGTCCAGGATGAGCTGCGTGCGATCGACCACCCGCAGATCGGTCGCGTCGGTGATGGCCCGCATCTGGCGCGGGGCCAGATCGCAGCCGAAGATCAGCAGCTCGGCGTCGAGCTGGAGCGCGCGCAGCACGACCTCTTCGAGCTTGCCCTTGCCCACGACCAGCTTCGGATCGGCCTTCGGGCGGCGCTGGACGATGACGTCGAGCACCACCACCCCCGCCGTCCGGCACAGCTCCAGCATCTCGGGCACGACCTGCTCGGTCGAGCGCGTGCCGCTGACCTCGGCGAAGACCAGCAGCGCCGGATCCCCCTGCGTCGCCACAAGCCTGTCGGCCTTGCGCTGGAACTCGGCCTCCAGCGCGGCGATGAAGACCTCGAAGTCGACCTCGAGCTGGCTGATGGCCGACACGCTGGCCGTCTGCCACAGCCGACCCTCCGGGTTCTGAGGGACGAGGTGACCCCAATGGGTGGACCCAGGATAGCCCCCGGCGCCGACCTCGACGCTGACGAGGGCGTCCAGGCGCAGCTTGGACAGATCCGCCCTGTCCTCGCTCGTGAGCGCGTCGCCCTGGAGGTGGGTCCGGATGAGCCTCAGGCCCCTGAAGCGCCCCGAGCCGGCGCGCTGGCGGCCGAGATCCGGCAGGTAGAGCCGGAAGGCGTCACCGACCACCACCTCCTCGACCCGGCCTCTTCGGTTGACCAGCACCCCGACGAGCCGGTTGATCTCGGCGCTGATGAAGGTCAGCTGGGTGGCGAAGTCCTGGGTGACGAGCTCGCCGGCCATCACCCGGCGAGCGTGGAGCTTCTCAAGGGCGCGCAGCACCTTGGGGGGCAAGCCTGTCAGGTTGCCGTGGACTGGGTTGGCGATGATCGTCTCTCCCTGGGGGTGGCCACTGATCCTCGACCGCGGGCTTGAGGCCACCGCCCACCAGCGGGCCGCCCGCTCCTCGGGGCGCGCGGCGGGGAACCTGACATGGACGGGGCCGACGCGCGCCCCGTGGAGGCACCCGGGCGCTGGGGCGGCCGGCTAGTTGGCGGGGGTGCCGCCGAGGCCGATGATCTTCTGGCGCACGGAGTCGGCCAGCTTCCCCGAGGCGTTGGCCTTCAACCACGCGTTGTAGGACTGGATCGCCGCGCCGCTGTTGCCCATCTTCTGATAGCACTGCCCAAGGACGATGTCCGCGGAGGCCCCGGCGCCGTACTTCTTGGCCTCCAACCCCTTGGACACGCACTCGCCGTTGTTGCCGCGCGCGGCGTTGGTCCGGGCCTCCTTGAGCGCCTCCTCCATCAACTCACGGCGCTCGTTCTTGTCGACCTGCTTGGTGTTGTTGGCCGCCGGGGGCTGGCCGTCATTCTTGACCTCCCCCTTGTCCCCCTTGTCCCCCTTGTCCCCCTTGTCCCCCTTGTCCCCCTTGTCCCCGTCGTTCTTGACCTCCGCCGGCAGATCGTTCTTGGCCACCGCGCTGCTGTCCTGCTGGATGCGCTTGAGCAGGGCCTTGGCCTCGGCGTTCTCGGCGTCGAACTTCAGGACCGCCAGCACGGCGTTGCGGGCGCCGGTGTAATCGCGGCTCTTGTAGAGCATCTCGGCGTCCGCCAGCAGATCCGCGGCCTGACCGTCGACCGCCTTCTGCAGGAGGCCCTCGTCCTTGATCCGCTTGTGGTAGATGCTGACGTCCTTGGGGATGTTCGAGAAGCTGTCCATCGCGGCCTGGTAATCCCCGCGCTCGACGGCCTCCTTGCCCGCGTTGTAGAAGCCCTTCATCGGCTTCTCGCGCGTCACCAGGGAGCGCTTGGCCTGGGCGGTCTCGTTGTTGGGCTCCTTCTCCAGCGCCTCCTCCAGGTAGACCAGCGCCCGATCCCAGTTCTCCTCGTCGATCTCCTTGTCGGCCTTCTCGATGAAGGCCTTGACCTCGGCGCTGGACGCGTCGACGACAGGCTCGACGCCCGTGAGCGCCCCCTCGGCCGCGTCGCCACCTTCGATGGCCTTCCCCTCGCCGTCGCCCTTGTTGGCCGCGTTGATCACCACGAAGCCCACCAGCACCAGGACGACCAGGACCGCGCCAGCCCCGGCGAGCCCAAGGACGAGCTTGCCCAGCCCTCCTTTGGGCGTGGCCGACGCCCCGCCAGACGAGGTGCCGATGTCCACCGGCGAGGCCGGCTCGGGCACGAACTGGTAGGCCTCGCCCTGGGCCGTGTAGCGGAACTTCACGTGCCCAAGCTCGATGACGTCCCCCTTCTTGAGGTGCACCGAGCGGTACTCCTCGCCGTTGACCCGGACCCCGTTGGACGAGCGCAGATCGATGATCTTATAGCGATCCCCGTCGCGCACGATCTTGGCGTGGTTGCGGCTGATCGACCTGTGATCGATGCGGATATCGCCCTCGGTCCGCCCGATGACCGTCTCGTGCTTGGTCAGCGGGTACTCCTTGCCGGCGTAATTGCTGGAGATCACCACCAGGCGGGCCGCCTGGTCCGCGGGCAGATCGGCCGGCGACGGGGGCATCGCCGGGACCGCCGCCGTCACCTCCGTGTGCTTGGGGGCGCTCTGGGGCACCTGGACCGCAGGGGGCGTCTTGGGCGGCTTCTTGGGCTTGCGCTCGGCCTGCAGGCTCAAGCGATAGTCGCCCACCAGCACCACGTCGCCCTCCTTGAAGGCCACCCGCGCCTTGATCTTCTCGCCGTTGTGCCGGGTCCCGTAGCGGCTCGCGATGTCCTCCAGGTAGACCACCTCGCCGTCCTTCGAGATCCTGGCGTGCCGACGCGACACATTGCGCTCGGTCAGACGGATGGTGTTGCCTTCCTTGCGGCCGATGGTGATCTCGTCACGGACGATGGGGACGACGGTCGTTTTGCCCTCATCATCTTCAATGACCAGCTTGTACATGCACTCATCCTCTGATCTGGACACACGGCAACACCTTCTGAGCAGAAGTATCACGGCCCCGGCTTTATTTCAACCCGCCGATCCACCCATCCCGCCCGCCCTCACGGCGCTCCCCTCGCCTTCCCCGGCGTCCTGCGCCCGCGCGATGCCCCGATCTGCTCCGCCGCCTCCCCTCGGGCGCCCTCCCCGGCCCGCTTGACCCTCCGAGCCCATGGCGCTACATATGCCCGGCCTCTGACCGACCAAGGAGCGCCCGATGGACACGATCAAGCCCGCCCCACTCTTCCCCGGCGACGACGACGAGCTGGACCTGCCCGTCCCCATGGCCGGCGCCGACCCCTCCAGGCTCGTCGTCTACAACACCCTCTCGCGCGCCAAGGAGCCCTTCACCCCACTCGTGCCGGGCAAGGTCTCCATGTACGTCTGCGGCGTGACCGTCTACGACTACTCCCACATCGGCCACGCCCGCACCTTCATCTCCTTTGACGTCATCGCCCGGTACCTGCGCGCGCTCGGCCTCGAGCTGACCTTCGTGCGCAACCACACCGACGTCGACGACAAGATCATCCAGCGCGCCTCCGAGACCGACGAGGACCCCCTGGCGCTGGCCGCGCGCTTCATCGAGGCCCTCGATCAGGACATGGGCGCCCTCGGCGTCGCCCACGCCGACATCGAGCCCAAGGTCTCCGAGCACATCCCCCAGATCATCGCCCTCATCGAGCAGCTCATCGACCGCGGCATGGCCTACAGCGTCGAGGGCGGCGACGTCCTCTACCGCGTCGAGCGCTTCGAGGACTACGGCAAGCTCTCCGGCCAGCGCCTCGACCAGCTCCGCTCCGGCGAGCGCGTCGCCACCGACCCCCGCAAGGAGAGCCCCTTCGACTTCGCCCTCTGGAAGGGCTCCAAGCCCGGCGAGCCCGCCTGGGACGCCCCCTGGGGCGCCGGCCGGCCCGGCTGGCACAACGAGTGCTCGGCCATGTCCATGTGCCACCTCGGCCAGACCTTCGACATCCACGCCGGCGGCAACGACCTCATCTTCCCCCACCCCGAGAACGAGATCGCCCAGTCCGAGGGCGCCACCGGCGCCCCCTTCTGCAAGGTCTGGCTCCACGGCGGCATGGTCAACGTCGTGCGCGAGGACCCGCAGGCCGACGACCCCGCCTCCGAGATCATCGAGAAGATGTCCAAGTCCCTCGGCAACTTCTGGACCATCCGCGACGTCATCAAGGTCTACGAGCCCGAGGTCGTGCGCTTCTTCATGCTCACCACCCACTACCGGCAGCCCATCACCTACTCCGTCAAGATGATGGAGGAGGCCCACGCCCGCCTCGAGTACCTCTACAACACCCTCGACCGCATCAACGACGCCCTGGGCAAGATCGACAGCCTGCCCGACCACGGCAACCTCGTCTCGCCGGCCAACAAGCCCCTGGAGAGCTTCTTTGATCTCTTCCACGAGGCCATGTGCGACGACTTCAACTTCCCCTCCGCCCTCGTCCCCATCGGCGAGCTCGCCCGCGCCGCCAATGAGCTGACCAAGAACAAGAAGCGACCTGCCCCCGACGTCGCCTTCACCCTGGCCGCCGTCCGCTCCGCCCTCGTCCAGGCCGGCGAGGTCCTCGGCGTCCTCCAGCGCTACCCCTCGGAGGCGCTCGCGGCGCTGCGCGATCGCCGCGCCGACGCCCTCGGCATCGACAAGGCCGCCGTCCAGGCCCGCATCCTCGACCGCACCCAGGCCCGCGCCGACCGCGACTGGGCGCTCGCCGACCAGATCCGCGACGAGCTCGCCGCCCAGAACATCGAGCTCATGGACGGCGCCGACACCACCGACTGGCGCATCGGCAAGGTCTCCTGACCCTGGAGCGCTGATGGGTTTGACTCCCGTCGGTCCCTCAAACCAATCAGCGCTCCAAAGCGCAAAAGGGCCGCCGAACCCGGCGACCCTTGCGCGACCCCTGCGAGATCGTGACCCCGACCTCGCGCGTCGACAGCGCCTCTACTTGCCCGCGCCCCGCACGAAGATCTCCTTGGCGATGATCAGCCGCTGGATCTCGGACGTGCCTTCGTAGATCTGGAAGATCTTGGAATCCCTGAGCAACTTCTCCACCGGGTACTCCGTGTTGTAGCCGTAGCCGCCGAAGATCTGCACCGCCTCCAGCGCCGTCTTGACCGCCGTGTCGGCCGCGAAGCACTTGGCATAGGAGGCCTCCAGCGTGTTGCGCTCGCCCCGATCCACCCGCCAGGCCGCCAGCCGAACCAGCCAGCGGGAGGCCTCGATGTCCTTGGCCATGTCCGCGATCTTGAAGCTGATGGCCTGGTAGGACGAGATCGGCTTGCCGAAGGTCTTGCGCTCCTGGGCGTAGCCGATGGCGTGCTCCATGGCCGAGCGCGCCAGGCCCACAGCGGCCGAGGCCACCACCGGCCGCGAGTGATCAAAGGCCGCCATGGCGAGCTGCCAGCCCCGGCCCTCGCCGCCGAGCCGGTTGCGCGCCGGCACGACGACCTCCTCGAAGGTGATCCCGCGCGTGTCGCTGGCCCGCTGCCCCAGGTTCTTCTCCTTGCGGCCCACCGTGATCCCGGGCGTGCTGGCCGGCACCACGAAGCCCGTCATCCCCTTGTGGCCCGCGTCCTTGTCCGTGTAGGCCAGCACGAAGTACCAGTCGGCCACCGAGCCGTTCGTGATCCACATCTTCGAGCCGTTGATCACGTAATCGTCGCCCACCTTCCGGGCCGTCGTCTTGATCCCCTGGACGTCCGAGCCCGCCCCCGGCTCCGTGACGCAGTAGGCCGCCAGGATCGGCGCCTCCGTCATCGGCCCCAGGAAGCGCTTGTTGATGTCGGCGTCGTCGGCCACGATCAGCGGACATTGCGCCAGCGTGTTGGCCTCCATCGCCGTGCCGATGCCCGTGCACCCCCACGCCGTCTCCTCGGCGATCATGCACCCTTCGAGCACCCCCAGCCCCAGACCCCCGTACTTCTCCGGGATGTGGGTGTTCATCAGGCCAAGCTCCCAGGCCTTCTTGAGCACCTCGCGGGGAAACTCCCCCGTCTGATCGTGGTGCTCTGCCGCAGGCCGCATCACCCGCGCGGCGAACTGGTGGGCTGTCTCCACGAGGAGCTGCTGCTCCTCCGTCAAGCTGAAGTCAATCATGGTCTTCTCCGGTGATGGCCCTGAGCCTCAGGATGTCGCCCCGATGGCCTGACGCCTGGGAGCCCTCCTGTCGGCGGCGATTCTGGCGGGAAGTTGAGAAGGCCGTCAAGGCCGCGCCTGCCTCTCGCTGCCCTCGCTCACGAAGCAGACCCTCCCCAAAGAAGCCCGGCTCGGGGCACGATCTGCCAAGTGCAACTCAGGGAGAGGGTGTATAGTGCCCTTCTTCGGACAGGCTTGCGACAAGCCCTTCGATCCCCTCAGGCGGTCCACAACGTCCCAACCAAGGGAAGGTAGTCATGAGCACTCGCCAGAGCGCTTCCCCAAGCGACAAAAACACAGATCCATTCGACTTCGCAGGGTGGGGTGTTTCAGAGAAGATATCCGATCTTGGCTCCGAGCCCATCGAGATGAGCTCCTTGATCCAGGCCGATCACAAGCTCGGACAGTGGAAGGCCACCGCGATCTGCGGCAATGACATCACCTCCAGCTGCCTCTACGTCTCGGCGCTGACGGTCATCGCGGCCGGCAAGTACGCCCCGCTGGCCCTCGTCATCGTCGCCGCCGTGCTCTACCTCTACCGAAAGGTCTACGCCGAGGTCGGCTCCGCCCTGCCCCTCAACGGGGGCACCTACACCGTCCTGCTCAACACCACCAACAAGACCGTGGCCGCTGGCGCCGCCGTCCTGACCATCCTGTCCTACATCGCCACCGCCGTGATCAGCGCCGGCGAGGCGATGCATTACGCCCACAACCTGTGGGGCGGGCTGCCCGTGATCGCCGCCACCGTCGTCCTGCTGGGGCTCTTCGCCCTGCTCAACCTCATCGGCATCACCGAGTCGGCCGTGGTCGCGCTGGTCATCTTCCTCTTCCACATGAGCACCCTGACGCTGCTCACCGTCGTCGTCGGCGGCGCCGTCATCAACGACCCCTCCATCCTCCTGGCCAACCTCGCCGTCGAGCCCTCCGCAGGCGGCATCGCGATGGCCCTCTTCTTCGGCTTCGGCGCCGCCATGCTCGGCATCAGCGGCTTTGAGAGCTCGGCGAACTTCATCGAGGAGCAGGCCGAGGGCGTCTTCCCCCAGACCCTGCGCAACATGTGGCTGGCCGTCTCCATCTTCAACCCGCTGATGTGCCTGCTCGCCCTCGGGAGCATCCCCATGGATCAGTTCGGGGCTCACACGGAGGACCTGCTGGCCCACATGGGGCTCGTCTCGGCTGGCGACGCCTTCACCATCGGCGGCGTCTCGGCCGGCGTCATCGTCCAGAAGTGGGTCAGCGTCGACGCCGTCCTGGTCCTCTCTGGCGCCGTCCTGACCTCCTACGTCGGCGTCACCGGCCTCATCCGCCGCATGACCCTGGATCGATGCCTCCCCGAGCTGCTCCTGGCCAAGAACAAGTGGAAGGAGACCAACCACTGGATCATCCTGGGCTTTTTCGCCCTGTGCACCTCGATCCTCTTCGTCACCCGAGGCGACGTCGCCGTCCTGGCCGGCGTCTACACCCTGTCCTTCTTGTGCGTGATGGCGCTCTTTGCGGTGGGCAACATGCTCCTCAAGATCCAGCGATCCAAGCTGCCGCGCGCCGTGCGCTCAAGCTGGCCGGGCGTCCTCACCGCGCTGATCGCCGTCCTGGTCGGCCTGATCGCCAACCTCGAGGTCGAGCGGGTCGAGATCTTCCTCATCTACGTCGCCCTCGCCACCGCCGCCATCGGGGTGATGTTCCTGCGGCTGCGGATCCTCAGCGCCCTGCTGGCCATCTCCAAGTCGACCGTCGTCACCGTCCTGGAGACCATCGAGTCCATCACTTCCCGCGAGGTCATCTACTTCACCCGCGGCGACAACCTCCCGACCCTCAACAGAGCCGTCCAGTACGTCCTGGCCAATGAGCAGACCCGCCACCTCAAGGTCATCCACGTCTTTGCCAAGGATGAGGATATTCCACCTGATCTGGCCGGGCACCTGACCACCATCGACCACCTCTACCCGCAGCTCAGAGTGGACTTCCTGGCCGTCCAGGGGGTTTTCGGCCCCGATGTCATCGAGCGCCTTTCGCGACGCCTCAAGGTGCCCAAGAACTACATGTTCATCGGCACACCCGGGGACGCCTTCCCGCACAAGCTCGCCGAGCTCGGCGGCGTCAGGCTCATCCTCTGATCGAGCGGCCCTGCCTCGGCTAGAAGGTCAACATCGTGGCCGTGTCCTGCGGGCTGAAGAAGTTGCCCAGGCCAGGGTTGTTGTTCACCGTGCCGTTGGCGTCGCAGTACGTGAAGATCGACCCGCCCAGGCTCACCCGGAAGGCGTAGGAGTACGAGCCCTGCGCCGGCAGCGTCAAGATCGCCATGTACTCGTCGTCATTGCCCACCTGCACGTTGAAGCTCGCCTCCTGCCACGTCCACAGGTTCGGCACCAGCCCAGGATCGCTCCCCAGGGGCCCGAAGCCCAGCTGCGCGCTCACCAGATTCGAAGAGCCGCCGGGCTGGGTCAGGCCGTCCTCGAAGACCCGACCGAAGACCAGGACCTGCTCGCCGACCCCCCCCTCGATCCCCGGGGCCCCGTCGACGTCAATCGGGAACTGGGTGTTGCAGAAGTCGACCGGCTCGTAGGTGTAGAAGGCCGGGACGAGCACGTCGCCGTCCGGCTGGCGCAGCAGCAGATCCACGATCCCCTGCCCCGGCGGCACCACGCAGCGCAGCCCCCCGAAGAAGATGTCGTCCTCGCACTCGGCCCGGTTGGTGCCGAAGAAGACCTCCGTGATGTCCGCCGGCGCGTTGAAGGCCGCCAGCGTCAGCGCGTTGCCGCCGGCCTCCGGCCCGCGGCGGCGGCCCTCTCTCACCTGGGCGTCGCCGAACTCGAAGCCCTCCGGCGGCAGCCCGAAGCAGCGCCCAGGCGTCGGCGCCGCCTGGATCGCCCACGACCCGCCCCGGCCGCCCTGGACGCCCAGCGGCCCCACGCCGCCCTCATCTCCGACGTTGAGCACCTCCTGACCGCCGCCCACGACCCGGTAGATCGACTGCCCAGGGACCGTATCGCCCACATCCGGACTGAAGATGAACGCCTCGAAGGTGCCCAGGAAGTTATCGCCTTCCTGCACGAAGCCGCCGTAGACCACCGCGTCAAAGGGCACCGACCCTGCGTCGATGGCCCCGTTGTCCAGATCAAAGAGCGCCAGCCCATCGGCCCGGCCCCCTCTGTCGCCCGAGTTCTGGAGGTTGGGGTTGATGTGCAGCGGCGCGTCGATCTCCGGGTTGTGGTTCGCACCCTGGCTCAAGGGGCCGCCGACCACCACGCACTCGCCCGGCTGGATGACGAAGTCGGGCAGCGCCAGGGTCGCGCTGGCGAAGCTGCCGCCGCCGTAGCCCAGGCCGATCCGCGACAGGTTCACCGCGAAGGGGCCGCTGTTGTACAGCTCGATCCACTCGAGCCGATCGTCGCCGCCGACCGAGTCGTAGAAGACCTCCGAGAGACCCACGAAGACGGGCGCCGCGTCCAGGCCGATCGCCACGATGGCCGTCACCTCGCCCCTGTCCTGGCCCGTCGCCACCAGCCTGTAGCGCCTCGGCTCCAGGATCTGCTCCACGTCGAAGAAGCCCTCCGCGATCAGCCCGGGATTGATGTCGAAGGACTCCAGCACCTGGTCCTGATCGTCGAGCCGCTCCAGCCTGAGCGACACCGCATTGCTGGTCAGCCAGAAGAGCGAGGTGCTGCCGAAGGGCAGGACCACCTCGCTGTTGGCGAAGTACTCGTCGATGGTGGCCGGCAAAGGCTCGTTGGAGATCGTCACCGACGCCTGGGCCGTGGCCTGCCCGCCGGGGTTGATCACCGTCAGCGTGAAGGTCGTCGTCAAGAAGACCTCCACCTGGACGTTGCCCTGAACCGAGGGCAGCTCCGCCACGTTCACGTCAAAGACGTTGCCCCGGCTGTCGACCCCCTGGATGCTGAAGCGCTGCGCCCCGCTGAGGGCCCAGTCCAACTGGACCGGCTCCCCGCTCAAGCTCTGCTCGGGCGTGGCGAAGAAGGCCACGACGGAGGGAGGCTCCACCGGCACGTTCAGCAACTCGCTGACCTGCTGGCCGCCCGGCCCCTCCACCGTCAACACGATCGACAGCGGCCCATCCACGCCTTCGAGAGCAAAGCCGCCAAACCCGAAGAGGTCCAAATCCAGCGCGACCGGCTCGCCCTCGTTGATCGACACGCTCGCCGACAGCGCCCCCTCGGCCTGGAAGAAGACCGACAAAAAACCGTTGAAGGGCACGGGGTTGGGCGACGCGCCGAGGAAGACGATGTCCAGCGCGACGGGCCCAAGGGCGCTCGCCTCGGCCTGCCCCGCGCTGTTGAGCGCCACCAGCCGGAAGGTCGTCGTCACCGGCAGGAACACGAAGATCTCGCCCAGGGTCGGATCCTGCCCCGAGACGTCCACGGAGAAATCGCCGAGGCCCTCGATCTCGGCCACGAGCGCGATCGAGGCCGCGTTGACCGTCTGCCACGAGACCCGCGCCTCGTGGCCCACCTCGCCGCGCTCGACCTCGACGACGAAGGACTCGATCTGCGGCGCGCGCAGCGCGATCGTCACGGCCTCCTGGACCGAATCGCCCCCCAGCCCGAAGGCCCGGATCGTGACCGCGTGGGTGGCGTCGATGTCGAGCAATTCGAAGGTGCCCCTGCCGTCGGCGCCAAAGGCCACCGGGGCGGGCTCGCCCCCGTCCACCTGCACCTCGGCGCTGAGCGCCCCCTGGAGCCTGAACGAGACCAGCGCCGCGCCGCCGAGATCCACCTGCGCGTCGCTCGCCGTCAGCTCCAGGATCTCCAGCGGGACCGCGACCGAGGCCTCGGCCTCATCCTGGCCGGCGTTGTTGGTCGCCACCAGCCGGTAGATCGTCGAGCGCGAGGGCACCAGCGTCAGCTCGCCGCCCTCCAGCCCCAGCAGGCCAATGTCGATCGCGATGGGCGGCCCGTCGAAGCCCTCCAGCTCGGCGCTCAAGGCCAGCGAGGCCGCCCCGGTCACCGACCAGCTCAACACCACCTCGTCGTCGATCCCCGCCGACTCCCGCGAGACCCCGAAGGCGTTGATCGTCGGCGGCAGCAGCGTCACCTCGACGAACTCGACCGCCGTGTCCTCGCCTGTCTGGACCTCCAGAGAGGCCGTAAAGCTCCTGTCGACGGCCTCGACGGTGAAGCTGCCGCGGCCGTCGTCGCCCACGCTCACCTCCACGGGCGCGTCGTCGACGGTCAGCCGGACGGCGTCGGCGGCCTGGACCCGGAAGTTGAGCGCCACGTCCTGGCCCAAGGTCACCGAGGCGGGGTCGGCCTCGAAGCTCAAGATCGCCAGCGGCACCGTCAAGGAGGTCTCGGCCTCGGCCCTCCCCTCCGTGTTGACGGCCACCAGCCTGTAGGTCGCGCTGGCGCCCGGCACATGGGCGATCTGGCCCACGTCCAGGGGTTGGGCGCTGATGTCGATCTCCACGGGAGCGGCGCCGCCGATCTCCACCACCAGCGAGAGCGACTCGGCGCCCGTGACATCCCAGGACACCTGCGCCGCGTCGTCGCGGTTGAGGAGGGACGGCGCCGCGCTGAAGGCCTCGATCGTCGGCGGCACCCGCTCGCGCACCCCGACCGTCACGGACTGAGTGACCGGCCCCTGGACGCCCTCGGCCGTGATCGTAAATGTTGTATTTTGCTGAAGATCCTCGGCCACGAAGGTCCCCGAGGGCTCGACCTCCAGGCGCACCGTCCCAAAGGACAGTGAGACGGCGGCCGCGTTGGCCGTCTCCCAGCTCACCGTCGCCGACTCGCCCACGACCACGACCCGGCGATCGGCCTCCACCGACAGGATCCGCACCGCCGGGTTGACCTGGAGCGTCACGGAGGCGCTCTGCTGCCCGTTCGGCCCGAAGCCCGTCAGCGTCCACGTCGTCGTCCGCGTCGGGCTGACGGTCAGGAAGTCCGCCTGCGCCGAGAGCGTCGAGACGTCCACCGCCTCGACAGGCCCGCCCTGGACCTGCGCGCTGAGCTCGATGCGATCCACCGCGATCGTCTGCCACGACAGCGTGCTGCTGGACCCCTCATCGATGATCTCGGGGTCCAGCGTCAGGCTCACCCGCGCCGAGTCGTCCACCGTCACCGTCGCCTGCGCCTCGGCCGCGCCGCCGGGGCCGCTGGCCGAGAGCGTCCACGTCGTCGTCGCCTGCGGCGTCAGCTGAACTTCTCCGCTGACCAGCTCGGGATCGACCTCCACCGCCTGAGCCCGGCTGTCCGCGATGGAGATCGCCGTCGCCCCCCGCGTCTGCCACCGCAGCCGGACCCCCTCTCCGAGGTTGATCAGCTCCGGCTCGACCACGAAGAGATCGATCACCACGGGCTCCACGACGGCCACCGTGACCTCCGCCTGATCGCGCCCGCCCGGCCCCGAGGCCTCCAGCCGGAAGGTCTTCGTCTCCTGCGGCGCCACCTCGATCCCGTCACCGTCAGGATCCACCTCGCCGATCTCGATCTCGACCGGCTCCTGCCCCGTCACGTCAAAGAGCGCGATCGACTCGGCGTCGCGCGTCGTGTAGCGCAGCGTCGAGGTCTGCCCGCGCGCAATCTGCGTCGGCTCGGCGATCAGCGTCAGCACCGCCGGCCGCGGCCTGACCTCCACCCTCAACTCCGCCTGCGCCGATCCCGCCGTGTTCTCCGCCCTCAACACGAAGGTCGAGGTCTCCTGCATCGAGATCGTCAGCGTGTCCATCAGCGGGTCCTTGCCCGAGGTCATCAGGACCTCCTCGCCGCGCCGGATCTCGATCCGCATCGCCGCCGTCGTCTGCCACGACAGCTCCACCGATTCGCCGGCGTTGACCGTCTCCGACGAGGCCGCAAAGGCCACGATGGTCGGCGGCACCAGGACCGCCAGCGAGACCGTCGACTCCACCTCCGAGTCCTCGCCCGTGGCCACCATCCGATAGTCCGTGTTCACCTCCGGCGACACCTCGATGGACCCCCCCGACGCGGCGCCCTCGGGCAGGTCCACCCCCACGCCGTTGGCCTGCAGGCTGACCGCCGTCGCGCCCGTCGTCTCCCACGTCAGCGTCGCCGAGTCACCCAGCACGATCGTCGTCGGGTCCAGCGTCAGCTCCACCGTCGGCGACACCGGCGCCGTCCTCACCTCCACCGTCGCCGACCTCTCCACCTCGTCGCTCTGCCCTCCCGAGGGCGAGACGTTGAGCGCCTTGAGCGTGTAGGTCGTCGTCCGCGTCGGCCGGACCTCCAAGGAGCCCTCCTTGGCCTCCGAGCCCTGAAACACCTGCTCGATCACGCCCCGATCGTTCTCGATCGTCACCGACGAGGCGTTCTCCACCCGCCACGACAAGGTCGAGCGCTCCCCCGCGAGGATCGACGAGGGCGCCGCCTCGAAGTCTGCCACCACGGGATCGACGAGCACCTCGACCTCGACCGGCTCATCACAACCCCCGCAGCCGCTCAACGCGACGCTCAAGAGCATCGCCTGCGCCGCCCCGAAAACCAGCGACCTGAGAGCCCCTGTTGTCCTCGCCTTCATGACACCTCTTCGCCGTGTCACAACGTAACACATTGAATTTAAACAACTATCACGCCCCATAAGGAGGCCCGATGACGGACTCAGCCTAGCAGCGCAGGAGAGACAGTCAAGTGCCGCTCGACAAGGAGGCTCGCATCTTCGGGGCCCTTGTTGGATAATGCCCGGACGCGCCGAAACCCGGCATTTGAAGAACGTGGTCACCGGGAGCACGCAGGAGCCCAGAGTCGGGCCTCGCCTCGCCGATGAAGATCGAAGGATCCAATGGCATGAACACCTCAACGGGGTTCTTCAGGCTCCTGGCGCTGCTCTCGCTCGGCCCTGCTTGCAACAGCGCCGTCGGCCTCGATGGGGTCGCCTTCAGCGGACCTGATCAAGAGGAGGTCGGGGGGGGCGAGCCGGACGTCGGCCCTGATCCGGTCGACGCGGGACAGGAGGACGCCCCCATCGAGCCGCAGGACGTCGATCCGCTGGACGTCGATCCTGGCCAGGGCTGCCTCATCGCGGGCCAGCGCTTCGAGGCGGGGCAGCGCTCCGAGGACGGCTGCGGGGCCTGCGCGCCTGGCTTCGACCCTGAGGACTGGACGCCCGTCTGCAACCGCCAGTACTTCGAAGAGGGCTTCGAGGACTTTGGCTCGGGCCGCTTCGAAGGGGCACACCTTCACGCCAGCGCCAGGCAGGGCCACCTGCGGCTCGCCCCGACGCTCGACCTCAACGTGGACGGGGATCTCGACCTCGTCTTTGTCGGGTACGCCAACGGCGCCGAGTTGATCGCCCCGACCTTCATCTACTGGGGCGACCGGGCTGGCCCCGTCGCCGACCGCCGCACCGTGCTGCCGGGCGGCGGCAGGAACTCAGCCTGCGCCGCGGACTTTGACGAGGACGGCCTCCCCGATCTCTTCCTGGTCCGACATCGAGATGGCGACATCTTCATGACCCGATCGAGCCTCTACCTGGGCTCCTCCCAAGACGAGGTCTTCTCCATCGGGCGCGCCGTGGAGCTTGAGACGCGGGGCGCGGGGGCGTGCTCTTTCGCGGATCTGAACCGGGACGGCTGGCTCGATCTGGTCATCTCCAGCCACTACGTCCCCGGCCCGAACCACCACCTGAACTCTCTGATCTACTGGGGTTCGGAGGGCGGCTTCAACGCCGCCCCGCCCACCGAGCTGCCGACGATCGGCGCGGCCAACAACGCCATCGCGGACCTCAACAGCGACGGCTGGCTCGACGTCGTCTTCGCCAACCACTACGACGGCGAATCCACCGCGGTCCCCTCCATCCTCTACTGGGGCTCTCCGGGGGGCTTCAGCACCTCCAGCACGCGCCAGCTCGACGCCCTGGGCGCCAACGGGGTCGCCGCCGGCGACGTCAACGGCGACCGGCACCTCGACCTGATCTTCACCATCCCCCGCGACGATACGAGCGTGCCCCCTGCGTCCGTCATCCTCCTGGGCGGGCCTGATGGCCCGGGCGATCAGGGCCGCCTGCTGCTGCCCACGGCCGGGGCTCTGGAGGCGGCCCTTGGGGACTTCGACCGCGACGGCTTCCCTGACCTCGCCGTCGCCCAGCGCTCCGATCAAGAGGGCCTCGACCTCGGGCTCTTCACCGGCGTCGCGGGCGGCTTCAACGTCCAGCGACGGCAGCCCTCCCTGCCCACCCTCGGCGCCAACGGCGTCTTGACCGCGGACTTCAACGACGACGGCTTCGTCGACATCGCCGTGTCCAACTTCAACGACCGCAACCAGAACGAAATCAGCTCCCCGATCTTCTGGGGCGGCCCGCTGGGCTTCGACGCCGCGCGGCGCTCCGACTTCCCCACCGTCGGCGCCCAGACTGGCCTTGTCCCCCAGCACGACGCCTTCGAGCCCCCTGCCCGCTTCACCTCGGCGCCCATCGACCTCGGCGGCCCTTCTCTGGGTGGCGTGCTGTCGTGGCGGGGTGAGGTCGGCCCTGGGGGGAGCGTCCGCCTGCACCTGCGCTCCGCGCCCACGCTGGAGGCCCTCGAAGCGGCGCCCTGGCTCGGCCCCGACGGCACCTCGCAGAGCGCCTATGATGTCAGCTCGCTCGCCGTCTCCAGCGCCCACGACGGCCACCGCTTCTGGCAGTACCGCGCCGAGCTGGCCCGGCAGCGGCTCGTGACCGGACCTCACATCGAGCAAATCGGGCTGACCTACGGCCCGTGACCCTCCAGGAGAGGGCGCATCGGGCGGTCTGGACGCCGATCCCGGCGGGAGGTAGGATCGGGCGCTTCGACGGCGAGGAGGTGCGATGATCCATAGAGCCGATCAGCGAGAGGTCCACCCTTTGCAGGCGCTGTGGGGGATCTTCTTTCATGGGGTGATGCTCTTCGTGCTGCCTTTCATGGTGGGGGGCATCGCGGGGGCCTTCCTGGAGGTCAGCGAGGTGGCCGAGACGCTGGGGGTGCTCGGCTCGGTGGCCTTCGTGTTGATCGCGCCGATCTTCATCGCGCAGTTCCTGGGGGTGGTGGTCAAGACGAGCCGTGAGGTGAAGTTCCTGAAGATCAACGGGACCTTGACGGCGCGATCGGCGCTGGACGCGGCCTACCGGAACACGAAGCTGTTGACCTCGCGGGGTTACTTCGTCTTCGCCTCGGGGATCGTCTTCGTGCTCTTGTCCCTGGCCTTCAAGTGGGCTTCGCTGGGGGTCATGGCGGTGTCGAGCCTGCTCTTGTTCTACCTGGTGACGGGCGCCAGCGTGTTCCTGTCGGCCTTCCTGGTGAGGACCTTCGAGGCGGGGATGGGGCGAGATCAGCGGGGCATCCGTCGGGAGTTCCACCCGGCGGTGGGGCGCTGCGGCGATCCCATCGAGGAGAAGTTCCTGTTGACGCGGGTGCCGGTGATGCCGGGCTACTTCCTGGCCATCGAGGACAGGCTGCCGGAGCGTCTGGACACGGACGTCCGGCACGTGATCCCGCCGAAGGCCGGGCGAGAGTCGACGACCGTGGGCAGCGTGGTGCGGCGGACGCCGCGCGGGACCTACGAGGCCGGGCCGGCGCGGATCTGGTATCAGGACATGCTGGGCTTGACGCAGATCAACGTCGCGTCGCTGGCCACGGCCCAGCTCAAGCTGCTGCCGCACCTGTCGCGGGTGGAGATCATCGAGCCGCCGCGCACGCCGCTGGAGGAGCCGGACATCCTGACGCGGCCGGACAAGTTCCCGACCGAGGACTTCTTCCGCTTTCGGGAGTATCAGGCCGGGGACGACACGCGGCGGCTGCACTGGAAGCTGTCGATGCGGGTGGGGCAGCTCCAGGTCCGGCTGCCGGAGACGCGCGAGATTACGGCCAAGAAGGTGGTGCTCTCGCTGGACACCTGGGTGCCGAAGGCGTGGTTGAGCCGCACGGAGGTGATCGACGATCTGATGGACGCGCTGGTGGACGTCTGGGTCAGCACCGCCGACCAGCTCATCAAGGCCGGCGAGCACGTCACGATGGTGGCCGCGCTGCGAGGCGAGGACGGGGTGTTGAGGCGCGAGGCCATCGACTGCAGCAAGGGTCAGCGGCCGAAGTGGCTCGACGCGGGGGCCAGAGCGGCGTGGCAGAGCGAGATCGGGGTCTTTGATCTCTTTGACGAGGACGAGACGCCGGAGGACGCCTTCATGATCGTCCTGACGAGCCGGCTGGAGCCGGTGCCGCCGGATCCGCTGCCGGGCCGCCGGACGACGTGGATCTACCTGCACCCTTCCGACACGATCGGGCCGCCGCAGCCCTCGACCTTTGATCTGTGGCTCAACTGGCAGGACAAGCCGAAGATGTCCTCGCTGGAGCAGATCTTGAGGTTCGTGCAGCTGCCGCACCCGGCCGGCAGCGACGAGAACGGGTTTGGCCCGCGCTTCAACCACTGGCGGCGGCGGCTGGCGAGGCGCAACAAGCGGGCCTTCATCCGCCAGGAGGTGCTCAAGGCCGGCGAGCGGGCCTTCGGGGCGATGCTGGCCCGACCGGACGTGGTGTACCGGATGCAGGTCCACCCGGACCATTACAAGCTCATCGGGATCAGCAGCGGCGGGGGCGAGCAGCGCGAGGTGCCCCCTGCGCCGACGGGCTCGACCACGGCTGACCATCACCCGGCGCGCTGAAGAGGGGGGAGAGGATGGAGGGGCTCTGGCATCGGGTCAAGACCTTCGGGCCGGCGCTGCTGGCCTACTGGGTGATGACCTTCTTCGGGCTGGCGGCCTTCAGCGCGGTGCTCCTGATCAGGGGCGGCGCGGGCGGGGAGATGTTCCTGCTGCTGGGCCAGCTCGTGATGGTCACGGTCGTCGGGCAGCTGGCCGGCCACGCGCTGGGCTTCTTGCGGCCGAGGTTGTTCATCGTGCTGATGCTGGCCTCGCTGGGCTGCTGGATCCAGGTCTTGCTGCTGATCCCGATGGCCAACGGCTTGACGGTCATCGTCTGGTTCATGGCGCCCTTCACGCTGGCCAGCGGCTTCTTCGCCGTCCGCAGCCGGACGGAGATCTTCGGGGCCTGGGTGCCCGTGATGTACGCGGTGTCGGCCTCGCTGGTGTTGATCAACACCGACGCGAAGAAGCTGGGCAGCTGGCACGGGGGCAACAAGTTCGCGGTCTGGGACCTCTTCAACCTGGCGATCATCGCCGGGGCGCTGCTGCTCTTCTTGATCTACCTCGTCGCGCGCCAGGCCCAGTCCTTGAGCCTCTGGCAGGACGCGGCGCGGATGTCGTCGGTCCAGGCCAGCGCCAATTACAACCCTCGCGCGCGGATCTCCTGGATGACCTGGGGGGTGATCGCGCTGCTCGGGGTGGCCTTGACCGTCGGGACGGCCGCCGCCGCCCCCTACCTCTTCCGCACGGCGGACGAGGAGGAGGGGAAGGAGGGC
The DNA here is from genome assembly GCA_005804885.1 of Pseudomonadota bacterium. GTDB lineage: Bacteria > Myxococcota_A > Bradymonadia > Bradymonadales > SYOX01. Next base: position 22,237 of record SYOX01000077.1, read on the forward strand.
AAGGGCGGCCAGGGCCAGGGCCAGGGCGAGCAGCGGGGCGGAGAGGGCGGCCAGGGGGAGGGGGACTCCTCGGAGAACCCCATGGACAACGCGGACATGGACAAGGTGAGCGAGGGGGTCAGGCAGGTCGCCCAGCAGGGCGCCAACCTCTTGATGCTCTTGATCATGCTCCTGGTCGGGCTGGTGTTGATCTACTTCGTCTTCTGGAGGCCGATGCGCAGGATGGCGGTCATGAGGCACCTGGAGAGGCCAGCGTGGCCCGTGCCGCCGACGCAGCGCATCCAGGACATGTGGCGGCGAGCGCTGATCGCGCTGCACGACGTGGGGATGGAGCCTCGGCCCACCGAGTCGGTCAAGCACCTCGCCGAGCGGGCGCACGCGACCTTGAGCCAGCGCTTCGGGTCGGCGCCGACGGGGGTGATCGAGGCGGCGGAGATCTACTCCCGGGTGGAGTACAACATCGGGGTGTCGCCGCATGACGTGATCCGGATGGCGGCTTCGGTCGAGCTGCTGACGGTCTACGTCGAGAACAACCTTCGCTGGTGGGAGCAGCTCCAGAACCTCTATGGGGGGCTCAAGGAGTAGGCGCGATTTTCTGGCCAGGGGGCGCCCTGGGCGCGACGATGGGGTCGGGATCGAGCTGGAGCGAGGCCAGGATGGCGAGACGACATCGGGGGCGGCTGGGGGGGCTTGGGCTGGCGTGCGGGCTGCTCTTCTTGAGCGCGGCGAGCAGCTGCGTGCCGCAGGAGCCGACCTTGAGCGCGCCCTGCGTGGAGGGCTGCGACGACTCCGCGGCGCTCGGCGCGGCTTGCAAGGAGGCCGAGGATTGCGCCACGGGCGCGGCGTGCAACGGGGGCTTTCCGGGCGGCTACTGTCAGGGATCCTGCGAGGAGGGGGCGGGGGTCGGCGCGGCGTGCGGGGGTCAAGGCGAGGGGCGCTGCGTGCCCTCGGTCCAGGGCCCTGCGGCGTGCCTGTCGGGGTGCGACGTGGCCAACCCGGACTCGTGCGCGCGGGCGCAGACGGCCTGCTACCCGCTGGAGGGGGCCTCGGGGGGGGTCTGCCACCTGCGCTGCGGCCTGGACGCGGACTGCGGCGGCGGCCTTGGGTGCGACGGGCGCGGGATATGCCGGGCGGCGACGGCCTCTTGCGACGGGTTGACGAACGCGGGCTGCCCGCAGGGGCAGGCCTGCTTCCTGTCCGCGGAGGGGGCGGCCTTCTGCGGGCTCCAGGGTCAGGCGCCTGCGGGCGCGGCGTGCGGGCGAGTGGCCGGGTGCGTGGCGGGGCACTGGTGCATCGAGGGATCGTGCCAGCGGCTGTGCGCGGTGGACGACTTCGGAGCGTGCGGCGGAATACCGCAGCTCTGTACGCCCGTGGTCAGGGGCTTCAGGCTGGGATATTGTCGCAGATGATCCGCTCCCTTTCGGGGGCGCGCTGTGGTAGGCTGTCTCAGGCTGTTCAGGAGAGTCATAGTCTTGCATCCTTTTGATCTTTCACCGATCCTCCCTCAGAGCACCTTGATCGAGCCGGAGCCGGATCGCCTCCAGGGGTGGTCGCACCCCTGGCTCTACGATCTGAGCGCTCCGCACCGGGTCCCTGCGTTGCTGGAGCTGTCGCTGATGCGCGCGGGGGCGATCTCGGGGCGGATCTTCTCGATCCGGGGCACGGCCGTCACGCTGGGGCGCTACGCGCCGGAGACGGGGCCGGTGGACATCGATCTGGGCGTGCTGCCCGAGCACGAGCGGCTGCGCGTGGGGCTGCCGCACCTGCGGATCGGGCGGGACTCGGACGGCTGGTGGATCGAGCCGATGACGATGTTCTACCCCACCGAGCTTGACGGGGTGATGTTGTCCGCGGGCGGCGCGCGCCTCAAGGACGGCGCCGTGTTGACGGTCGGGGACGTGCACTTCAAGGTCAATTACGGCCGAGACGCGGACAAGAACCCGGCCGCCGAGCGCCCCCTGCCCCCTTGCCTTCGGCTCAAGCGCGACGGCGCCACCACCGGGATCAACATCCCCTTGAGCCCGCCCTCGATGACCTTCGGGCGCAGCTCGCCCTTGACCGGGGAGGTGGACTGCGACCTGAGCGCGCTGCCGGACGCCGAGCGGGTCTACCTCGGCCGCCAGCACGCGCGCTTCCTGCTCGACGGCGGGCGATGGTACGTCGAGCCGACGGGCAGGGCGCCGATCTTCATCAACCGGCAGCCGCCGCTTCAGCAGACCCACCAGCTGATGACCGGCGACGAGGTCGGCCTCGGCAATGTGCTCCTGACCTTCATGGGCTCGGCCTCGATGGGCGAGCTCTTCGAACTCGACGACGATCCCGACACCACCGACTTTGGAGGCAACCGATGAGCCGCGATCTGAGCGCCGCGGCCGAGGTCCCCGCCTCTGCGCTGCCGGAGGTGCTCCAGCGCCACATGGACCCCTCGGGGCTCACCTGCGAGGTCGAGGGCCTGCGCTTGCGGATCTACAGGGAGCTCACGCCGCCCTCGCTCCTCAAGGCCGGCGCGCTGCGCCTCTTCCACGTCGGGGTCAGCATCCAGGGGGTCGGCGACGGGCAGGCCGAGCGGGAGCGGCTGATGTACGTCGGCGAGGGCGCCCAGAGCGACACGGCGCGGGTGCTCTCCAGGGCGCTGGAGCTGATCGACGCCGACGTGGTCGAGGGCGTCCTTCCCCAGATCGTCGATTACCTCCAGATCGGCCGCGACGGCATCCTGTTGACCTCCGAGCACCTGACCGGGACCGAGGCGCTGGACTCTCCAGGCATCTGGCGGGCGCTGGACCTGGAGGTCGCCACCGACATGCTCGTGTGGATCACCAGCGCCGTGCGCTGGTTCCACAACCAGGGCCTGGCCCTCGGCGGCTTGCGCCTGGAGCAGCTGCGCATCAACCCCGCCCAGCGGCGGGTGGCGCTGGCCCACTTCGGATCGCTCGTCCAGCTGCTCCCGCTCAACGAGGTCCAGGCCACCATCGAGCGACAGCGGGACATCGCCTCCATCGGGCGCTTGCTCTTTGAGGCGGCGACCTCCTCGGACAGCGGCAGGGCCAAGGGGATCTTCGCCCGCGTGCTCGACGACGCCCAGGTCCTCGTCGACGCCGGGCTGGCCCGCCCTGGCCTCTCCCAGGTCCTCGTCGGCACGATGGTCGCCGAGGCCCCCTTCGGCTACACCAGCGCCGACGAGCTGCTCCACGGCCTGCTCCAGCTCCAGGCCGAGCTCGCCCCCTCGCTGACCTACCACACCGCCATGCTCAGCACCGCGGGCAACTTCCCGCTGCGCCGCACCGATCAAGACAGCTGCGGCTTCACCGAGACCTGCGTCATCTACCACGGCCAGACCCGCCACCTCGGCTTCTACTGCGTGGCCGACGGCGTCGGCGGCGAGGAGCACGGCGAGCGCGCCAGCCAGGCTTCGGTCTTCGCCTCCTTGCAGGGCTTCCACCAGGCCGTCGGCGCCTACGACTTCGAATCGCTCAAGCTCAACGCCAGCGTCGTGGCCCGCACCGTCGTCAAGCTCGCCGCCCAGCACCTGGCCATCGTCGGCGAGGCCGACCCCGGCGAGAACCGCGGCGCGACGACCTTCACCGGCGCGGTCATCGCAGGCGACAGGCTCGGGATCGGCCACGTCGGAGACTCGCGGGCCTACCTGCTGCGCGACGCCGCCCTGACCCCCCTGACCCGCGACCACAACCTCTCCAACGTCAAGGAGGCCCTGCGCCTCATGACGGGTAAAGATCCGGTCGACGCCCACGGCGACGAGCGCCGCATCTCGCGATACCTCGGCACCAGCGCCGAGACCCCCATGTCCTGGGTTGACGCCTTCGACCCCGCCCTCGTCCCCCACCTGGCCACGCCGCCCCCGCGACCCCAGGATGACGAGCGCGGCGAGCTCGACCGCGACGCGGATCTCGGCGACGACCTGCTCCTCGAACACACCCGCCTTCCACACGGCGCCCTGGATCAGCCCCGACCCGGCCAGCTCGACCTTGAAGCCGAGGCCCTCTGCGCCACCATCCAGCTGTGCGCGGGCGACAAGCTCATCCTGATGAGCGACGGCCTCTACGGCGAACTCGACGACGACACCATCGCCGCCGCGCTCAACGCGGCCTCGGACCCCCAGGTCGCCGTCCGCGAGCTGGCCCGGCTGGCGCTGCGCGATCTGGCCATGGACAACATCTCCGTCGTCGTCGTCGAGGTCGCCCACAAGGACTCGAACCTCACGATGTCGCGCTGATCCCAACCAGCCCTCGCGGGCCGCCCAGCACCCCGACCCGCGACGCGCCCCTGACCCCCCGAGGTCCGCCGTGGACGCCTCCAGCGCCGGCTCCATCACCCTGCGCCTCCTGTCCATGGAGGCCGCGCGCCGCACCCAGCACCGCGAGGTCCGCCCCGAACACCTCCTCGTCGCGCTCTGCGAGCTCGCCCTCCTCGACCCCCAGAACCTCGACCTCCTCTCCGAGCGCCTCTCCCTGCCCCCCCCGCAGCGCGCACTCCTGCACGCCGAGCGACAGACCCTCCTGCGCGCCCTGGCCGACGCACGCCTCGACCCCGACGCCCTCCTGCGCGCCGCACTCGCCCTCCTCGGCCGCGGCCCCGACCTCGCCCTCCAGACCCGCACCTACCACCGCGACGACCACTGCAAGGCCGTTCACACCCTCGCAGACCGCCTCGCCCGAGCCTCCCGCTGTACAGCCGTCGAACCCGTCCACGTCCTCTGGGCCATCGTCGCCGACGACCACGGACCCCTCCTCGACCTCCTGACACGCCTCGCCGTCGACCGCACACTGGCCTCCGAGGTCTGCGAGCGCCTCGGACAACCACCGCCCTCCACCCCCCCCATCCTCACGCCCCCTTCACCTCAACCCCCGCCACACACCCGCACACCCTCCACAACCCCCTTCCTCGACGCCGTCGGCAAGGACCTCACCGCGCTCGCCCGCGCCGGCTCCCTGCCCCACGTCGTCGGCATGCACGCCCACGTCCTCAAGCTCTGCCAGGGCCTCCTGAGGATGGACAAGGGCGCCGTCCTCCTCGTCGGCGAACCCGGCGTCGGCAAGACCGCCGCCGTCGAAGCCCTCGCCCAGACCATCGCACACCGCGCTCTGCCCGGCGTCCTCGGCCTCCGCCTCGGACACACCCGGATCATCGAGGTCCCCATGGGCGCCCTCGTCGCCGACACCGGCCTGCGCGGACAGTTCGAAGAGCGCGTCCAGACCCTCCTGGCCGAAGCCCGACAACACCGCTCCTCCGTCGTCCTCTTCATCGACGAGATCCACCTCATGATGGGCGCCGGCGCCACCCAATCCGGCGGCCTCGACGCCGGAAACCTCTTCAAGCCCGCCATGAGCCGCGGCGAACTCCGCCTCATCGGCGCCACCACACCCCACGAGTGCGCCCGCTTCCTCGAAAAAGACCCCGCCATCATGCGCCGCTGGGAACGCGTCCAGATCGACGAACCCGACGCCGCCACCACCCTCGCCATCCTCACCGAACTCCGACCCCAGTTGGCCGAACACTACCGCCTCGTCATCGGCCTCGACGCCCTCCACGCCGCCGTCGACCTCGCCTCGCGATTCCTCCCCGACAAACGACAGCCCGCCCGCAGCCTCGACCTCCTCCACGAAGCCTGCGCCCACATGATGTGCCTCCACCACGACACGCAGCACTGGAAGGACCCCACCAGGACCACCCCAAGCCCCGAGCGCCTCGCCCTGACCCCCACCATCGTCGCCGAGATCGTCGCGCGCCGCTGCAAGCTCCCCGTCGACCGCGTCCTGTCTCGCGACGACGCCCTCGTCGCCGAGGTCCGCGCCGCCCTCCAGGCCGGGATCTTCGGACAACCCGAGGCCATCGACGCCGTCTCCGACATCGTCGCCCGCGCCGCTCAGGGCCTCACCGACCCTCAGCGCCCCGACGGCGTCTTCCTCCTCGTCGGCCCCTCCGGCACCGGCAAGACCGCACTGGCACGCACCGTCGCACACGCCATGTTCGGCCAGCGCCGCGAGCGCTTCGTCAACCTCGACATGGCCGAGTTCGCCGACCCCTCCCACGTCTCCCGCCTCCTCGGCGCCGCACCCGGCTACGCCGGCTTCGAACAAGGCGGCGCCCTGACCGAGCCCGTCCGACAAAACCCCTACTGCGTCCTCCTCCTCGACGCCGTCGATCAGGCCCACCCCGACGCCCTCAAGCTCCTGCTCCAGATCTTCGACCGCGGACACCTGACCGACACCCACGGCCGCCTCGTCGACTTCTCCAACGCCCTCATCTTCATGACCATGACACTCCCCCCCGATCGCGCCAACGCCGGCATCGGCCCCACCCCGCCCGACGACCCCGACCCACGCAGCCCCAACACCGCCGAAGCCCGCCGCCGCGAAGCCCAGGCCCGCCGCGCCGACCGCGAGGCCCGCAAGCGCCTCCCCCCCGAGCTCTTCCACCACGTCGACCGCCTCATCGCCTTTCGCCCCCTCGATCCCGACGCCCTGCGCCTGACCGCCGACAAACTCCTGGAGACCTGGCGGCGACAGATCGCCGCCCGCGGCGCCTCCCTGACCCTGACCGACGCCGCCTACGCCGCACTCATCGAGGCCGGATCCTCCCCCATCGACGGCGCCCGCGCCACCCGCCGCGCCATCGAACAGGGCGTCATCCAGGCCGTCGCCAACCTCGGCATCCACCCCTCCGGCCCCGAACCCCTCACCATCACCGTCGACGTCATCGACGGCGACTTCGTCGCCCGCTGAAACAGCCTCGCTGGCACCCCCCCCGCCCTACCGTCCACACACCTCGCCCTCCAAGGGGTCGATCCCCACCACCGGTCAGCACAAGCCGCCCCTCTGAGGCGCGATTCGCCCCGCACGCCAGCAGAAGCTGACCCTCGAGGGTCAACTTCTGCCCGCTCTTCGCCAGAAATAGACCCTTGAGGGGGCACCATGGGGTCACATGTCCTCATCAAAGCTGCCCTTGAGGGTGTCCAGGAGCCGACCCTTCGAGCCGGTTCGACCCTTGAGGGGGCACCATGGGGTCACATGTCCCCACCCCCCCGCCCCTTGAGGGTGTCTCGGAGCCGACCGTCCGAGCCGGAGTCACCCTTGAGGGGGTCTCGGGAAGCGACCGTCCTGGCCAGGGCCACCCTCGAGGGCGGCCCTGGCCGGGACGGTCGCCCGTGGAGGCCCCTCTGGGGCACACCGAGACCGGCGAGGCGACGGTGCCCGCTCGCCCCAGGAGCAGAGCCTGCTCCACCGCGCGGTCCTGAGAAGCCATTCGGAAATGAAAGATCGAGTTGTGGGAGGGCGAAAGGGGTCAGATGTGGATTGGACGAGGAAGGACTGGGGCAGCGCCCCGTCCGAGGCAGCGCCCCGTCCGAGGCAGCGCCGCGCCCGAGGCAGCGCCGAGCCGCAGATGGCCTCTTTGGACCCCCACAACGACGGTCTGGAGTTTCCGAATAGCTTCTGAAGCGCTCAGGCGGGCTCCTCGTCCTCTCGGCGGGCGCGCCGCGCGGCGGCGGCTGGGGAGGCGGCGGCGATCGCGTCGGGGAGGTGGTCCATGAGGACCTGCTGGACGGCGAGCGGGACGGGGGCGATATCGGCGGCCTCTTCGGAGACACCCAGCCGGGCCTTGAGGACGGCCAGGGTGCCCTGGACGAAGCGCGAGGGGGGCGGCAGGCCGACGTCGTGGCCTGTGAGGTAGGCGAGGATCTGGTCGCGGTACTCAAGCTCGATCAGGGCCATCGCGCGGGAGCATTCGAGGCACTGGTCGACCTGGGCCAGCAGGACGGCGGCGTCCTCGTCGCTGAAGGAGTCGTCGATCAGGGCGTAGAGATCGTCGGGGGTCAGTGGGCAAGAAGTCACGGCGCGCTCCCTGTGCACTTGGCCTCTCCGGATGAGGATGTGGCCGCTGGACCCATTAGGTTTGGCCTGGTGCGGAGCTGGGCGCGGGCGATCATATCCACTCCAGGAGGCTGTCCTTGAGGGCGTCGCCGAGGGCGCGGCGCTGGTCGCCCAGGGTCGGCGCGCGCTGGAGGGCCGCGAGCCAGCGTCGGTTCTCGTCGTCGCCGAGCCAGAGGGCGCGCAGGCGCAACTCCGCCAGGAGGGCCGCCTCGTCGAGGCCGAGGGCTTCGAGCCAGTACCAGCGCACCAGGGTGTCGGGCTCGGCGCGATCCAGGGCGACGATCAGAGCCGGGAGATCGGTGAGGATCTGGGCGAGCAGCGGCTCGGGGAGTCGGACGCGGGCGGGGTCCTCTTCGAGGAGGTCGGCGAGCTTGTCGCGCAGGCCGGCCCAGATCCGGGTGAGGGCGGCGCGCAGCTCGGCCTGGGTCTGGGCCTCGTCGATCTTGTGGAGGCGCTCGCGGTCCTCGGCGGCGAAGCGGGCCACGAGCCAGTCCAGCGGCGCGCCGCCGCCGAGGCGCCCTTCTTCGACGGCGGCGGCGCGGGCGGCCTCCAGTCGGGTCTTGGCGAGGCGGTCGAGGGCGGCCCGGAGGCTGGCGCTGAGGTTGATCACGGCGCGGAAGCGGTCGGCCTGACACATCAGGATGATCTCGGCGATCATCTCCAGGGCGATCTCATCTTCGTCGCGGGGCGCGCTGGCGGGCAGGCGCGCGGCGACCCAGCGGGCCTTCTGTCGGCAGAGCTGATCGACGAAGTGGCGCAGGGGTTCGAAGCCGGGGTTGGGGCGACCTGGGCTGCGCTCGACGGGCTCGGACCAGGAGATCCAGGCCAGCAGGTGGAAGATCAGGGCGTTGACGTCGTGCGGGGAGCGGGCTCGCAGGGCCAGGGCCAGGGCCTCGACCTCTTGATCGGCCTGGGCGTCGGCGTGGTCGAGCTTGAGGGCCAGGGCGTCGGGGAAGCCCTCGGGGCCGGGCGAGGTGAAGCGGGCGCGGGCGTCGTCATCGTACCAGAAGAGGAGGTGGCGGCGGCGCAGGAGCGGGCGAAGCGCGGGCCCGGCGGCGATCGCCGGGTGGGCCTCGGGGCTCTCGGGCGAGAGCCCGGGCGGCGGGGCGCTCAGGACGGCGCGGCGGGCCAGCGGGGGGTTGAGGCGGGCGACGTGGGCCGGGTCAAAGCCCGCCAGCAGCCAGCAGGGCGCGGGCGCGAACCACCGCTCCAGCGCCTCTTCGGCCTCGACGCCCTCTTCAAGCGCCTCCAGGCCGAGGAAGAGCGCCCCGAGGAGCTGGCGAAAGCGGTTCATGTCGCCGACGCGATCCGAGGCCGCGGCGGGGGCGTCGCCGAGGAACCACTTGCTCTCCAGCCCGTCGGTCAGGGCCTCGACGAAGGCGTCCAGGCCAGGGCAGAGGGCGGCGCGGGCGTCGAGCCATTGGCGACGGCGCTCGGCGCTGAAGGCGATGAAGCTGCCTCGGCGGTAGAAGACGCCTCGGGGGAAGACCTCGCACAGGTCCTGGAAGGCGGCCCTCAAGTCGGTCTCCCGAAGCTGCGCGGCTGCCGCCCTCATCGGCCTCTCCTGGAGTTCAGGGGGTCGCGCCGAGCGCCGCGAGCGGATCAAGGGCGGTGGAGACGACCGGGACAATCTCAAGGATCGGGCCTGCGGGCGTCAGGAGCGGCTCGACCAGGAGGCTGTCGAGCGACATGGCGCCGAAGAGCAGCCCGAGGTAGATGATCGAGTAGGCGAAGGTGCGCTTGGGCCACAGATCGCCCTCGGTCGTGAGGATCTTGGCCGAGCAGAAGCAGAACATCAGGCCCAGCACGATCGCGGCGACCAGATAGATGATCCCCATGCCAGCGAAGGCCAGCGACACCGTCACCGGCATCAGGAGCACGGTGTAGAGCATGATCTGGCGCTTCGTGACCGCCTCGCCGCTGACCACGGGCAGCATCGGCACCCCCGCCCGGCTGTAATCGAGGCGCTTGTAGAGGGCCAGGGCCCAGAAGTGCGGCGGC